>NZ_JAUSVX010000001.1:692666-1038999 GCF_030814995.1 Labrys wisconsinensis | reverse complement strand
GAGGCGGACTGGGGCCAGGGCCCGCAGCGGGTCAAGGCGCTGCGCTCGACGCTTGCCGAGGGCGCCGGCGCGCCCGGCACGGTGCTCGACGAGGCGCTCGCCGTCGCCTGCGGCGAGGGCGCGGTGCGCCTGATCGAGGTGCAGCGGGCCGGCAAGGCACCGATGAAGGTGCCGGAATTCCTGAAGGGGGCCGGTCTCGGCAGGGGCGCGACGCTGTCCTGAGAGGAGCCCGGCCGGCGCCGTATCTGTCGCGCGCGAGAGCTGAGGAGGAGACGATGTACGGCATGATCGGCAAGATCACGGCTGCCCCGGGGCAGCGCGACGCGCTCATCGCCCTGCTGCTGCGAGGCACGGAGGGCATGCCGGGCTGCCTGAGCTACGTCGTGGCCAAGGACGCGGCCGACGCCGACGTCCTCTGGGTGACGGAGGTCTGGGACAGCGCGCAGAGCCATCAGGCCTCGCTGCAGCTGCCCGCGGTGCGCGCCGCGATCACCGAGGCGCGGCCGCTGATCCGCGGCTTCGAGAAGACGGCGGAGACGGTGCCGGCCGGCGGCGTCGGTCTGCCGGCGTGACCGCCAACCAAGCCCGATGCCCCGCTACAAGCTCCTGATCGAATATGACGGCACGCCCTATGCCGGCTGGCAGCGCCAGGCCAATGGCCGCGCCGTGCAGCAGGTGGTGGAGGAGGCGATCGAGGCTTTCACCGGCGAGGCCCTGCGCATCCAGTGCGCCGGGCGAACCGATGCGGGGGTGCACGCCACCGGCCAGGTCGCCTCGGTGATGCTGGCCAAGGAGTGGCGGACCGACCAGGTGCGCGACGCGCTCAACGCCCACCTCACCCTGATGGAGGAGCAGGTCTCGATCCTGGCGGCGGAAAAGGTGCCGGAGGCGTTCGACGCCCGCTTCTCGGCCAAGGGCCGGCGCTATCTCTACCGCATCATCGACCGCCGCCCGCCGCTGGCGCTGGAGCGGCTGCGCTGCTGGCATTCGCGCAAAGCCCTGGACGCGGACGCCATGCACCGCGCCGCGCAGCGGCTCCTCGGCCATCACGACTTCACCACGTTCCGGGCGGCGGACTGCCAGTCCGACAGCCCGATGAAGACGCTGGACCGGCTGGACGTGGTCCGCCGGGACGGCGAGATCCATGTCGAGGCGGCGGCGCGCTCCTTCCTGCACAACCAGGTGCGCTCGATGGTGGGCTCGCTGAAGCGCGTCGGCGACGGCTCGTGGAGCGAGGCCGACCTCGTGGCGGCGCTGGAGGCGCGCGAGCGGGCGCGCTGCGCCGCCCTGGCGCCGCCGCACGGCCTCTACCTCACCGGGGTGGTGTATTAAGGCTGCGAAAAGGCCGCCGAATCGGCGGCGGGCCGTGACCTTTCGTCGGTCTAGCGGGCCGATCAGAATCTTTCTATATAACCGGCGTCGGATGTTGCGGCGCAACAGGTTCGCTCGGTTCCCGGCCGCCATCCCGTCTTGGTCGAAAGCCCGCCCGGAGAGTTCAATGGCCCCGCTCGACAGCTTCAAAGCCCGCCAGACCCTGCAGGTGGGGGCGAAGACCTACCGGTACTATTCGCTGAAGGCGGCCGAGGCGAACGGCCTGGCGGGCATCTCGGCCCTGCCGACCTCGATGAAGGTGCTGCTCGAGAACCTGCTGCGCTTCGAGGATGGGCGCAGCGTCACCAAGGCCGATATCGAGGCGGTCGCCGCCTTCCTGGTCAACCGCGGCAAGGCCGAGAAGGAGATCGCCTTCCGGCCGGCCCGGGTGCTGATGCAGGACTTCACCGGCGTGCCCGCCGTCGTCGACCTCGCCGCCATGCGCGATGCCATGCGGGCGCTCGGCGGCGACCCGACCAAGATCAACCCGCTCGTGCCGGTCGACCTCGTCATCGACCATTCCGTGGTGGTCGACTATTTCGGCACCAGCGACGCCTTCGGCAAGAACGTCGCCCGCGAATACGAGCAGAACCAGGAGCGCTACAAGTTCCTGAAATGGGGCCAGTCGGCCTTCACCAATTTCCGCGTCGTGCCGCCGGGCACCGGCATCTGCCACCAGGTCAACCTCGAATATCTGGCGCAGGCCGTGTGGACCGGCAAGGACGCCGACGGCGCCGAGACCGCCTATCCCGACACGCTGGTGGGCACCGACAGCCACACGACCATGATCAACGGTCTCGGCGTGCTCGGCTGGGGCGTCGGCGGCATCGAGGCGGAGGCGGCCATGCTCGGCCAGCCGATCTCGATGCTGATCCCGGAAGTGGTCGGCTTCCGCCTCACCGGCAAGCTCGCCGCCGGCGTCACCGCCACCGACCTGGTGCTGACCGTGACGCAGATGCTGCGCAAGAAGGGCGTGGTCGGCAAGTTCGTCGAATTCTTCGGCCCGGGCCTCGACGCCATGACGCTGGAGGACAAGGCCACCATCGGCAACATGGCGCCGGAATACGGCGCGACCTGCGGCTTCTTCCCGGTCGATGCGGAGACGCTGCGCTATCTCGACAAGTCCGGGCGCGAGGCCGACCGCATCGCGCTGGTCGAGGCCTATAGCCAAGCCCAGGGCATGTTCCGCACCGCCGCGACCCCCGACCCCGTGTTCACCGACGTGCTGGAGCTCGACATCTCCACCGTGCTGCCGTCCCTGGCCGGCCCGAAGCGGCCGCAGGACCGCGTGCTGCTCACCGACGCCAAGGCAGGCTTCCTCGCCGCGCTCGAGGGCGAGTTCAAGAAGCCTGGCGAGGCGGGCAAGGCCGTGCCGGTCGAGGGCCACGACTACGCCCTGAAGCACGGCGCGGTGACCATCGCCGCCATCACCTCCTGCACCAACACCTCCAACCCCTCCGTGCTGGTCGCCGCCGGCCTGCTCGCCCGCAAGGCGCATGAGAAGGGTCTGAAGTCCCGGCCGTGGGTCAAGACCTCGCTGGCGCCGGGCTCGCAGGTGGTGGAGGAATATCTCCGGGTGTCCGGCCTGCAGCCCGATCTCGACGCGCTCGGGTTCAACCTAGTCGGCTTCGGCTGCACCACCTGCATCGGCAATTCGGGCCCGCTGCCGGAGGCGATCTCCGAGGCGGTCAACAAGGGCGATCTCGTCGCCGCCGCCGTGCTCTCCGGCAACCGCAACTTCGAGGGTCGCGTCAATCCGGACGTCAAGGCCAACTACCTCGCCTCGCCGCCGCTGGTGGTGGCCTATGCGCTCGCCGGCTCCCTGCAGGTCGACCTCACCACCGAGCCGCTCGGCACCGGCACGGACGGCAAGCCGGTCTATCTCAGGGATGTCTGGCCGAGCGCCCACGAGATCCAGGCGGTGATCGACCAATACGTCACCAAGGCGATGTTCCAGTCGAAATATGCCGACGTGTTCAAGGGCGACGAGAACTGGCAGGCGATCCAGGCGCCGAAGGGCGAGACCTATGCCTGGGACGATCGCTCGACCTATGTGCAGAACCCGCCCTATTTCGTCGGCATGGAGAAGACGCCGGAAACGCCCACCGACGTGGTCGGTGCCCATATCCTCGGCCTGTTCCTGGATTCCATCACCACCGACCACATCTCGCCGGCCGGCTCGATCAAGGCCGCCAGCCCGGCTGGCGAATATCTGCGCGACCACCAGGTCCGGCCGGTCGACTTCAACCAGTACGGCACGCGGCGCGGCAACCACCAGGTGATGATGCGCGGCACCTTCGCCAATATCCGCATCAAGAACCAGATGGTGGCCGGCATCGAGGGCGGCATCTCCATCCATTATCCCGACGGCGAGCAGGCGCCGATCTACAATGTCGCCATGCGCTACAAGGCCGAGGGCGTGCCGCTGGTGGTGTTCGCCGGCAAGGAGTACGGCACCGGCTCCTCGCGCGACTGGGCGGCCAAGGGCACCAAGCTGCTCGGGGTCCGGGCCGTCGTCGCCCAGTCCTTCGAGCGCATCCACCGCTCCAACCTGGTCGGCATGGGCGTTGTGCCCTTCACCTTCCAGGAGGGCACGTCCTGGCAGACGCTCGGCCTCAAGGGCGACGAGACGGTGACCATCACCGGCATTGCCGACCTCAAGCCGCGCCAGAGCGTGGAGGCGACCATCACCGCCGCCGACGGCACGGCGACCAGGGTGCCGCTGCTCTGCCGCATCGACACGCTGGACGAGCTCGACTACTTCCGGAACGGCGGCATCCTGCAATACGTGCTGCGCAACCTGGCGGCCTGACGGGCATGGCCGAGGCACCCGGTCCTGCCGCGGACGCCGCGCCGGACGCTCCGGTCTTTCCGGAGCGGCTCAGCGCCGGCTATCGCAGCTTTCTCGGCGACCGCTTCCGCCAGGAGCGGCAGCGCTACGAGGAGCTGGCCGAGAGCGGCCAGAACCCGGAGATCCTGCTGATCGGCTGCTGCGACAGCCGGGTGTCGCCGGAGGTGATCTTCGACGCCCGGCCTGGCGAATTGTTCGTGGTGCGCAACGTCGCCAACCTGGTGCCGCCCTACGAGACCGGCGGCCAGTTCCACGGCGTCAGCGCCGCGCTCGAGTTCGCGGTCCAGGCGCTGATGGTCAAGCACATCGTGGTGATGGGCCATGCCCGCTGCGGCGGCATCCGCTCCTTCGCCGAGAAGCGGGCGCCGCTGTCGTCCGGCGACTTCATCGGCAAGTGGATGTCGATCATCGCCCCCGCCGCCGACATGCTGGAGGACCCGGGCGAGGAGCCGAGCCCGGACTACATCACCCGGCTGGAGCTGGCGGCGGTCGACCAGAGCCTGGCCAACCTCATGACCTTCGGCTCGGTGCGCCGGCGCGTGGCGGCCGGCGAGATGCATCTGCACGGCGCCTATTTCGGCATCGCCACCGGCCGCCTCCTGGTGCGCGACCCGGCCGACGGCGTGTTCAAGCCGCTGGTCGAGCATCTGCCGGAGCGGGTGTCGCTGTTCGGCGCCAGCTGAACGGGAAGGTCGATCCGACCCTGCGGCGGCGCCAGCGCCGCCGCCCCAGCCGCTCGCCGAAGCGCCTGGCGCCCCGCGACACCGCATAGGCATAGAACAGACCGGCGGCGAGCCAGCCCAGCAGGGTCCAGGCGCCGGCGCCGAGCAGCAGGGCGCCGCGTCCCAGGACCTTCAGCGCCGCCCGCGTGCCGCGCCCGAGCCGCTCGGAGAGACGCGCGGCCCGGCCAACCTCGGCGGGCGACCGTGCCACCGCCAGCACGTCCTCCACCGTGCGGGCGTCGGCACGCCGGAACAGGGTGAAGGCGTCGCGGCCCATGGCCCCGAGCGGCGCCACGGCCGCGGGCTGGATCGCCCGCGCCGCCTCCTTGGCCGCGGTCGGGAGCTCCAGCCGGCCGGCGGCCGCCAGCGCCCGCTCCAGCGCCGGGCCGTCGATCGCCTTGGCCAGCGCCCGGCCGACGCTCTCGGTGAGCTCGCGGGACAGGGTGCCCGCCCTGCGGGCCTTCTTGACCAGCGACAGGCCGCCGCGCAGCGGCGCCGTCTCGCCGAGGCTGCCCCAGGTCGCGGCCGTGACCGCCAGGCCCACGGCCGCGAGGCCGACGATCAGCTTGTCGACCTCCTCGCCACGGGCGGCGCGCCAGCCCTCGCGCGTGAGGTCGCGCACGTCGCCGATGCCGACCATGTCGCCGGCGAAGGCCCCGGCGAGGCCGGTGATGCCGCCGACGTCGCCGACGACGGCGCCGCGGGCAAAGTCATAGGCGGTCTCGCTCACGCTGCCCGCGGCCGCCTGCTCCACGCGGGCGCGACGGGCTGCATCGACCGGCACGCCGTGCTGGTCGGCGAGGGCGACGAAGCTTTCCGCCAGGTTCGCATCGCCGGCCGCCAGCGCGCCGTCCGCCTCCGCGGCGATGCGGTCCGTGGTCAGCGCCGGGGTGAGGCGCAGGGCGCTGATGGCCGCGGGGTCGTCGCCCGCGGTCAGCAGCGCCGCGCTCTGATAGGCCGCGGGCAGCGCGACCAGGCCGGCACCGCCGAGGCTGGCGAGGGCGAACAGCATGGAGAAAAGGCGAGCCATCAATACCGCGATCCGTGCTCCCGAACGATCGAAGTCCCTTGCCTCCGGATATGGGATCTTTTCCGCGAGGAAGCCATGCCGTGGCGTTCGATCTCGCTCTTTGCCGAAATATCTATATATTCCAGAAATTCATGATTTTGGAGTGCGCCATGCGCGAGTTCAGCACGGTCGAGCTCACACAGCAGATCGGCACGGTCACACATATCGCCAGCAAGGAGCCGGTGATGATCACGCATCACCGAAAGCCGCGTTTCGTCCTGATGAGCGTCGAGGATTTCGAGCGCATGCAGGCGCAGGGGCGGCCGCGCCGTGTCTATGGGGTGGGCGAGACGCCGCCGGAGCTGGCTGAGATGCTGGCTGCGGAGCTGGAACGGCGGGTCAATGCCGGAACGACCGACCATGACGATCGGACGCGCTGAACGCTTGCGGCTCCGAGGGCCTTCTCAGGCGCGCTCGCCCTCCGGCCGCACGCGCTCCAGCACCGCGAAGAAGATCACGGTCAGGATCAGCACGATCATGAGGAGCACGAAGGCCGCGGCGGCGCCTTCGTTGAGGGAGAGGCCGAGGAAGGCGCGGCGATAGGCGAACAGGCTCAGCACCTCGGTGGCATTGCCGGGCCCGCCGCGGGTCAGCACGAAGGGCAGGTCGTAGGTGCGGAACTCGTTGATCAATTGGATGATCACGGTGATGGCGGCGACCGGCCGCAGCATCGGCAGGGTGATGTAGACGAATTGCTGCCAGGGCTTGGCGCCGTCGACCTCGGCGGCCTCGTAGGGCTCGCGCGGCAGCGCCGCCAGGCCCGCGGCCAGGATCAGCACCACGAAGGAGGTCTGCTGCCAGATGTCGATCGCCACCATGGTGCCGAGCGCCATGCCGGGCGTGCCGAGCCAGTCGAGGCGCGGCAGGCCGGCCGATTCCAGGAGGTGGTTGGCGATGCCGAGATTGGGCTGCAGCAGCATGCGCCAGACCAGGGCGACGCTGATCGGCGACATCGCCATCGGAATGGTCAGGACGGCGAAATAGACCGGCTTCATGCGCACGGTGCGGTTCAGCATCAGCGCCACGCCGAGGCCGACGACGAACTCGCCGATCACCGTGGTCGCGGAATAGCGCACGGTCAGCCACAGCGCCTGCCAGAACAGCGGGTCGGACAGCATGGTGGCGAAGTTCTTCAGGCCGACCAGGGGCAGGAGCTGGGGCTTCAGGAGCGTCATGGACGAGACGGAGAGGACCAGCGCATAGGCCAGCGGAAAGCCCATGACGATTGCCAGCAGCATCAGCCCGGGCAGGGCGAAGCTCCAGCCGAGCCGCCAGTTGCGGTCGCTCCATCGGGCTCTGATCGCGGCAAGCATCGGCGGCTGGGGCTGGAGGTCCGGAGGGCATCCGGCGCGGCAGGCTGGCCGCGCCGGTGCGTTCGGTTACTTGTCGAGGAGCTGCTGCAGCCCGTCGGAGGCCGCCTTCAGCGCCGCCGCGGTCGTCGCCTGGCCGCCGGCGGCGAGCGAGAGCTGGGCGCCGAGCACGTCCTCGTACTGGGCGGAATAGGTGAAGATCGGGAAGGCCTTGCCGGAGGCGACGACGTCGCCGGCGATCTTGTAGAAGGGGTACTTGGCGAGCACCGCCGGATCGGCATAGACGTCGCTGCGCACCGGGGCATGGCCTTCCAGGGCGCGCTTCACCGAGATCTCCTTGCTCTGCACCCACTGGATGAAGGTCCAGGCCGCTTCCTGCTCCTCCGGCGTGGTGTTCTTCGGGATGCCCCAGCCCCAGCCGCCGCTCTCGCCATGGCCGCCGGGCATGACAGCCAGGGCGACCTTGCCGGCGACGGCCGGGCATTTCTGCGCGTCGGTCATCTGCGGCAGCATCCACCAATAGGTGACCATGCTGAAGGCGGTGCCGCTGCACATCAGCCGCATGGTGTCGTCGAGCGTCGCGGAGAGCGCGCCCTGCTGGGCGGCGTGCTGGATGGCGTCGACATAGAGGTCGAGCGCCTTCCTGCCCTCCGACGTGTCGAGGCCGGCCTTGCCCTGGGCGTCGCGATAGGCCCCGCCGGCGGAGAAGAGATAGTTGGAGAACTCCATGCTGTTGGGGTCCCCGCGCTGGCCCTGCATGGCGGCGCCGGCGACGCCGGCATGGGCCTTCATGAACTTGGCGACGGCAACATAGTCCTCCAGCGTCTGCGGCAGCGCCAGCGCCTTGCCGCTCTCGGCCTGATAGGCCGCCTTCAGCTTGTCGTCGGCGAGGAGGTCGGTGCGGTAGAGCAGCCCCATGGAGTAATTGTACATGGGCACGAGGTGGAGGCTGTCCTTGCCGCGGCCGAGCAGGTCGAGGGTCGAGGGGATGAACGGGACGAGGTCGAATTTCGACTTCTGGACGAAGGGCGTCAGGTCCGTCAGCCAGCCGGCTGCGGGGAATTCGCCGGCCCAGAGGAAATCGACCTCGAGCAGGTTGTAGAAGCTCTGCGGCGCGGTGAGCTGGGCCACCAGCTTGTCGTGCATGTCGGGGTAGCCGATCTTCTCGAACTCGACCTTGATGCCGGTCTGCTTCTCGAATTCCGGCAGCAGCGCCTCGATGATCTTGGTCTCCGGCACGTCCTCCATCAGGGCGTGCAGGGTGACGGGATCGGCGGCACGGGCGGGCGAGGCCGCCAGCACGGCCGCGGCGGCTGCGCCGAGCGCCGCCTTCAGGAACGTCTTTCTCGCGATCATGGTTCTTCTCCCTCGGGATGTGGCGGTCGCGCCGCCTATTTCACGCTGCCGAACGTCAGGCCCTGGACGAGGAAGCGCTGGATGAAGCGCGAGGCGATGGCGAGCGGCAGCACCGCCAGCACCACGCCGGCCGAGACCTTGGCGATGGCGACGCCGTTCGAGGTCTGCAGCGCCGCGAGCGCGACCGGGATCGTCGCGGTCGCCGGTCCGGTCAGCACCAGCGCAAACAGGAACTCGTTCCAGGCCAGGATGAAGCCGAGCACGCCGGCGGCGGCGATGCCGGGCAGCGACACCGGCAGGACGATGCGCCAGAAGGCGCCCCAGGCGGTGGCGCCGTCGGTCATCGCCGCCCATTCGAGATCCACCGGGATGCCTTCGAAGAAGCCCATCAGGATCCAGGTCAGGAAGGGCAGGTTGAGGGCGGCGTAGACGATCACCAGGCCGATGAGGCTGTTGGAGAGCTCGAGCGCCCGGAACAGGCTGAAGACCGGCAGCACCAGCGCCACCGGCGGCAGCATCTGCGTGGCGAGCACGGCGAAGCGGGCCCAGCGCCCGCCGGTGCGGAAGCGCGCGAAGGCATAGCCGGTGGTGGCGGCGAAGGGCAGCGCCAGCACCACCGAGCCGACGGCGACGATCAGGCTGTTGAGGTAGGACTGGCCGAAGCGGCCGGCCATGAGGCCCGAATAGTTCTCCAGGGTGAAGGCCGGCATGATCTCGCCGCTGTAGGAGAGCTGCTCCGGCAAGAGGCTGGTGCGCAGCACCCAGAGCGGCGGCAGCAGCACCAGGGCACAGACCAGGGCGAGGCCGGCATGCAGGCCGAAGCGGCGGCGCGCAGCCGACCCGCGGTCGCCGGCGCTGCTCACAGGGCGCCCTCCCGGGTCCCGGAGGCTTGGCCGAGCTCGATGGTCGTCATGACCGCCTCATCCGCGCTGTCCGATGACACGGGCCGGCGGCCCCGCATCGCGACAGGGGAGCTTAAGAACAAAACCGAACATGGCAAGCTATATTTCGATTGAAATTGTTCGAATTTGCATGAGGCGAATTGAACGGCAGGCTTGTGGCCGGGCCGGTTGCGCTCCGCTTAGCCGGCGATCGATGCACGCCGTGCTGCCACCTCGATCGCAGGATTCCGGCGCGCGACTCGCTCGGCGTGGCGGCAAGCGCAGGGATAGCGAGACCACATTGTTCGAAAATGTTTGCTGCTCCGAATCGTTTCGCCGATCCGGAACTTCCGGATGGTCCGGAAGAGGCCGATCTGGTAGGATGCGCTGTGATCGGAGGCGGCATCATGGCACGGGTGAGCTCGGCGGAATTCCAGAAGAATATCGGCAAATGGCAGGACGCCGCCCTCAAGGAGCCGGTGATCATCACCAGGAACGGCCGCGACCGCTTCGCCCTGGTCGATGTGGAGGAATATGAGCGGCTGAAGCTGCGGGACAGGAAGGCGCTCCTCGTCACGGAACTCTCGGAGGAGGAGATCAATCTCATCCTCACCGCTCCTCTTCCCGAAGAGGCTCATCGGTACAATGACGAGGTGCCCGAGAGCTTTCGATGATCCCCGATCCAAGTCCCGGATTGGTGATCGCCTACTCGTATCTCTGGAACGGCGAACAGGCAGAAGGCCGTTCGGAAGGCCGGAAGGATCGGCCGGTGGTCGTCGTCCTCGCCGTCCGGAAAGCCGGTGAGTCGACCATCGTCTACGTCGCGCCGGTGACCCATTCCGCACCGGCTGCGGAACGAGATGCTGTCGTGATCCCGCTCCCGGTCAAACGACGCCTGGGTCTCGACGACCAACCTTCCTGGATCGTCGCGACCGAGGTCAACCGCTTCACCTGGCCCGGCCCGGATTTGCGGCCGATCCCGCATGGTGAAGCGGTTCGCTGGTCCTATGGACTGCTGCCGGAACGCATCATGACCGCGCTGCGCCAGAGGATCGGCCGCAACTTCAGGGACAGCTACGCCAGGATCGTCGCTCGCGACGATTGATTCTCACCCCATCGCCTCCAGCTCGGCGATCATGCCCTCGATCATGCCGAGGCCGATCTGCCAGAAGGCGGGATCGCGCGCGTCGAGGCCGAAGGGCGCCAGCAGCTCGGAATGGTGCCTGGTGCCGCCGGCCGCCAGCATGGCGAGATAGCGCTCGGCGAAGCCCGCGTCGGCGTTGCGGTAGACGCCGTAGAGCGAGTTCACCAGGCAGTCGCCGAAGGCATAGGCGTAGACGTAGAAGGGCGAGTGGATGAAGTGCGGGATATAGGTCCAGAAGGTCTCGTAGCCCGGCCTGAGGTCGATCGCCGGGCCGAGGCTCTCGCTCTGTACGCCGAGCCAGATCTCGCCCAGCTGCTCGGCGGTCAGCTCGCCGTTGCGGCGCTCCAGGTGCACCCGCCGCTCGAAGCTGTAGAAGGCGATCTGGCGGACCACCGTGTTGATCATGTCCTCGACCTTGGAGGCGAGCATGGCGCGCTTCTGCGCCGGCGTCTCGGCCTTGGCGAGCAGGGCGCGGAAGGTCAGCATCTCGCCGAAGACGGAGGCGGTCTCGGCCAGGGTCAGCGGCGTCGGCGCCATCAGCGCGCCGTTCGGGGCGGCCAACACCTGGTGCACGCCGTGGCCGAGCTCGTGGGCCAGGGTCATGACGTCTCGCGTCTTGCCCATGTAGTTGAGCAGCACATAGGGATGCGCCGAGGGCACGGTCGGGTGCGCGAAGGCGCCCGGCGCCTTGCCGGGGCGCACCGGCGCATCGATCCAGCTCTCGTCGAAAAAGCGCCGCGCGATCGCCGACATGCGCGGCGAGAAGCCGGCATAGGCGTCCAGCACCGTGTCGCGCGCCTCCTCCCAGCCGATGACGCGGCTTTCCACCTTGGGCAGCGGCGCGTTGCGGTCCCAATGGGCGAGCTTGTCGCGGCCGAACCAGCGCGCCTTCAGGCGGTAATAGCGGTGCGACAGGCGCGGATAGGCCTCGTGCACCGCGGCGACCAGCGCGTCGACCACCTCGCGCTCGACCCGGTTGGCGAGATGGCGCGAATCGGCCACGTCCTCGAAGGCGCGCCAGCGGTCGGAGATCTCCTTGTCCTTGGCCAGCGTGTTGGTGATCAGGGTGAAGAGGCGCAGATTGTCCTTGAAGGTGTCGGCCAGCGCGTGGGCCGCCGCCTCGCGCTTCTCCGGCGTCGTGTCCTGCAGCAGGTTGAGCGTCGGCTCCAGGGTGAGCTCCTGGCCGTCGACCTTGAAGCGCAGCCCGGCAATGGTCTCGTCGAACAGCCGGTTCCACGCCCCGCGGCCAGTGACGGACTTCTCGTGGAACAGCTGCTCGATGCGATCCTCGAGCTGGTGCGGCTTGTCGCGGCGGATGTCCTCCAGCCAGGGCTTCCAATGGGTGAGCCGCGGATCGGCCAGGCTCTGCGCCAGCAGCGCATCGTCGAGCCGGTTCAGCTCCAGCGTGAAGAACAGGAGATGCGAGGAGGCGGTGGTCAGCTTCTCCTGCACGTCGCCGTAGAACTTCGCGCGCCGGGGATCGGTGGTGTCGCCGGCATAGACCAGGCCGGCAAAGGAGGCGATGCGGCCGAGCTTGTCCTCGATCGCCTCGTAGTCGGCGATGACAGCGGCGAGGCGTGCCGGGCCGCCCGCCTCACGCAGGATCGCCTCGAGCCGGCCCTTGTTGGCATCCTCGAACGCCTTGCACAGGCCGAGCGCCTGGCCCAGATCCGCCGCCACCTCCGGCGAGTCGATGCCGGGATAGAGGTCGGCGAGGTTCCATTCCGGCAGGACGCCGAGGGACGGCGCATCGGGGGCTTGCGAGGCGTGGGCGATGGTGTCGGCCATGAAAGCTCCGGAGCGAATCGGCGGCGATCGGAGATCGCACCTTGCTGGGATCATAATGCCGACGGCCGTCCCTTGTTCAACCCGGCCGCGGCAAATCGGCGCCGCCCGTAGCCGGCCGACGCCTCAGGGCGTGCCAAACAGGCTGGGCAGCTTGCCGGCGGGAAAGGCCCCGACCGCGGCGCGGCCGTCGCGCAGGTTGAGTGGCACCTCCACGGCCGGCTTGCCGTCGATGTTGGTGGGCTTGCCGAGCAGGGCCAGGCCGACGCCGAGCAGGTTGGCGATGTTGCCCGGCACCAGGTTGGAATGCTTCAGCGCGGCGCTGAGCTCGCCGACGCCCGACAGCGTCACGGTGAGCGCGCCCGTCGGCCGGCCCTCGGCGTCGAGGGCGAGGTCGCCGACCGCCTTGGCCGTCGACGGGCCGCGATCGATGCGCGCCAGCACCACGCGCAACGTGCCGCCCGCCTGCTGCCAATCGCGCAGCCGCTGGCGCAGCGACTTCGGCGAAAGATCGAGCAGCCGCGTCACCAGCCCCTGGAACTCGATTCGCACCGGCGCGGCATCGCCGCCCATGGCGGCGTCGAGGTCGGGGACGCTGCCGGCATCGACCAGGGTGACGAGGTCGTAATTGCCCGGCGCGGCGTCGGCGCCTTCGGCCAGGCGGGCATGGGCCTCGATGCGAGCCCGGCCGAGCAGCGGACGGCGCTGGTCGCCCTCGACGGCGGTGACGTCGGCGCCCTCGATCACCGCGGAGACGCGCTGCGGCCCGGCGAGGCCGAGCACCAGGCTCGCCTCGGCGCTCTTCCAGGTCGTCTCGACCGAGACCGGCCGGTCGCGCGGCGTGAACACCAGCGGCCCCTCGACCTCGGCGACCAGGCGCGAGGGCTGGTAGGCCTGGGCCACGGCGACGAGGCTCCTGGCGGTGAGGCTGAAGGAGCCGTCGTCCCGCGTCACGTCCACCCGCGGATCCTGGCAGCGGATCTCGAGCCGGAAGGGGAAGCCGCCGGTGCTCTGGCTGGCGCAGGTGATGACGCGGCCCTTCTCGGCTTCGCGCGCGATGAACTCGGCGAGGGCCCGGTCGGTCTGGCCGGCGGCGAACCACCAGAAGCCGGACCAGGCGATGGCGAGGACGAGCACCGCCAGCGTCGGCATGAAGATGCGCAGGTTGGAGCGGCGGCGGGGCATCGGAACGGTTTGGGTCGGCAAGGGGCGGGTCTCGTTGAGCTGTCGGATCATAGCTGCCGTGCCGCGGGGCGATGTCAACCGCTCCCGGCCGATCTTGACCGCGCGGCGCCAAAGGGCCTAAGCGGCCGTGCCCCTTGCCGGAGGATCCGATGTCGATGCGTTCCCTGATCGAAGCACGCCTGACCGCGGCGCTCCAGCCCGAACGCCTGCTCGTCTTCGACGAGTCGGCCGCCCATGCCGGCCATGCCGGGTATCGGCCGGGCGGGGAGAGCCATTTTCGCGTGCGCGTCGTCTCGGCGGCTTTCGGCGGACGCAGCCGGGTCGAGCGCCACCGGCTGGTGAACGAGGCGCTGCGCGAGGCGTTCGCCGCCGGCGTTCATGCCCTCGCCATCGAAGCGGCGGCGCCGGGCGAGCCGACGGCCTGGTGACGGTCAGTTCAGGCCGGGGTCGGGCTTGGCGACGCTGCCGGTGATGATGTCGGGCGCCAGGGCGAAGCTGGCGGTGCGCAGCGGCTTGATCGCGGTGCCGGTGAACTTCTCCGCCCGCAGGTCCTGGTAGGCGGCGACGCCGAAGCGCATCACCACCACCTTGGACGGCGCCGGGATGAGCGAGCCGACGCTCTTGAGGTCCGGACGCACCAGCCCGGCCTGCGCCTTGTTGCGGGCTGTCGCGACGGGCGCGGTGACGGAGACGAAGTTGAGCTTCTCGAAGCGGGTGGCGATCAGCGGCGGCCGTTCGCTGCGCGGCTTGGCGATCAGCCCGGCGCCGGCATCGGCGAAGCCGAGGGCGCGGCTCGGCGGCAGCGGCGTGTCGCGGCGCAGGAGGAGGTCGATGCTGCGCGAGGCGTCGGCCATGACCGGCGCGCCGGGGCGCAGCTCCGGCGAAGCGTCCTGCGTCTGATCGAGAGCGGCGAGCTGCACCGGCGGCGCGTCCGCGGCCCGGTCGAGACCCGGCCGGGCGGGCGGCAGCGGGATGCTGGCGGCCGCGACCACGGCGGTCGCCGGCTGGCCGTCCGGACCCGCCTGCCAGGCGAGCTGCGGCCCGGCGAGCTCGGCCGGACGGGGCTCGGGCAACGGAATCGGCACGGTGCGCTCGAGCTTCGCCACCACCACCGGCGCGGGCTCGGGCGCAGCGGGTGTCGGCGCGGGCGCTGGGACGCGGGTTGCGGCCGGCATCGGCGCCGGTGCGATGACCGTGCCGGTCTTGCCGGCCATGACCACCGCCTGCGGGCGCTGCGTGTCGCGCGCGGCGGTTTCCGTCGAACCGCCGCCGCCGAACAGGCGGGCGAAGAAGGAGGGCCCGCCGCCATCGTCCTCGTCGCCGCCGACGAAGCCGCCCACCGAGCCGCCGTTGCGCTGCAGTTCGGCATAGGCCGCCTGGTAGCCCGGCATGGGCCGGCCGTCGGCAGGAATATGGACGGTCTTGCCGTCGGGGAAGATGCTGGCGAGCTGGGCGCGGGTCATCTTCGGCCACATGCGCACGCTGCCGGCGTCCATGTGGATGAAGGGCGAGCCGGAGGTCGGATAGAAGCCGACGCCGCCGCGCTGCAGCTTGAGGCCGGCGGCGCGCAGGTCCGACAGGCGCACGCCGGGAATGTAGAAGTCCATCGCCTTGCCGAGCGTGTGCTGGCTGAACTTGGCGACGCCGCGCGAGCGCCGGCGCAGCATGGCGTTGGTCTCGGGGGCGCGGTAGCCGCAGACGACATGGATCGGCTGGGTGGCGCCGACGGCGCGGTAGGACATCCAGACGATGTCGAACAGGCGCGGATCCATGCGGGTCGGCTCCTCGCGGCGCCAGTCGCGCAGGAACCAGTTGAGCTTCTTCAGCGCGTCGGCGTCATAGACGCCGTTGCGCTTGTAGACGACGTCGAGGGTCTCGCCCGTGTGCATGTGCACCAGGCTGATCGAGCGGGTGTCGCCGTTGGCCACGGCATCTTCGGTCGGGCGGACGAGCACGCCCAGCGTCAGAATGGACGCCGCCAGGGTGAAGGCGATGCGAAGCGCTTTGCGCACGCCGCTTCGCGAAAGGGGGTAGAGGGGGCTCGGCACGGTCACGGCTCTCGGCGTGTCTGAGACGGCATTCGACGCATTGCTGCGCCCGAAAGGCCGTCATCGTTGACAGAGTCTTGCCGAGATAGGTTAAGGCACCGTTGACCGACCATCCGACCCCCAACTATCCCACGCCGTGCTTGCGATCGGCCGTCTCGGAAGCCAGGCGATACGCGGCGTTCCGGCAGCCTTTGTGCGTTTTCTGGCGCGCAAAGATGGCAAAAAGACGAACGGCTCCGCCTTATTTCACCTCATCAGCCCCAGAGCCGCGAGCACGCGCCTGTTGTAGCCGTAGATGTCGTCGAGCCGCTTCAGTTCGCCGTCATCATCCACGAAAGCGGTGAAGTAGGCAATATGCACCGGCAGCTGCCGCTTCAGGTCGATGCGCTGCTCGCGCCCGCCGACCATCTTCTTGACCCGCTGCTCGGTCCAGCCGTTCTCGGCCCCCATCACCACCTCGGCGAACTTGTAGGGCTGGTCGACGCGGACGCAGCCATGGCTGAAGGCGCGCTTGTCGCTGGCGAACAGGCTGCGCGAGGACGTGTCGTGCAGATAGACCGAAAAGCGGTTCGGGAACATGAACTTGATATGGCCGAGCGCGTTGCGCTCGCCCGGGGGCTGGCGCACGATCATCTGGTTGTTGCGGTAGGTGACGACGAAGCCCTGCCGGATGAGGTAGTTGGGATCGGTGGCGAGCTTGGGCAGGTATTCGTTCTTGATGATCGACTGCGGCACGTTCCAGGACGGGTTCATCACCACGAACTGCATGGTGTCGGAGAAGATCGGGGTCGGCGTATCAGGCTTGCCGACGACGACCTTGCTCTCGTTGACCACCGTGCCGTCCATGGTGACGCGCACCCGGTATTCCGGCACGTTGACCAGGACGTTCGAGGCGCCGAGGTCGCGCGGCAGCCAGCGCCAGCGCTCCATGTTGGCGATGATGTCGTTTTCCGGGCTGACCGCTGGGGCGCGGACCTGGCCGTTGAGGGCGGCGAGCGTCTGCGGGCTGAGGACGCCGGTCGCCTTGAGGCGGCGCTCACGCTGGAAGGCGCGCACCGCGTCGGCCAGCACCTCGTCATAGACGTCGCTGTCGACGTCGCCGTCGTTCATGGCCACGCCGAGCCGGTTGCGCAGCACGGCGACGCGGGCATCGACCATGCCGACCTTCAGCGTCGGGCCCGGGGGCACCCGGGGCGGCTGGGCCTGGGCCAGCGCCGCATCGGCGGCGCGCAGCTCCGCCAGCTTGCGCTTCAGCGCCAGGAATTGCGGCTGGGTCGGGTTGTAGCCGTCGAGCACCGTCGCGGGATCGGCGGCGATGGCGAGCGAGACCAGCACCTGCATCGGATCCGGCGCATGGTCGTCGGCGACGATGTCGCGGCCGACCAGCTTCGGGTCGACGCGTCCGCTCGCCGCGTCGCGGGCATAGGCGACCAGGGCGGCGGCGAGCCCGAGCTCGGCATCGGCCGCCGCCTCGGGCGTGGCGCCGCCCGTGCCGAGCGCGGCGAGGCCGGAGACGGCATAGGCCCTGGCGTCGAGGCCGTCCGCATCGGCCCGGCCGAGACGGTCGACCAGGGCGCGGCCGGCCTGCGTGAGCACGCCGCCGTCGATCCAGACGGGATGGTCGTCGCGCAGGGCGTAGAATCGGGCGATGCCGGCGCGCGCGGCGTCGGGCTTGGCGAGGGGCGCCGCCAGCCGGGCGGCGAGGGCGGCACGCACCGCATCCGCGGCGGGCGCGGCCGCCGCCGGGGCGGCGGGAGCAGGCGGCGTCGCCGGTGCGGCGCTTTCGGGCGGCGTCGCCGGCACGGCGCTCTCCGGCGGCGGCGCCAGGGGCGCGGACAGGAGCGGCGCGGGGGGCGCGGCCGCCGGCTCGTCGGGCTGGCCGGCCTTCGCCTCGGCGGCGGCGACGCGGGCGTCGATCCTGGCCTTGGCCGCCGCGATCTCGGCGGCGTCGAAGGGCGCCGCCCGGGCTGCATCCCGGGGCGCGTCTTTGGGCGGCTCGGCAGCCGGCTGGGGCTGCGCCGTCGCCGTCGCCGCGACGTCGCGGACGGGCGCGGCGGCGAGGGGGGCGGCCGGCGCGGGGCTTGCCGCCGCGGTGGCCGGCGGCGGCGCGGTCACGGGGGCGAAGGCCGCCGCGCTCTCGGCGGCGCTGAGGGGCGGCACGGCGAAAGCGGCGGCGGGCCGGCTCTCCTCGGCGGAGGCGGTGGCCAGCCCGAGCGCCAGGCCAAAGGCGACGGAACACAACAACAGGTCGCGGCAGCGCATATCGGTCCCCGGAAATCGACGTAGCGCTTTGACGCCGCGTCACATTTTCGTCAGCGGATTCAGTGCGGAAAGCTTATCGCACCTTCAACTCAAATTGTGGTGTGCGAACGATCACGCCGCGGCTTCGCCAGCGCTCGTGTCCTCCAGACCACAGCCCTGCGGCACGCTGGCCTCGAGGCCGAGCTCCTTAAGCTTGCGATAGAGCGTCGAGCGGCCGATGCCGAGCTTGCGGGCGACCTCCGTCATCTGGCCGCGATAGTGCCGGATGGCGAATTTCAGCGTCTCGGTCTCGATCGCCTCCATGCTGCGCACGTCGCCGCGCCCGTCGAGCAGAGGCAGCGTGTGGGGGTCGCGCACTGTCACCACCTCGCGCAGGGGCTGGCCGGTGATCATGGCCGGCCCGGCATGGACGGGCTTGGGCGGCAGCACCGGCGCGGCGGGGATGCGCACGTCGAAGCCCTCGACCAGGGCGGCGATCTGCGGGAACTCGGCGACGCCGAGCTCGTCGCCGTCGGCCAGGACCACGGCGCGGAACAGGGTGTTCTCCAGCTGGCGGACATTGCCCGGCCAGTCATAGGCGACGAGCAGCGCCAGGGCCTCGGCGGTGATCGAGCGGATCTTGCGGCCCTCCTCGGCGGCGAAGCGGGCCATGAAGTGGCGGGCGAGGTCGGGAACGTCCTCCCGGCGAGCCCGCAGCGGGGGCAGCATCACCGGGAAGACGTGCAGCCGATAATAGAGGTCCTCGCGGAACTTGCCCTCCTTCACCAGCTCGATCAGGTTCTTGTTGGTGGCGGAGATCAGGCGGAAATCGATCTTCACCGGCCGCTTGGCGCCGACCGGGTCGACCTCGCCCTCCTGCAGGGCGCGCAGCAGCTTGACCTGGATGTCGGGGGTGAGCTCGCCGACCTCGTCGAGGAAGAGCGTGCCGCCATTGGCCTCGGCGAACTTGCCGACATGGCGCTCGCTCGCGCCGGTGAACGCGCCCTTCTCGTGGCCGAACAGGATCGATTCGGCGAGATTAGCCGGCAAAGCGCCGCAATTCACCGCGATGAAGGCCTTGCCGCGGCGCTCGCTCGCGCCTTGGATCGCCCGCGCCACGACCTCCTTGCCGACGCCCGATTCGCCCTCGATCAGCACGGGGATGCCCGAGGCGGCGGCGCGCTCGCCGAGGCGGATCACCCGCTCCATCTCCGGGCTGCGGCTGACGAGGTCGCGGAAGCCGAGCGTGCCGGCGGCGCGGCGCGAGAGCAGGCGCACCTCGCCCTCCAGCGCCCGGCTCTTCATGGCGTTGCGGATCGAGACCTGCAGGCGCTCGGCGCCCACCGGCTTCACCACGAAATCGGCGGCGCCGGCGCGCATGGCCGAGATCACCGCGTCGATCGAGCCGTGGGCGGTCTGGACGATGACCGGCGTCTCCAGGCCCTTGTCGCGCATGCGCTCCAGCACGCCCATGCCGTCGAGGTCGGGCATGACGAGATCGAGAATCATCACGTCGAAGTCATGCGATTCGAGCGCGCGGAGCGCGGCCTCGCCGCCCTCGACCAGGCTGACCTCGTAGCCGAAGCGGCGCAGCGTGGCTTCGAGCAGGCGGCGCTGGACTGGATCGTCGTCGGCGATCAGGATCGTCGCGGTCATATGCATGCCTCGTCACGAGCCCGGAGGCCCTGTGCTGTCCCGTTTCGAGGCATGCTCGGCCAGAAGGGTGAACAGTCGCTTAACGACGTTTTCCGCGGGCCGGCGCGTGCGCGGATTCGCCAAATCGCTATGCCGCGGCCCGCGCCTGCCTGTATGAAGGCGCATGCCAGCCATTCCCGTCACCGTCCTCACCGGCTTCCTCGGCGCCGGCAAGACCAGCTTCCTCAACCGCCTGCTGGCCGACCCGGCCCTGGCGGACACCGCCGTCGTCATCAACGAGTTCGGCGCCGTCGGGCTCGACCATCTCCTCGTCGAGACGGCGGGCGAGGGGGTGGCGCTGCTCGCGGCGGGGTGCCTGTGCTGCACCATCCGCGGCGAGCTGATCGACACGCTGGAAGACCTCGGCGCCCGGCGCGACGCCGGCACGCTGCCGCCGTTCCGCCGCGTGGTGATCGAGACGTCAGGCCTCGCCGACCCCGCGCCGATCCTGCAGACGCTCGCCGTCCATCCCGGGCTCGCCGCCCGCTACGCCCTCGACGGGGTGGTGACGCTGGTCGACGCGGTCAACGGCGAGGCGACGCTCGACGGCCATGCCGAGAGCGTCCGGCAGGCCGCCGTCGCCGACCGGCTGGTGCTGACCAAGGCCGACCTCGCCGAAGCAGGGACAGTCGACCGGCTGCGCCGGCGGCTCGCCCGGCTCAATCCGGCGGCACCGGTCCTGGACGTGCGCGAGGCGGCGGCCGGCGACGTGCTCGGCCTCGGCGCCGACCTCGCGCGCTGGCTGGGCGGAGACGGGCATCGTCACGATCACGCCCATGACCACCATGCCCATGACGAAGGGCGTCATGACGCGCATCACCACGGACACGACGTCGACCGCCACGACGACCGCATCCGCAGCTTTTCCCTGGCCAGCGCCGCCGCGGTGCCGCCGGGCCGGCTGGAGACCTTCCTCGGGCTCCTCGCCGCCCGGCACGGGCCGGATCTCCTGCGCTTCAAGGCCCTGGTCAAGCTCGCCGACGATCCGGAGCGCCCGGTGGTGCTGCACGCCGTCCAGCACGTGCTGCATCCGCCGCTCCGCCTCGAGCGCTGGCCCGGCGAGGAGCGCACCAGCCGCCTGGTGTTCATCGTGCGCGACATCCCGCCCGCCGACATCGAGGCGCTGTTCGCGGCGCTCCTTGGCGAGCCGCGTCTCGACGCGCCGGATTTCGCGGCGCTGGCCGACAATCCGCTGGCGCTCCGCTAGCGGCGCCCGCTCAGGGCGCGCCGACGAGCTCCTCGTGCGGCACCGGGCTCGCCTCCATGTCGCGCCGCCAGGGGGCACGGCCGGCGAGGACGCCGGATTCGTGCACGATCTCGGAGACATATTCCTCCTGCCGGTAGGCCATGACGTGCACGCCGGCGACGCCCTTGATCTCGCGCACCTGCTGGATGATGTCGATGCACAGCCGCTTGCCCTCGGCCTTCTGGTCCTGCGCCCCTTCCAGGCGCTTGACCACGGCATCCGGGATGTGCACCCCCGGCACGTTGGCGCGCATCCATTTCGCCGTCCGGGCGGAGGCGAGCGGGCCGACTCCGACCAGGATGAAGCATGTCTCGTGCAGCCCCATGTCGCGGACCCGCGCCATGAAGCGCTCGAGGACCGGCACGTCGAAGCAATATTGCGTCTGGATGAACTGCGCCCCGGCGGCGATCTTCTTGGCGAGGTTGACCGGCCGGAACTCGTGCGGCGGCACGAAGGGATTGGCCGCCGCGCCCAGGAACATCGGCGGCGGCGTGGTGATCTTGCGGCCCGACAGGAAGCGCTTCTCGTCGCGCATGGTGCGGATGGTCTGCAGCAGCGCCGTCGAATCGAGGTCGAAGACCGGCTTGGCCTCCGGATGGTCGCCGCACTGCACGCCGTCGCCCGACAGGCACAGCACGTTGCACACGCCGAGCGCGGCGGCGCCGAGCACATTGCCCTGGATGGCGATGCGGTTGTAGTCGCGGCAGGAGATCTGGAACACAGGGGAATAGCCGACGCGGGTCAGCAGGGCGCAGATCGCCACCGAGGACATGTGGCAATGCGCGCCCGACCCGTCGGTGGCGTTGATCGCGTCGACCCAGCCCTCGAACGGCCTGACGCGGTCGTAGACATCCTCGGGATCGGCGCTGTCCGGCGGGTTGAGCTCGGCCGTCACCGCGAATTCGCCGCGGCGCAGCACCCGCTCCAGGCGCCCGCGCGAGGTGTGGCCGGGGAGCTCCGGCAGGGGGGCGGCGGGATGGGGCCCGAAATCGGCGGGGTGGGGCAGGCGGATCTCGGTCATGCCGGCACCTTCGCCGGTGCCGCGGCCGCGGACTTCTCGCGGGCCACGGCGAGCCAGGAGGAGCGGCCCTTGAGGCGATGGTCGACGGCGGGCTGCGGCGTGCCGATGGCGGCGCCGCCCGCCATGGCGCGCGAGCCCTCGTAGGCCTTGACCCAGACGCAAGGCATCTCGGCATAGACCTCGCAATTGCCGTTGCTGCGCACGCCGCCGCAGGGGCCGTTGCGCAGGCCCTTGGGGCAGTTCATCGGGCAGGACATGCCGGTGGAGGAGAGGGCGCACTGGCCGCACATCTTGCAGTCGAACAGCGTGCCCTTGACCAGCTTCTCTACGCTGGCGACCGGCTTCTCCAGCCGCTCCCAGCCGATGCGGGCGAACAGGGGGGCGAGGCCGACCAGCGCGCGCTCCACCAGGGCATAGAGCGTCTCCATGCCGCGGGCATGGCGGATGGCCCAGAAGCGCAGGGCGAAGCGCTTGCCGTCCCGTGGCGGGCGGGCCGAGGGCTCGAAGGCGGCGGGCGTGCGCATGGGCTCCTCCGGTCGGGCGGGACCGCGGCTGGGGCAGGGCCCTCCGCTCCCAGCGATCGAAAGGAGCGTCCGGGCGTCAGCCCCCCTCGCGTCCGCCATTCTTGGCAAGGGCGACGAGGCGGTCCTTGTCGTAATCCGCCTCGATCTTCGCCGCCGCCGCCGAAACCGCGGCTTCCAAGTCGGACGAGCAGGCCTCGGGCGCCCCGCGCCGCCATTCGGCGAGGTAGTCGTCGGTCCCGGCCGCGCCCGAGCGCATCGCCGCCATGTCGATCGCCTCGGTGAAGCGCAGCGGCAATTCGCGCTTGGCCGCGGTGCGGCCCTCCTTGGCGGTGACCTGCGCGGGGATGTCGCGCCAATAGGTGATGACGATGCTGGCCACGGGACGAGTCCTTTCAGAACGGGGTGCGGCTGCGGACAGCCGCCGCCAGGGTACCCTCGTCGAGATAGTCGAGCTCGCCTCCGACCGGCACGCCGTGCGCCAGCTTCGTCACCTTGACGCCGGTGGCGGCCAGGAGGTCGGTGACGTAATGCGCCGTGGTCTGGCCGTCGACCGTGGCGTTGAGCGCCAGCACCACCTCGGCGATGCCGCCCTCGGCGACGCGGGCGACCAGGCGCTCCAGGTTGAGGTCGTCGGGGCCGACGCCGTCGAGCGGCGAGAGCGTGCCGCCGAGCACGTGATAGCGGGCATTGGCGACATTGGCCCGCTCCAGCGCCCAGAGATCGGCGACGTCCTCGACCACGATCAGGAGCGAGGTCTCGCGGCGCGGATCGCGGCAGAGCGTGCAGGGGTCGGAGGTGTCGACATTGCCGCAGGTGCCGCAGACCGTGACGCGCTCGCAGGCGATGCGGATGGCCTCGGCCAGCGGGCTCATCAGCTGCTCGCGCTTCTTGATCAGCGTCAGCGCCGCGCGGCGGGCCGAGCGCGGGCCGAGGCCGGGCAGGCGGGCGAGGAGCTGGATCAGGCGCTCGATCTCGGGGCCGGCGACGGAGGAGGGCATGCGGGCCGCCGCTCAGAACGGCAGCTTCATCCCCGGCGGGAGCGGCAGCCCGGCGGTGAGGGCGCCCATCTTCTCCTGCATCAGCCGCTCGCCCCTGGCCTTGGCGTCGTTGTGGGCGGCGAGGATCAGGTCCTCGAGGATCTCCTTCTCCTCGGGCTTCAGCAGCGAGGGGTCGATGGTCAGGCCCTTCATCTCGCCCTTGGCGGTGAGCCTGACCGTGACCATGCCGCCGCCGGAGACGCCCTCGACCTCGGCGCGCTCGAGCTCCTCCTGCAGAGCCTGCATCTTGGACTGCATGGCCTGCACCTGTCGCATCATTCCCAGCATGTCGGCCATGGCCGCCTCCTCGATGCCCCTTCGTGCCGAACGCGATCCCGGGCCGCGCGTGCCCTGCCGGCGCGACGTGCTGCCGGGGCGCGGCGGCGGATCAGATGTCGTCCGAGCTATAGTCGTCCGCGTCGTCGAAGTCATTCCCGTCGTCGCCGACCTCGTCCGGCGCCCGGGCGACCACCGGCGCCGGGAGCGGCGCATTGTCGCGCACGTCGACGATCTGCGCGCCGGGGAAGCGTTCCAGCACCGCGCGGACCAGCGGATCGGCGCGCACGCCGGTGAGCACCTCGGCCTGACGGGCCTCGGCCTGCTCGCGCAGGGTCGGCGCGCCCCTCTCGCCGGAGATCACCACCAGCCAGCGCCGCTCGGTCCAGTCCGAGAGCTTCCTGGAAAGGTCGTTGACCAGCGTCGCCGGCGCGCCGGCCTCCAGCGCGATGTCGATGCGTCCGTCCTCGAAGGCGACGAGGCGCACGAAGCGCTCCAGCGCCAGCTTCAGCGGCAGGTCGCGCTTCTCGGTGGCGAGCGCCACCAGCTCGGCGAAGCCGGCGAGCGCGCGGGCGGGGCGGGTGGCCGGAGCGGCTTCGGTCAGCACCGGGCGCGGGGCGGCATTGGTCGCGGCCAGCACGGCTCGCGGCGAGCCGCCGCCGGCAGGGGGCGGCGGAGCGGCACCGCCGCCCGTCGTCCGCGCCGGGCCGCCGCCCTCGGCGAGCTGGCGGATCAGGTCGTCCGGCGTCGGCAGGTCGGCCGCATAGCACAGGCGCACCAGCACCATGTCGGCGGCGGCGAGCGGCTTGGACGCGGTCTGCACCTCGCCGATGCCCTTGAGCAGCATCTGCCACAGCCGCGTCAGCACCTTCATCGACAGGCTGTCGACCAGGGCGGCCGCGCGGCGGCGCTCGGTCTCGGTCACCGCCGGGTCCTTGCCGGCCTCGGGCGTCACCTTCAGGCGCGTGACGAAATGGGCGAACTCGGCGAGCTCGGAGAGCACCACCGCCGGATCGGCGCCCTGGTCGTACTGGGCGCGCAGCTCGCCGAGGGCGGCTGCGGCATCGCCCCGCATCACCGCCTCGAACAGGTCGATGATCCGGGCGCGGTCGGCCAGGCCCAGCATGGCGCGCACGCCTTCGGCCTCGACCCTGCCGCCGGCATGGGCGATGGCCTGGTCGAGCAGCGACAGCGAATCGCGCACCGAGCCCTCGGCGGCGCGGGCGATCATGGCGAGCGCCTCCGGCTCGACCTCGACCTCTTCCCTGGCGCAGATCGAGGCGAGATGACCGGTCAGCACGCCGGCGTCGACGCGCCGCAGGTCGAAGCGCTGGCAGCGCGACAGGATGGTGATCGGGACCTTGCGGATCTCCGTGGTCGCGAAGATGAACTTCACGTGCGGCGGCGGCTCCTCCAGCGTCTTGAGGAGGGCATTGAACGCCTGGTTCGTCACCATGTGGACCTCGTCCATGATGAGAACCTTGAAGCGCGCCGAGACCGGGGCGTAGCGGACCGAATCGGTGATGTCGCGGATATCGCCGACGCCGTTGTGCGAGGCGGCGTCGAGCTCGAGCACGTCGATGTGCCGGCTTTCGATGATGGCCTGGCAGTGGCGGCCGAGGCGGGGCATGACGATGGTCGGCTTGCCGCCGCCCTCGTCCGGCTCATAGTTGAGGCCGCGCGCCAGGATGCGCGCCGTGGTGGTCTTGCCGACGCCGCGAACGCCGGTCAGCATATAGGCTTGGTGGATGCGGCCGGTCTCGAAGGCGTTCGAGAGCGTGCGCACCATGGCCTCCTGGCCGATCAGGTCGTCGAAGGTCTGCGGCCGGTATTTTCGGGCGAGGACGCGATAGGGCTCGGCGGCCCCCGTCGACGCCCGCGTCGCGTCATCCATGCGGCGGGACCCCTGGGCTTCGGCGGCTTCGGCGCCAAGCGGCGAGAATGGAAGTAGGAGGCTGGACGAAGACCCGCAGCGGTCTCGTTGGGGCTGCTTCCTTCCGGACCTGACCCGGTTGGCGAGTGTTGCGTCCACCGCCAACCTCCCGGCGCCTATATGGCGCAGGACCGCGGCGATGACAAGACGGTGCAAGCACGGCCCTTTCCGTGACGGATGCGCAAAAACCCCTTGGACTTTGCAACGCGAGCGACTATCTAAGGGGCAGAAATCGTTCGGGCTGGCGCCGAATCCGGCGAGCCGGCTCTGAGACGCGGGGCAACGCGTCGCAGGTCGAACAACGAGCGGAGCGCTCGTTCGCCCAGACGAGAGAGACGTCCATTCCGGTCCGCAAGAGCCAAGGTGGCGATCTGCCGGCATGGTGCGGTGCGCATGGCGCAGGCGAAAGCATGCTTTTCGTCGACGCGGGCGGCACGTGCCGCCGCGACGGACCGGCGGTTTTGCCGGCACGGACGCCAGCGCACGATTGAGCGGAGAACGAGTTTTCCATGAGGCAAGGACAACAAAAGCGCATGCGCGGCCGCAATCGCAACGGCGGTGGCGGCAAGGGACCCAACCCCCTCAGCCGATCCTACGAATCGAACGGGCCGGACGTGAAGGTGCGGGGCACCGCGGCGCATATCGCCGAGAAATACGTGCAGCTTGCGCGCGACGCGCAGTCTTCCGGCGATCCGATCCTCGCCGAAGCCTATCTGCAGCACGCCGAGCATTATTTCCGCATCATCGCCGCGGCGCAGCCGCAGTTCAACGGCCAGCAGGCCTACGGCTACAATCCCGACGAGGACGACGACGGCGAGGACGGCGATTTCGAGGGGCCGATCCCGTCGATGCCGCAGGCCAGCCCGATGCCGAGCCAGCAGGGCGGCGACGAGCAGCCCCGCTTCCATCAGCGCGACCGCAATTTCGGCGAGCGGCCGCCCTACAACGATCGGCAGGGCCAGGGCGGCGAGGGCGAGCGGTTCCGCAACGAACGCTTCCAGAGCGAGCGCGGGCCGCGGCCCGAGCGGTTCCAGCCGCAGGACCGGCCGCAAGATCGACCGCAGGAGCGGCCACAGGAGCGCTCCTATGACGGCGCGCCGAACGGCTTCCGTGGCGAGGCCGTCGAAGGCGAGCGGGCGCCGTTCCAGCCGCGCAACCGGCGCGAGCGCTTCCGCGACCGGCAGACGCAGGAGCGTTACGGCGAGCGCGGCAACGGCGAGCGCCAGCCCTACCAGGAGCGCGGCTTCCAGCCCCAGCCGGTGGTGCCGATCGACCAGCCGCAGCCCGACGTGAGCGACGAGGGCGCGCTGTCGGCGCTGCCGTCCTTCATCACCGGAGCGCCCGCGGTCAGCGCGCCGCCGCCCGTCCCGGCTCCGGCAGCCCCGGTTCCGCCAGCTCCGGCTCCGGCCGTTCCAGTTCCGGCCGCACCGGTCTCGGCGGCACCGCCGCCGGCGGCGGCTCCCGCCGAGCCGGCGGCCGCACCGGCCGAAGGCGAGGGCGAGGCCCGCCCGCTGCGCGCCCGCCGGCGCCGCGCCACCCCCAAGAAGGCGGAAGCCGCGGCCGAGGCCGGCGAGGCTCCGGCCGGGGAGTAACCCAGGCCATATCCAGGCGGCGCAAATCAGGTTAGATGGCGGCTCATTCGTCGTGAGCCGTCATCGATGCTCGATCGCCTGCACAAGTTCATCCGGACCTTCTCTTCCGAAGGCCGGGCCAAGCCGCGGATCGTCTTCGACGAGAACGACCACCGCCTCGCCGCGGCCGGCCTGCTGGTCCATGCGATGAACAGCGACGGCGTGGAGAGCCCGGTGGAGCGCCGGCGCCTGGCCAGCCTGCTCAAGGAACGCTTCTCCCTCGACGACGAGGAGACGCGGGCGCTGATCGCGGCCGCCGACATGCGCAATCGCGAGGCGATCGACTTCAACGCCTTCACCGACGTGGTGAAGCGCGCCTACAATGCCGAGGGGCGCAAGCGCATCATCGAGATGATGTGGGACATGGCCTTCGCCGACGGCGTGCTGCACGAGTTCGAGGACAATATGGTCTGGCGCGTCGCCGAGATCCTCGAGGTGCCGGCGACCCAGCGGATCCTGATCCGCAAGAAGGTGGCGGCGGCCCGCGGCGTCGACGCGACGGGAATGGGCGAGTGACGCGTCCGGTCGCGCTGGTCACCGGCGCCTCCGGCGGCATCGGCGAGGCCATCGCCCATGTGCTGGCCGAGGAGGGCGAGGATCTGGTCCTCGTCGCCCGGTCCGAGGCTGGCCTGGAGCGGGTCGCGGCCGCAATCCGTGCGCGCACCGACCGGGCCGTGCTGGTGCTGGCGCTCGACCTGGAGCGGCGCGACGCCGCCGATGTCCTGCGGGCACGGCTGGCGCAGGAGGGGCTTACCGTCCGCCATCTCGTCAACAATGCCGGCTATGGCCTGTGCGGCGAGGTGGCCGAGCTGCCGCGCGAGGGCCAGCTCGGCATGATCGACCTCAATTGCCGCGCCCTCACCGACCTCACCGTCACGTTCCTGCCGGAGATCCTGGCCACCGGCGGGGGCGTGCTCAACGTCGCCTCGGTCGCCGGCTTCGTGCCGGGCCCCGGCATGGCCGGCTATTATGCCAGCAAGGCCTATGTGGTGTCGCTGACCCGGGCGCTCGCCTTCGAGCTGCGCGACCGCGGCGTCAAGGTCAGCGCCCTCTGCCCCGGGCCGACGCCGACCGGCTTCGGCGCGCGGGCCGGCTACCGCGGCTCGCGCGCCATGGCGCTCACCCGCCCGCTCGACCCGATGCTGGTCGCCCGCATCGGCGTCGCCGGCTATCGCAAGGGCAAGCTGGTGGTGGTGCCGGGCTGGCGCAACCGCCTGATCGTGGCGCTGCTCGCCGTGCTGCCGCATGCCCTGGTCCTGCCGATGCTCGCCAAGGCGCAGCGCCAGCGCCGCGTGCGCTGAGCCGGAGCGCGGCTTTCTCCCGGGCGCTTCCTTGACACCGCCTCGCCGAAACCCCAGGTTCCCGCACCGTTTGCACGCCTCGTCCGGAGCTTCATGCGCAGCTATCTCGACTTCGAAAAGCCCGTGGCCGAACTGGAAGCCAAGATCGAGGAGCTGCGCGCCATGGCGGCGACGGGCGACGCCGTCGCGATCGGCGAGGAGATCCAGCGCCTCGAGGCGAAGGCCGCCGAGGCCCTGCGCGCCCTCTATGCGCAGCTGACGCCCTGGCAGAAGGCGCAGGTGGCGCGCCACCAGCAGCGTCCGCACGCCAGCGAGTTCATCGCCGGCCTGATCGAGGATTTCGTGCCGCTGGCCGGCGACCGCAAGTTCGGCGAGGACGAGGCGATCATCGGCGGCCTCGGCCGCTTCCGCGGCCTGTCGGTCTGCGTCATGGGCCACGAGAAGGGCTCGGACACCGACAGCCGCATCCGGCACAATTTCGGCATGGCCAAGCCCGAAGGCTATCGCAAGGCGGTGCGGCTGATGGACCTTGCCAGCCGGTTCGAGCTGCCGGTCCTCTCCTTCGTCGACACCGCCGGCGCCTATCCCGGCATCGGCGCCGAGGAGCGGGGCCAGGCCGAGGCCATCGCCCGGTCGACCGAGGCCTGCCTGGCGCTGGGCGCGCCGAATGTCGCCGTCGTGATCGGCGAAGGCGGCTCGGGCGGGGCGATCGCGGTGGCCGCGACCAACCGCGTCCTGATGCTCGAGCACGCGATCTATTCGGTGATCTCGCCGGAAGGCGCTGCCTCGATCCTGTGGCGCGACACCGCCAAGGCCCAGGACGCCGCCACCAACATGAAGATCACCGCGGCCGACCTCCTGAGGTTCGGCGTCATCGACACCATCATCCAGGAGCCCGTGGGCGGCGCGCACCGCGACCCCGGAGCGGCGATCAAGGCAACGGGCGACGTGATCGAGGCGGCCCTGCAGGAGTTCGCAGGCCAGCCGCCGGAGGCGGTGCGGCGGGCCCGGCAGGACAAGTTCCTGGCGATCGGGCGGGGCTTGTGAGCAACAGGGCCGGACTTTCCGCCCGGGAAAAGCGTTAAGGCACCGTTTACCTTTCGGCACCACGTTTACGACGGGCTCCGGGTTGCGGTAAGGTCTCGATAAGTTTAACGGTCTATGGCTTGCGTGACTGGACATCGACGGAATCGCGCGCTCATGCTGCTTGAACGCCTCCCGCTTCGTAAACTCGCCTTTGCCGTCGCCGCCGTCGCTCTGCTGTCCGCCTGCAGCGATGCGAGCCGGACGAGCATGCGCGGCACGTCTCCGATTCCGCAGAAGCTCCTGGCCGACATGCAGGCCAAGGGCATGACCCGCAGCGCGCCGGTGCTGGTGCGCATCTACAAGCAGGAATCGGAGCTGGAGCTCTGGAAGCAGACCAACAGCGGGCGCTATGCCCTGCTCAAGACCTATCCGATCTGCCGCTGGTCCGGCCAGCTCGGCCCCAAGAAGGTCGAGGGCGACCGTCAGGTGCCGGAAGGCTTCTATTCCGTCGCCCAGAGCCAGATGAATCCGAACTCGCAGTATTACCTGTCGTTCGACGTCGGCTATCCCAACAATTTCGACCGGACCCTCGGCCGGGCCGGTGGCGACATCATGGTGCATGGCGGCTGCTCGTCGCGCGGCTGCTTCGCCATGACCAACGACCAGATGGGCGAGATCTATGCGGTGGCGCGCGAGGCGCTGCAGGGCGGCCAGGGCGCGTTCCAGGTCCAGTCCCTGCCGTTCCGGATGACGGCGGAAAACATGGTGCGCAACCGCCGCAACCCGAATTACGGCTTCTGGCAGAACCTCAAGGAAGGCGCCGACAATTTCGAGGTGACCAAGCAGCCGGTGCAGGTCGCGGCCTGCGGCAGCCGCTATGTCTTCAACGGCCAGGGCGGCCAGGCCTGCGGCATGCCGAAGGGTGACGCGACCGTCACCGCGGCGGTCGAGCAGAAGCGCCAGCACGACGCCGTCGAGATGGCGGCGCTGGCCAAGTCCACCCCGGCGGTGAACACGATCTATGACGACGGCGGCTCCAACCCGCTCTTTGCCGCGCTGTCGGTCGATTCGCATGCCATTCCCGGCAAGGACCGGCCCTATTCGAGGGTGCCGCGCCCGACCGTGGTGGTGCTGAACGAGAGCGGTGCGCCGGCCACCGAGGCCGACGACAAGGCGGCGCGGACGGCGACCTATTCGGCGGCCGAGACGCTGCTGATGGCCGAGGCCAACCTCGCCCGCCGTCCCGTCGGGCCGCAGAAGCCGGAGGTCGTGGCCAAGCGCCAGCAGGTGGTCTATGCCCGCCTGATGGGCAGCGAGATGCCCAAGCCCGCGGCGCCGAAGCCCGAGCCGGTGGTGGTCGCCGCCGCCGAGGCGCCGGTCGCCGCGGCGGCCCCCGCACCCGCGGCGGACGAGCAGCCCTTCTACGCCCGCATCCTCAGCTTTGGCGGCAGCTCCGACCCGGCGCAGAAGCCGGCGACGCTGCAGCCGTCCGCTCCGGTCGAGGCCTCCGCGGCCGGACCGGCTCCGGCAGCCCAGGAGGAGCGGCCCTTCTATCAGCGTTGGCTGGGCCTCGGCTCCGACGAGCCGCCGGCAGCCGAGTCCGCCCCCGTCACGGCGACGGTTCCGCAGGTCTCGACCGCCGCGGTGCCGCTGCCGCCGACCCGCCCCAAGCGGACCGCGGTGCTGCCGCCGGTCATGCTGGACGGGACGCAGCCGGCCCTGCCGAAGGGCGGCAACGCCTACGCCACGGCCAATTGAGGCCGGCGGGCGGATGGATCGGCGCTCCGGCCCGGTCACATCAGGCGCCGGCGACCGTATAGCTTCGAGCCACTCGCCGCGGATCGGCGACCCGGCCTTCGGTCTGCAACCGTAGGACGCCATGTCGCTCGACGTCATCGACCTGCGCAATTTCTACAACATGCCGCTCGGCGCGATCGTGCGCCGGCTGATCGGCCTGAAGATCCGGGCGCGCTGGGGCGACCTGAGCGACCTGCGTCTGGCGGGCCTCGGCTTCGCCACGCCCTATCTCTCGGTGTTTCGCGAGGAGGCGGAGCGGGTGCTGGCGCTGATGCCGGCGACGCAGGGCGTGCTGGAATGGCCGCCGGGCGGGCCCTTTGCCGCGGCGCTGGTCGAGGAGACCGAGCTGCCGCTGCCGGACGCCTCGATCGACCGGGTGCTGGCGGTGCATGCGCTGGAGGAGGCGGACTCCGCCCTCGACGCCCTGCGGGAGATCTGGCGCATCCTGGCGCCGGGCGGCACCGTCATCGTGGTGGCGCCGAACCGGCGCGGCGTCTGGGCGCGCTCGGATTCGACGCCCTTCGGCTTCGGCCGCCCGTTCTCGCGCTCGCAGCTGACCCAGCTCCTGCGCGATGCGCTGTTTTCGCCGATCAGCTGGTCGGAGGCGCTCTACATGCCGCCGAGCCATCGGAGCTGGGCCCTGCGCTCGGCGATGATGTGGGAGCGCATGGGCGCACGCCTCGCCCTGCCTTTTCCCGGCGTCCATATCGTCGAGGCCTCCAAGCAGGTGTTCCGGCCGGTGCCGGTCCGCCCTCGCCGGGTGGCGGCACCGCGTTTCCGGCCGGTGCTGCTGCCGAGCCCGGCGCGGCGTCTGGCCGGCCCTGGCGCGACGGCGCCGCCGAGCCCCGACTCCGCCTGAGTCGCCGTCGAACCCGTTCCGACCGGACCGCGGGTCGGCCCTGACCGGTTCTTCCGACCCTGCTCAGTCCGGCGGAGCGGCATTCCCCAGGGTGAAGGCCGCCGCCCGGCAGGTCTCGAGCACCAGGCGGGCGACGAGGTCCGGCGCCTCGACATGCGGCATGTGGCCGACCCCGTCCAGGCGATGGACGGCGACCGCGCCGCGCAGGCTGTCGGCATGGCGGGCCGGGATGATGGCATCGGCGCTGCCCCACAGCACGCGGGTGGGCACGGCCGAGCGCTGCAGCGCGGCGCGGATGTCGAGCGCCTGGGTGCCGTCCGGGAACAGGGCCCTGGCCAGGGCGGCCTGGGCCTCGGCGAGACCGCTCAGCGTCCGCTCGCGCAGGATCGCGGCGGCGAAGCCGGCCGGCAGGGCGGCGGGATCGGCGGTGAGGCGGACGAGCCAGGGCTTCAGGCTCGCCGGCTCGCGCGCCCTGAGAAAGCCGTCGAGGAAGGCGCCGTCGATCTCGGGTCCGAGCCCGGCCGGGGCCAGCAGGGTCAGCGAGGCGGCCTCGAACGCGCCGGAGGCGGCAAGCTCGGCCGCGACCGCGCCGCCGAGGGAATGGCCGACGAGGTGCGCCGCCGAGATGCCGGCCGCGTCCAGGTCGGCCAGCACCGAGTCGATCAGGCCGCCGATGTCGCCGGCCCGCCGCGCCTGGCGGCCATGGCCGGGCAGCTCGATCCGGACGGTGGCGAAGGCCGGCGAGAGGCGCGGCAGCAGGGCGTGCCAGGCGCCGGCATTGCTGCCGAAGCCGTGGATCAGCACGATCGGTGCCGGGGCGGCGTGCGGCGGCGCGACGGCGGCCGGCCGGGCGAAAATGGGGGAGGCGGGCCTGGCCTGGCCGGCCGCGAGGGCACGCTCGACGTCGCGGCTCTTGATGCGGCCCTGCGGCCCGGTACCGGTCAGGGCGGCGAGGTCGATGCCGTTCTGGGCGGCGAGGCGGCGGGCGAGCGGGCTGGCGACCACCCGCCCCGGTTCCGGTCCGGCCGGCTCCTCCGCCGCCGGCCGGACCGGCAGCGTCGGTGCCGATGCGACGGCCATGGCGGGGGGCGGTGCTTCCACGGCCGTGCCGATCCGGCCGAGCACCGCGCCGATGCCGACCTCCGCGCCGACCTCGGCCAGGATCTCGGTGAGGACGCCGTCGCAGGGCGCCTCGATCTCGGTGGCGGCCTTGGCGGTCTCGACCACGGCGATGACCTCGCCGGCCTTGACCGCGGCGCCGGGCGCGGCGTTCCAGGCCACGACGGTGGCGCTTTCCATATATTCGCCGGCGCCGCCGGCCAGCGTGACGTCGGTTGCCATCGCGCCCTCCTCAGGCCACGGCGCGCCGCGCCGCCGCCGCGATGACAGCGGCGGAGGGCAGCACGGCGTTCTCCAGCGGCTCGCTGTAGGGGATCGGGATGTCGAGCGTGCCAACGCGCTCGACCGGGGCATCGAGGTCGTCGAACGCCGCCTCCATGATGGTGGCGCTGAGCTCGGCGCCATAACCGCAGAAGCGCCAGCCCTCGTTGACCACCACGGCGTGATGCGTCCTGCGGATCGAGGCGACGATGGTGTCGCGGTCGAGCGGGCGCAGCGTCCGGAGGTCGATCACCTCGGCTTCGATGCCCTCGCCGGCGAGCACATCCGCCGCCTTGAGGGATTCATGGACCATGCGCGAGGAGGCGACGATCGAGACGTGCCGGCCCGGGCGGGCGATACGGGCCCGGCCGATCTCGACCATATGCTCGCCGTCGGGCACCTCGTCGCGGATGTTGTAGAGCAGCTTGTGCTCCAGGAACACCACGGGATGATCATCGCGGATGGCGGCCTTGAGCAGGCCCTTGGCATCGGCCGCGGTCGCCGGGGCCACCACCTTGAGGCCGGGGATATGGGCGACGAGCGCGTCGAGGCTCTTGGAATGCTGCGCGCCGGCGCCGGCCCCGCCGCCGCCCTGGGTGCGCAGCACGAAGGGCATCGTCACCTGGCCGTCCCAGATATAATTGTAGATCGAGGCCTGGTTGATCAGCGCGTCGATGCTGAGCGGCAGGAAATCGGCATACATGATCTCCAGCACCGGCCGCGTGCCGGTCATCGCCGCGCTGGCGGCCATGGCGGTGAGCGTCTGCTCGGAGATCGGCGTGTCGCGCACCCGTTCCGGGCCGAACTCCTGCACGAGGTCGCGCGTCACCTTGAACACGCCGCCATAGACGGCGATGTCCTCGCCGAACAGCCAGACATCGGGGTCGCGCTGCATCTCCTCGCGCAGCGCGGCGCGCAGGGCTTCGGCATAGCGCATCAGGGCCATGGTCACGGGGCTCCGGCATAGGGGGCGCTCGCCGGATGACCGGCGAAGGCGGGGAAGGGGTCGGCGAGGGCGCGCTCGAAGGCCTCGTCGACCTCGGCGCGGGCGGCGGTCTCGACACTGGCCAGGCGGTCGGCGTCGAGGAAGGCGACCAGCGCGGCGCGGGACTGGGCGATGGGATCGCGCTCGCGCCAGGCCGCGAGATCCGCCTCGCTCTGGTAGCCGCCGACGTCGCTGGTGGAGAAGCCGACCATCCGGTAGGTCTTGGCCTCGACCAGCGAGGGGCCTTCGCCCCGCCGCGCCCGCTCGACGGCGTCGGCGACGGCGCGGTAGACGGCGACGGCGTCGTTGCCGTCGACCATCGTGCCCGGCATGCCGTAGCCGGCGGCCCGCACGACGAGGTCGGCGACCGAGGACTGGGTGCTGTGGTGAGCGGTCAGGCCGTACTGGTTGTGCTCCAGCACGAAGACCACCGGCAGGCGCCAGAGCGCGGCGATGTTCATGGATTCATGGCAGATGCCGGTCTGGGCGGCACCGTCGCCGAAGATGCACATGGCGACGTCGTCGCCGCCGGTCCGGCGATTCTTCATCTGCAGCGACACCGCCATGCCGGTGGCGGCGGGGATGCCGGCGCCGACGATGGCGTTGCCGCCGATCAGCCCCTTGTCGGCATCGGCGATCAGCATGTGGCCGGCCCGCCCGCCGCAGATGCCGGTGGCGCGGCCGAAGATCTCGGCGACCAGGCCGTGCATGGCGACGCCCTTGCCGACATAATGGGCATGGCCGCGATGGGTGCTGGTGAGCTTGTCGCCGGGGCGCAGCATGGCGGTGGCGCCGATGCCGACCGCCTCCTGGCCGTCGCAGCGATGGATCGGGCCGCGCGTCCTGCCGGCCTTGTGCATTTCGCCCAGGCGTTCCTCCAGATGGCGGACGGCGACCATGCGGCCATGCATCCTGACCTGGTCCTCGGGGCTCGGCGTGTTCTTCATGGCCTCATCCGGTTCCGGTGCCCCGCGGCGGCGGCGCGGCTCTGTCGAGCATTTGCGTGAAAAGTGTCGACACAATGGGATGCACTATGCAAGCATGGATTCGCGACGATTGGAAAGGGGTTATTTTCCGATCGCCGGCCCGAGCGGCGAGAGGCGGGCCGCGCTCCCGCTTCGCGTCGGTCCGCAGCGGCTCTCGCGCAGGCTCGATGCGGCCCCACCCCCGCGCGCAGCCCAGGAGAACGACGCCGTGATCTTCGACCATCGCACCTACACCGCCCGCCCCAACCAGCTCGGGCATTTCCTCAAGCTCTACGAGGAGGTCGGCCTGCCGATGCAGCGCCACTATATCGGCGAGCCCTTCGGCTTCTTCCAGACGCATATCGGCGAGCTCAGCCGCATCGTGCACCTGTGGAAATATGACAGCCTCGCCGACCGCGAGGCGCGCCGCGACGCCATGGAGGCGGACCCGGCCTGGCAGGACTATCGGCGCCGGGTGATCGAGGCCGACCACCTCCTCGACATGCGCAACCAGATCCTGAAGCCGGTCTCCTTCTTCGATCCCGGCAAGTAAGCCTGCCGACTCCCGCCGATCCCCAACCGCCTCCGAGCCCAGTCACGATGAGACTTGCCTTCGAAATCGATGGTCAGCGCTGGCTGATCGCCTGCGATCCCGCCCGCGCCCCGCGGACGCTCGCCGCCGTCGCCGCCTGCCTGCCCCTCGAGCTGCAGCTGCACACGCCCAAGATCGCGGGGAGCCACGTCTACTGGCATGCGCCCTTCGTCGAGGACGTCGAAGGCGGCGTCGACGTGATGCAGGCCCGCCCGGGCGCCTTCATCTACTGGCCGGTGCGCCAGTTCCTGGAGATCACCTTCGCGCCGCTGCAGGCGGAGACGGCGTCGATCAGCGTGCTCGGCCATCTCGAAGGCGGCCTCGAAGCGCTGACGGCGCTGGGGCTGGGGCTGCGCGAGGGGCATGGGCGGCGGCTCTTCGCCGGGCGCCTGACGCAGGTGGAGGCGGCGCCCGGTCTCCCAGCGCCCGCGGCGGCTTCCGGCGTGCCGGCCGACATCGCCGCCCGGCGCCGGGCGCTGTGGACGGCCTGCCCCGAGGAGCTGCGTGACATCACCGCCTCGCGCGCGATCATGCATCCGGCCGGCCCGCTGCTCATGGCGGAATCCGAGCTCAGGACCCTGCACGAGGCGCTGTGGTGGGTGCGCGAGCGCCTCGGCCGCGACGGCGAGACGGTGCTGCGCTACGCGGCGGCGCTGGCCTGCAACCGCACCGGGGTCCGCGTCCGCGACTTCTGCCATCTCGCGCAAGCCGGGGCGCTGCTGCTCGACGTCGAGGCGGCGCTGCTGCGGCCCGACGTGCCGCTTGCCGCCATGGTCGAGGAGGCGATCCTGATCAGCGGCCGCCTCGCCGCCTGGCTCGACCTGCTGATTCCCTGGTCCGACGTCAACGAGGCGATGCGCGCCGCGCTGCCGCCGCCGATCCCAGCCCCCGCCACCGGAGCCTGACCCATGTCCGATGCCGCCGACCCCAAGACGCAGGGCTTCGTCCTCCAGCTCGAGGACGGCCCGTCCTACTGGCAGCCCGTTCCCGCCAACGGCCATGTCACCAACAAGCTGGTGCCGGCGAACTGGGACGGGCCGTTTTCCTGCGGCATCCAGGAAGTGGCGCCGCGCAGCTTCATCCGCAAGCATATCCACGACCGCCATCACGAGGCGATCTTCGTGTGGGGCGGCGAGGGCAAGGCGGTGGTCGACGGCATCGAGCATCCGATGCGCACGGGCACGATCGTGGCGCTGCCGATCGGCGTCGAGCACATGTTCATCAACGAGGGCGACGAGCCGCTGAGGCTGTTCTGGATCCTGTCGCCCCACGGCATCGAGGCGTTCTTCTCGCAGATCGGCCGGCCGCGGACCCCGGGCGAGCCGGCGCCGCAGCCCTTCCCGCGCCCGGCGGACATCCTGGAGATCGAGGCGCGCACCGTGTTCAAGCCGGGATCGACGGTGTGACCAGCTTCGCGCCGCTGCCGGACGGCGGCCGGCTCGCCTATGAGGAGGCCGGCACGGGTCCGCCGCTGCTGCTGGTCTCGGGCCTCGGCGGCCTCGCCTCGTTCTGGCGCGGCTTTGCCCAGGCCTGCAGCGCGCGCTTTCGTGTCGTCACCTACGATCATCGCGGCGTCGGGCGCTCCAGCCCGCTCGCCGGAGCCACCAGCATCGCCGACATGGCCGCCGACCTCCTCGCCCTGCTCGACCATCTCGGCATCGCGGCGACGAGCCTGGTCGGCCATTCCACCGGCGGCGCCATCGCCCAGCACCTCGCCATCCACCATCCCGGACGCCTGTCGCGGCTGGTGCTGTCGGCGACCTTCGCCAGGCCCTGCCCCTATTTCCAGCGCCTGTTCGAGGGACGGCTGGAGATCCTCGACCGGCTGGGGCTCGAAGCCTATCGCCGGCATGCCGCCCTGCTGCTCAACGCGCCGGCCTGGGTCGTGGCCAATGCCGCTCTCCTGGACGAGGAGCTGGCGACCGCCGCGGCCTCGAGCCGGCCGGCGGATGCGGCGGTCGTCCGGGCGCGCATCGCGGCGATCCTGGCCCATGACTGCGCCGGCGACCTCGCGCGCATCGCCTCTCCCACCCGCGTCGTGGTCGCCGCGGACGACATGGTCACGCCGCCCTACCACGCCCGGGCGCTGGCCGCCGCGATCCCGGACGCGGAGCTGCGCATCCTGCCCCAGGGCGGCCACTACGCCGTGCGGGCCGAGCCACAGCTCTACCGCGAGGCCGTCCTGCCCTTCCTCTCCGTCGAGCCCGCCGAGGTCGATCATGAGCATCTCTCCTAGCGACATCGGGCCGGTCGGCATCGTCGGCTTCGGCACGATCGGCCAGCGCTGGGCCGCCGCCTTCGCCCATGCCGGCCTCGACGTGCGCTGCCACGACCCCGATCCCGGGCAATGGCCGGCGTTCGAGGCCCGTCGCCCCGGCCTCGACGCCGATCTCGATGCGCTGCGGGGCGGCGGCGGACGGCGTGGCGCCGTCACCTTCTCCGCCGACCTGCCGGCCGCGCTCGCCGGGGTCCGCTTCGTCCAGGAATGCGGGCCGGAGCGCCTGGCGCTGAAGCAGACGCTGCTGGCCGGGATCGAAGATGCGGTGGACGAGAGCGTGGTGATCGCCTCCTCTTCCTCCGCCCTGCTGGTGTCGGACATGCAGGCGCAGTGCCGGCATCCCGGCCGGATCGTGCTCGGCCATCCCTTCAACCCGGCGCATCTGATGCCGCTGGTCGAGATCGTCGGCGGCCGTGCCACGGCGCCGGAGGCTCTGGCCCGGGCCCGCGCGGTCTACGAGGCCATCGGCAAGAAGCCGGTGGTGCTGAGCCGCGAGGTCACCGGACACCTGGCGCTGCGCCTGATGGGGGCGATGTGGCGCGAGGCCATCGCGCTGGTGCGCGACGGCGTCGCCTCGGCCGAGGACGTCGACCGCGCCTTCTGCTACGGGCCGGGCCCGAAATGGACGCTGCAGGGCTCGTTCATCTCCAACCACCTCAATGCCGAGGGCATCGAGGCGTTCTTCGCCAAGTACGGCCCGACCTACCAGGCGATCTGGGACGACCTCGGCACGGCGCGGCTGGACGAGGCGACCGTCGCGGCCGTGTCGCAGACGGTGCGCGGCGCCATCGGCGAGCGCACCGATGCCGCGTTGCGCGAGGAGCGCGACCGCGGCCTCGTCGCGATCCTGCGCGCGGTCGACGCCGACGGCGCCCTGTAGTGAAGGAGCAGGCCATGCCCGCCACGCCTTATCGCACCGCCCTGGTCACCGGCGCTTCGCGCGGCATCGGGGCGGCGCTCTGCCGGCGCCTCGCCGGCCTCGGCCTCACCGTCCATGCCCTGGCGCGCAGCCGCGAGGGCCTGGAGGCGCTGGCCGCCGATGCCGCCATCCGGCCGCTCGTCGCCGACGTCACGGATATCGCGGCCGTCGAGGCGGCGCTGGCGGGAGCCGAGATCGACGTCCTCGTCAACAACGCCGGCGCCGTTGCCTCGGTGCGGCCGCTCTACGAGCAGACGGCGCAGGAGATCGCCGAGACCGTCGCCGTCAACCTGACGGCGCCGCTGCAGCTGATGCGCCTGCTCGTGCCCGGCATGGTGGCCCGGCGGCGCGGCCATGTCGTCAACATCACCACCACGGCGGCCCGCCACGTCTTTGCCGGCACCTCGGCCTATGGCGGGGCCAAGGCGGGCCTCGCCCAGGCCGGGCGGGTGCTGCGCTACGACCTCGCCGGGTCGAACGTGCGGCTGACGGAGGTGGCGCCGGGGCGGGTGGAGACCGAGATCTATCTCAGGGCCTTCGGCGGCGACCGCGGCCGGCTGCAGGGCACGCTTTACAGCGACGTCCGGGCTCTCCAGCCCGAGGACGTGGCCGAGGCCGTCGCCGCCGTGCTGACGCTGCCGGAGCATGTCGACGTCGCCGAGATCGAGGTCTCGCCGACCGACCAGGCGACCGGCGGCCATGTCTATGGCAAGCCCGCCTAGCCTTGCCCCGTCAGCTTGGCCAGCACCGCGTCGCAGGCGGCGTCCCAGGCCTGCGGCACGTCCCGCGCCGCGAGCACGTCGAGGCCGCGCTCGGTGATGCCGCCCGGCGTCACCAGGCTGCGCAGCAGGTCGGGGATCGGCTCGTCCCGCTCGCCGATCAGCCGCGCCGCCGCCACGAAGGTGAGGGCCGTGAGCCGGCGGGCGGTGTCCGGTGCCAGCCCATGGCGCTCGGACCAGGCGGCGCTGCGGCCGACGAGGTCCTGGACCCAGCCATAGATCGCGGCGCTGACGGTCGCGACCTCGAAGTCCCGCTCGGAGGCGAGCGGCACCACCGGGCCGAGCGGATCGAGCAGGGGCCGGGCTGCCGGCAGGTCGGGGAACACGGCGGTCGGGCTGGCGCCGATCTCGGCGGCGGTGAGCGGCATGATGCGCATGACCTCGGCCGGCGCGGCCACCACCTTCAGCGCCGCCAGCGGCACGCCGGCGCAGGCCGAGACGACGAGCTGGCCGCGCCGCCAGGGCAGGCCGGCGAGGGCGCCGGCCGCCGCCGCCGGGCGCACCGCCAGCAGCACCAGGCCGGCACGCTCGACCAGGGCGGCATTGTCGGCCGCGAGCGCGATGCCGTGGCTGGCGCCGATCTCGGCGGCGCGGCCGCGCGGGGAGAGCACGAGGTCCGCGGCCGGGAAGCCGGCGCGCATCAGGCCCTGCAGCATCGCCGCGGCGAGATGGCCCACGCCGATGACGCCGATGATCGCCATGTCCGCTCTCCTCTCCTCATATGGATTGTGGGGATCGACGCCGCGCCGGGCGCGGGCCTACAAGACCCGGTCGATCATGATGGGCATTGCAGCGAAAACGGCCATCGGCCGTCGTCTGCGTGAGGGACAATCGAATGTCAAACGACATGCCGGGCGGGCGCGCCGACGCCGCTCAGGTTGCGCCGGACACCAGGCGCTCGGCCGACAGCGCCGAGCGCGCCTATCGGGCGATCCGTCGCCAGCTGGTCGAGTTCAAGGTCAAGCCCGAGGAGCGGATCAACGAGGTCCACCTCGCCCGGATGCTGGAATTGTCGCGCACGCCGATCCGCGAGGCCCTGAACCGCCTGGCCAGCGAAGGCTTCGTGGTGTTCGCGCCCAATCGCGGCTTCTTCTTCCGCGGCCTCGACATCGACGACCTCATCGACCTGTTCGAATTGCGCATGATCGTCGAGACCGGCGCCTTCGCCCTGCTGTGCGAGCGGGCCGACGAGGCGGGCCTGGACCGGCTCCGGCTGTTCTGGGCCGACGCCAAGCAGCGCTATGCCAGGCGCGACGCCGACGAGATCCTGGAGCTGGACGAGGGCTTCCACGAGCTCATGGCCGAGCTCTCCGGCAATCCGGCGATCCTGCACCAGCTCAAGGCGCTCAACGCCCGCATCCGCTTCGTGCGGCGCGTGCAGATCGAGCACGCGCCGCAGCACGTCAACCTGGTCGAGGACCATTCGCGGATCGTCGAGGCGGCGCTGGCCCGTGACGCCGCGGCCGGGGTGGCGGTTTTGAAGAAGCATATCTCGATGACCGTCTCCGATGCCCAGGCCGCCCTGAAGGAGGCGCTCCTGAAGCTGTTCGTGTCGGACGTGCCCGCCGCCGGCCGGCGGCGTGGCCGGGCTGCCCACAGGCCGGGCACGGTAAGCTGAAAATCTGAACGCATTATTGTCGACACTTTACTTGACGCCTTGCTCCAAGGCTGCTGTGATGGCGTGCCTCATCGAGGGTGGAGCCGCCGGCGCGCTCATCCGCGTCGCCCCACTTCCCTGAGCCTGCGGCCGAAAAACGGCCGCGCGTGGTCCAACGAACCAGAGCAGAGGGATAGTTCATGAAACATCTTGTCGCGGCGCTGCTGGGTGCCGCCGTCCTCGCCGGGCCGGCGTCGGCCGACGAGATCACCGTCGGCATGACGGCGCCGCTCTCCGGCCCGCAGGCCTTCTTCGGCACGACCTGGCACAACGGCTTCAAGCTCTATGTCGATGCCCTCAACGCCGCCGGCGGCGTCAACGGCACCACCATCAAGTACCAGCAGGAGGACGACAAGGCCGACCCGCGCGAGGGCACGCTGGTCGCCCAGAAGCTGTGCGACAACGACGCCGTCGTCATCGGCCTGGTCAACTTCAACAGCGGCGTGGCCCAGTCGACCCTGCCGATCTACGAGGAGTGCGGCATGCCCAACATGACGTTCGCCTCCAATCCGAGCCTGACCAGGCAGGGCTACAAGTTCATGGTGCGCCCGGTCGCCAACGACACCGCCGGCGCCAAGCTCCCGGCCGACTACGCCCTGAAGACCCTCGGCGCCAGGACCGCGGCCATCGTCAACGACAAGCAGGTGTTCGGCCAGGGCATCTCCGAGATCTTCGCCAAGAATTTCTCCGATGGCGGCGGCAAGGTCCTGTCGACCTCGTCCGTCAATCCGACCGATGTCGACTTCACCGCGCTCTTGACCCAGATCAAGACCCAGAAGCCGGACGTGATCTATCTCGGCGCCGTCATGCCGCAGCTCGCTCTGTTCGCCCGGCAGATGAAGGACCAGGGCGTCACCGCCCATCTGCTGGTGCCGGACGGCGGCTATACGCCAGAATTCATCGAGCAGGCCGGCGAAGCCAACGTGCAGGGCGTGGTCACCGCCATCCAGGTGCCGCCGATGGACGCCAGCCCCGCCATCGCCGACTTCGCCAGGAAGTATAAGGAAAAGTACGGCCAGGACGCCGGGCCCTACTCGATCTACGGCTATGTCCAGGGCCAGGTGCTCGAGCAGGTGCTCAAGGACACCAAGGACCGCACCCGCGAGGGCCTCGACAAGGCGCTGCACGCGGTCAAGGCCAAGACTGCGGTCGGCGAGCTGGAGTTCGACGAGACCGGCGAGCTGAAGGTGGCGCCGTCCTTCCTCTATGAGGTCAAGGGCAAGGAGTTCAAGCTGGTCGGCCAGATGTAGGACGAGGCCTTTGGGTATCTGATTGTGCTCGACGCCTGTATCTTCCCTCCCCCTTGCGGGGAGGGATAGAGGGTGGGGGTCGGTGACATAGGTCTCGACCTATCCTGATGGACCCCCGCCCCTAACCCCTCCCCACAAGGGGGAGGGGATTGGCTCGCGTCGCGCTCTTGCGATCGTTGGACGACACTTTACCGGATCGGACCATGCTCGGCACCATCATCCAGCAGACGGTCAATGCGCTGACCATCGGCGCGGTCTATGCCCTGATCGCGCTCGGCTACACCATGGTCTACGGCGTGCTGCGCATGATCAATTTCGCCCATGGCGAGATGTTCATGCTCGGCGCCTATCTCGCCTTCCTCGTGCTGGCGCTGCTGGCGCCGGGGCTCGGCGGGGCCGGCGCCGTCGTGCTGACCCTGGTCTTCTTCGCCGCGGTCGCGGCCGTCGGCGGCATCGGCGTCGGCATCGAGCGGCTGGCCTACAAGCCGCTGCGCAGCTCGACGCGCCTCGCCCCGATGCTGAGCTCGCTCGGCGTGTCGCTGTTCCTGCAGACCGGCGTGCAGATCCTGGCCGGCCCGCAGCCGCGCGCCTTCCCGAGCTTCTTCCCCAACCAGCGCATCGAGATTTTCGGCGGGGCGATCACCACGCTGCAGATCGGCATCGTCGTGCTGGCGGTGCTGCTGATGCTGGGGCTGCACCTCTTCGTCAACAAGAGCCGGGTCGGCGTGTTGGTGCGGGCGGTGTCCGAGAGCCGCGGCACGGCGCAGCTCCTCGGCATCAACGTCAACGCCGCCATCAGCCTGATCTTCTTCCTCGGCCCGGTGCTCGGCGCGGCCGGCGGCATCCTCTATGCCAGCTATTACGGCATCATGACCCCGACCATGGGTGTCGCCGTCGGGCTCAAGGCCTTCACCGCCGCCATCCTCGGCGGCATCGGCTCGATCCCCGGCGCCATGCTCGGCGGCTTCGTGCTGGCGGCGGTGGAGGTGATCGGCACGGCGCTGCTGCCGATCGTCAGCCACGGCACGCTCGGCACCGAATATCGCGACGTCTTCGCCTTCGCCATCCTGATCGCCGTGCTCCTGTTCAAGCCGGCCGGCTTCCTCGGCGAGACCGTCTCGGAGGAGAGCATGGTCTACAAGAGGGAGTTCTGATGCGCGACACCGTCATCGCCAGGCGAACCGCCGGCCTGCCGCGCCTCGTCGGCGTGCTCCTGCTCCTCGCGGCCGCCGCGGCGCTCGCGGCCGTGCCCTTCCTGCCCAACTACTACGTGCGCGTCGCCGACAGCCTGCTGATCTACGTGCTGCTCGGCATGGGGCTCAACATCGTCATCGGCTATGCCGGCCTGCTCGACCTCGGCTACGTCGCCTTCTATGCCGTCGGCGCCTATACCTATGCCCTGCTCGCCAGCCCGCAATTCGGGCTGCACCTGCCCTTCCTCCTGATCCTGCCGATCGGCGCCCTGCTCGGGGGCCTCGCCGGCATCCTGCTCGGCATCCCGGTGCTGCGCCTGCGGGGCGACTATCTCGCCATCGTCACCCTCGGCTTCGGCGAGATCATCCGCGTGGTCATCAACAATGCCGACGGCCTGACCAACGGGCCGCGCGGCATCACCCGCATCGACCGGGCCGAGGTCTTCGGCCTCACCATCGCCACGCCGGTCGCCGTCTATGGGCTGCTGCTGGTGACCTGCGTCATCGTCGGCGTGCTGGTCTGGCGGCTGGAGAAGTCGATCATGGGCAAGGCCTGGGCGGCGATCCGCGAGGACCAGGACGCGGCGCGCGGCGTCGGCATCGACACCACCAGGGCCAAGCTCGCCGCCTTCGCCATCAGCGCCATGATCGGCTCGGTCACCGGCGTGATCTTCTCCGCCTTCCAGCGCTTCGTCAGCCCGGAGAGCTTCACCTTCCAGGAATCGGTGCTGATCGTCCTGATGATCGTCATCGGCGGCATCGGCAACATCCTCGGCATCATCGCCGGCGCGGCGGTGCTGCTGCTGCTGCCCGAGGTGCTGCGCGAATTCGCGGAATGGCGCATCCTCTTCCTCGGCGGCCTGATGATCGTGCTGATCATCGCCCGGCCGCAGGGGCTGGTGCCCCGGAGCTTCGGTCCGGAGAAGCTCATCGGAGCCCTGCTGCGCCGATGAGCCTCGTCTTCGAAAAGCTCACCAAGCGCTACGGCGAGCTCGTCGCCATCGACGGCGTCAGCGCCACCTTCGAGCCGGGCCTGATCCACGGCGTGATCGGCCCGAACGGGGCGGGCAAGTCGACGCTGATCAACATGACCGCCGGCTCCTATTCGGTCTCGGACGGCGAGATCTGCCTCGACGGCCGGCGCATCAGCGGCCTGAAGAAGCACCAGATCAGCCTGGCCGGCGTCGCCCGCACCTATCAGAACATCCGCCTGTTCGACCAGATGACCGCCCTGGAGAACCTGGAGGTCTGCCTCTATCCCGTCGATGCCGGGCGGGCCTGGCAGGAGGTGCTGTGGCCGCCCTACGCCCGGCGGCGCCGGGCCGAGCGCCGGGCGCTCTGCCGGGCCGGGCTCGACCGCTTCGAGCTTGCGGGCTATGCCGACCAGGAGGCTTCGAGCCTGTCCTATGGCCGCCAGCGCATGCTGGAGATCGCCCGGGCGCTGGTGCGCGAGCCGCGCGTGCTGCTGCTCGACGAGCCGGCAGCGGGCCTCAACCATGCCGAGACGGCGGAGCTGACGACGCGCCTCGCGGCGCTGCGCCACCCCGACCGCATCATGCTGGTGGTGGAACACGACATGGACCTCGTCATGAAGCTGTGCGACCGCATCGTCGTGCTGCATCACGGCAAGCTCCTGTTCCAGGGCACGCCTGCTGAGGTGCAGGCGAATCCTGACGTCCAACAAGCCTATCTGGGGACGGCGAATGACCTCGACGACATCCGGACCGCTGCTCAGGATCGACGGGCTCGGCGCGGGCTACGGCCGCGTCGGGATCCTGTCGGACATCGATCTTGAGCTGAACGCGGGCGAGATCGTGGTGGTGCTCGGCGCCAACGGCGCCGGCAAGACCACGCTGCTCAACGCCATCTCCGGCGTCGCCCGCGTCAGCGCCGGCACGATCCGCTTCGACGGGCAGGACATCACCGGCCTGCGCCCCGAGGCGGTGGTGCGCCGCGGCCTCGCCCATTGCCCGGAGGGGCGGCAGATCTTCCAGCGCCTCACCGTGGAGGAGAACCTGGTCGCCGCCCATGTCCGGCGCGGGCCGCGCGGCTTCGAGGCGCTGCGCGAGGACGTCTTCACCCTGTTCCCGATCCTGAAGGAGCGGCGCAACGCTCCGGCGAGCCGCATGTCCGGCGGCCAGCAGCAGATGCTGGCGATCGGCCGGGCGCTGATGGCCGAGCCCAAGCTCCTGATGCTGGACGAGCCCTCGCTCGGCCTCGCCCCCAAGGTGATCCACCAGATCTTCCGCATCATCCTCGACCTGTCGCAATCCGGCATCTCGGTGCTGCTGGTCGAGCAGAACGTGCAGCTGGCGCTGGAATGCGGCGACCACGCCTATCTCCTGACGGCCGGCCGCTGCCGGCTCGAAGGCCCGGCCCAGGAGATCGCGGCGCACAGCGCCCTCAACGAGCTCTATCTCGGCGCCGCCCCGCTCGAAGACACGCTGCATGTTTGAGATCGACTGGCAGACGCCGCATCTCTGGCGCAAGACCTCGAAGGAGCCGCACGTGGTGCGGCCCGCCCTCGCCGGCGACCGCGAGGTCGACGTTGCCGTGGTCGGCGCCGGATTCACCGGGCTGTCGCCGGCGCTGGCCATGGCCGAGGCGGGCCTGTCGGTGGCGGTGCTGGAGGGCAACGAGGTCGGCTCGGCCGCCTCGGGCCGCAACAACGGCCTGGTGATCCCACACCATTCCAAGGCGACGCCGGCCGAGATCGAAGCGGCGTTCGGGCGCGTCCTCGGCGAGCGCTACAACGCCATGGTGGCCGAGGCGTCCCGCACCGCCTTCGGCCTGATCGAGCGCCACGGCATCCGCTGCGACGGCGTGCAGCAAGGCTGGATCCAGCCGGCGCATTCGCCGCAGGCGCTGGCGCGCGGCCGGCAATTCTACGAGGGCTGGAAGGCGTTCGGCGCCGACGTCGCCTGGCTCGACGCGGCCGAAGCCTCGCAGCGCGTCGGCAGCGCCTATCTCGGCGGCTGGATCGCGGCCGAGGGCGGGCACGTCAATCCCTATGCCCTGGCCCAGGGCCTCGCCGCGGCGGCCGAGCGCGCCGGGGTGGCGCTGTTCGAGCGCTCGCTGGTCAGCGCCGTGACGCCGGAGGGGCCGCGCTGGCGGCTGCGCACGTCGGGCGGCTCGCTGCTGGCGCGTCAGGTGCTGCTCGCCTCCAACGCCCTCACCGGGGCGTTCTGGCCGAAGCTCGCCGAGGCGGTCATCCCGCTCCAGGTCTACCAGGCGGCGAGCGAGCCGCTGCCCGAAGCGGCACGCGCGACCATCCTCCAGGGCAATCCCGCCGTCTCCGACACGCGGCGGGACATGCGCTACTTCAACTACGACGCGGAGTTCCGCATCGTCACCGGCGGCACCCACACGGTCTGGGCCAAGGCCCGCAGCCGGGGCCTCGCCGCGACCAGCCGCATGCTGGCCAAGGCGTTCCCGCAGCTCGGCCCGGCGCCGAAGGTCACCGAATATTGGGAAGGCGTGTTCGGCGTGGTGCCCGACCGCAAGCCCAGGCTGATGCGTCTCGCCCCCGGCGTGGTCTTCGCCGGCATCTATTCCGGCCGTGGCGTCGCCCTGTCGCTGACCCTCGGCCAGCGCGTCGGCGCCTGGCTGGCGGGCCGGCTCACGGACGATCAGATGCCGCTGCCGGTGACGGATCTGAGGCTCGTGCCGGGCCATGCGGTCGCCGTGCAGGTGGCGCGGCGCATCCATCCCCTGCACCGGCTGCAGGACAGGTTCTCCTGAGCGGGCCTTCCGCGGCCCGGCTCCATGCCGTAATGGCGGGGCTCCCTCCCTCGGACCCTCGTGCATGATTCGTCTGGAAAGCATCGGCAAGCAGAACGGCCGGCAGATGGTGTTCGTCGAGGCCAGCGCCGCGCTGCAGCGGGGCGAGAAAATCGGCCTGGTCGGCCCCAACGGCGCCGGCAAGACCACGCTGTTCCGCCTGATCACCGGCGAGGAGCTGCCCGACGAGGGCCAGGTCTCGGTCGATCGCGGCGTGACCATCGGCTATTTCAGCCAGGACGTCGGCGACCTCGCCGGCCGCAGCGCCGTCTCCGAGGTGATGGACGGCGTCGGGCCGGTCAGCGCCGTCGCCGCCGAGCTGCGGGCGCTGGAGGCCGCGATGGCCGATCCTGAGCAGGCGGACGAGATGGACGCGATCATCGCCCGCTATGGCGAGGTGCAGGGCCGGTTCGAGGAGCTCGACGGCTATGCCCAGGAGGGCCGCGCCCGCGAGGTGCTGGCGGGGCTCGGCTTCAGCCAGGAGATGATGGACGGTGATGTCGGGGCTCTCTCCGGCGGCTGGAAGATGCGCGTGGCGCTGGCGCGGATCCTGCTGATGCGTCCCGATGCCATGCTGCTCGACGAGCCGAGCAACCATCTCGACCTGGAAAGCCTGATCTGGCTGGAGGGCTTCCTGAAGGGCTATGACGGGGCGCTCCTGATGACCTCGCACGACCGCGCCTTCATGAACCGCATCGTCGGCAAGGTGGTGGAGATCGACGGCGGGGCGCTCACCGCCTATTCCGGCGACTACGAGTTCTACCAGCAGCAGCGCGCCCTCAACGAGAAGCAGCAGCAGGCCCAGTTCGAGCGCCAGCAGGCGATGCTCGCCAAGGAGATCGCCTTCATCGAGCGCTTCAAGGCGCGCGCCTCCCATGCTGCGCAGGTGCAGAGCCGGGTGAAGAAGCTGGAGAAGATCGAGCGGGTCGAGCCGCCGAAGCGCCGCCAGACCGTGCTGTTCGAGTTCCAGCCGGCGCCGCGCTCCGGCGACGACGTGGTCAGCCTGAAGGGCGTGCACAAGCGCTATGGCAGCCGCGTCATCTACGAAGGCCTCGACTTCCAGGTGCGCCGCAAGGAGCGCTGGTGCGTGATGGGCGTCAACGGCGCCGGCAAGTCGACGCTGCTGAAGCTGGTGGCGGGCGCGACGCAGCCGGACCAGGGCACGGTGACGATCGGCGCCGCGGTCAGGATGGGCTATTTCGCCCAGCATGCGATGGAGCTGCTCGACGGGGAGCGCACCGTGTTCCAGGCGCTGGAGGATGCCTTTCCCCAGGCCGGCCAGGGCTCGCTGCGTGCGCTCGCCGGCTGCTTCGGCTTTTCCGGCGACGAGATCGAGAAGCGCTGCCGGGTGCTGTCGGGCGGCGAGAAGGCGCGGCTGGTGATGGCGAAGATGCTCTACGATCCGCCGAACTTCCTGGTGCTGGACGAGCCGACCAACCATCTCGACATCGCCACCAAGGAGATGCTGATCGCAGCGCTGGCCGAGTACGAGGGCACGATGCTGTTCGTCTCGCACGACCGCCACTTCCTCGCCGCGCTGTCCAACCGCGTGCTGGAGCTGACGCCGGAGGGCGTGCACGCCTATGGCGGCGGCTACACCGAGTATGTCGCGCGCACCGGGCAGGAGGCGCCGGGGTTGCGCAGCTGAGCCATCACGGGACCATCAGGACATGACCGCCTCGCCGCCCTTCCTCGGCCTTCCCGATCGCCTCGCCGACGGCCGCATCCCCCGTGCGGTGATCTTCGGCGCCGGTCACGGCAGCACCTATCCCGGCAAGGACAGCAGTGGCCATGCCCTGGCCGCCGACGCCATCCGCGCCGCGAGCCAGGACGACGCCGCGCTCGTCGAGCACTGGGATTTCGATCTCGGCGGCCCGCTGTTCGACGGCAAGCCGGCCTGCTGCATCGACGCCGGCGACATCCCGACCACCCTGCATGACAATGCCGGCAACCGGGCGCGGATCGAGGCGAGGACGCGCGAGGTCCTGGCCTTGCCGGCGGTCCCGATCCTGCTCGGCGGCGACTGTTCCGCGACCATTCCCTTCCTCGCCGGGTTTGCGGATCGAGGGCCGGTCTGGATCCTGCAGATCGACGCCCATATCGACTGGCGCGACGAGGTCCATGGCGAACGCTGGGGCTATTCGAGCCCGATGCGCCGGGCGAGCGAGATGCCGCATGTCGCCGGCATCGTGCAGGTCGGCCTCCGCGGCGTCGGCAGCGCGCGCCTCGCCGACATCGAAGCGGCGCGGCACTATGGCAGCCGCTTCGTCACCGCCCGCGAGATTCACGCCCAGGGCGTCGAAGCCGCCCTGCGGCATGTTCCGGAAGGAGCTCGGGTCGTCGTCACCCTCGACTGCGACAGCCTCGATCCCGGCATCATGCCGGGCGTGGCGGCGCGCACCCCCGGCGGCCTCAGCTACACGCAGGCGATCGACCTGATCGCGGGCCTCGGCAGGCGGGCCGCGATCGCCGGATTCGACCTTGTCGAGCTCTATCCTCCCGCCGACATGGACGGCCTGTCGGCCCTGACCGCCGCGCGCCTTCTCGTCAATGTGATCGGCACCATCGTCCGGCAGGTTTGAGCCCCGGCTTCCGCACGCAGCGCGATGCCTGCATCGCTTGCCGGCATCGTCCTCAATCTTGCGCGAGGAATGTGTGCACCAGAGCCTCCCACTCGCCGTCGAGTGTCAGCCTCGACGGTGCGGCGCCGCTGCGGCGATACCAATAGTCGGCGTTGAACGGGTCGCCCTCCTTGCGGTGGAGATAGGCGTGCACCCGCATGCCTGCGACATCGTCCCGTTCCTGGGCATGCTCATGCGCCGTCGTCCAATCGCCCTTCGCGTCCCACCACAGCGCCTGCAACGCCGGGTGGAGGCCGCGGGGCGGCTGTGGTTCCGCGAGCGAATCCCTGAAGGCCTGCAGGTCCAATGTCCGCATCCCATGATGGCGAGGCGGGAATGATATCCGGTCGGGCGCCGGCCGGGTAGCGTCCATGGGCTCGTCGGAAGGGCTGTTGGCGGGTGCGCCCTGCAACGGCGATCCTACCGGTTCTCCCGGAGCAGCGTCTCGGCGCAGATGAAACCCCAGGTGAGGTTCGGCCCCAGGGTCGTCCCGGCGCCGACGGCGCGGGTGCCGATCGGGTTGGCCATGGCCAGGCCCGCGGCATAGAGGCCGGCGATGATCGAGCCGTCCTCGCGCAGCACCTGGCCGCGCTCGTTGGTGCGCGCCCCGCCCTTGGTGCCGAGGATCGAGCGGTTGAGCGACATGGCAACGAAGGGCGCCTCATCCAGCCGGCCGAACTTGCCCTCGGGGCCGTGCGACTTGTAGCTCTCCCAGGCCGACTCGCCGCGGGCGAAATCCTCGTCGCGGCCCTGGTCGCAGAAGCGGTTGAAGCGGGCGATGGTCTCCGCCAGGGCGCCGGCGGGCACGCCGGTCCGGCCGGCCAGGGCCTCGATGCTGGGCGCCTTGATCACCCAGCCCGGCTGCTTCCTTGCATACCAGAGGAAGGGCAGCGAGCGGCGCAGCAGGCGCCGGTCGCCGATGAGCCAGACCGGCAGGTGCACGGGCTCGCCGGTGGCGGGATCGCGGCGGTCCATGGCCTCGCCGATGTTGAAGTCGCTCTCGCTGATGAAGCGCCGGCCGTGGCGGTCGACCACGATCGAATGCGGCTCGGCCTGGAAGGTGAAGGGCAGGCCGTGCGGCTGGCCCTCATAGGTGGTGGGCAGGCAGGGATAGATGTTGGCCTGGTCCATGCGGTCGAGCCGGGCGCCGGCGGCGGCGGCCATGATCTGGCCGTCGCCCGCATTGGTGCGCGGGCTGCCGCGCCGGTCGAGCGGGCCGGGGAAATGCTCGGCGAGCAGGCCGGCATGCCATTCGAACCCGCCGGTCGCCAGCACCACGCCGCGGCGCGCCCTGATGGTGCGCCGGCGCCCGTCTTGCTCGACCGCGGCGCCGGTGACGGCGTTGCTCTCGTCGCGCAGCAGCTCCATGGCGCGTGACTTCAGCTCGATACGGCAGCCGGCGTCGAGGCAGCCTTTGAGCAGGCCGGTCATCAGCGCCGTGCCCTGGCCGCCGGCATCGGTGAGGAGGCGCCAGGCGAGCTTGGGCAGGACGCGCAGCGCCGCCCGCACCGGATGGTGATAGGGGTCGCTGTCGACCATCTCGCGATAGGTGAAGAGGTGCGGCAGGGTCGAGCGGCGGAGCGTCCCGGCATGGCGCCCCAGCAGGCGACGGCTCAGCGCCTTGGGCGAGAGCATGCGCCCGCGCAGCTTGCCGCCGGGCTGCTCGGACATCGGGTCGGGCTCGTCGATCAGCTCGAAGCGCAGCGGCGTGCGCTCGATCAGGAAGGCGGCGAGGCGCGGGGCGGCCTCTGCGAAGGCCTGCCACAGCCGGTCCTCCTCGACCTGCCAGCCCGGCGGCGAGACGGCGCGCAGATAGGCGAGCGCCTCCTCCGGGCTGTCGTCGAGGCCGGCGGCCTTGGCGATCGGATTGGCCGGCAGCCACACACCGGCGCCGGACATGGCGCTGGTGCCGCCGAGCCAGCCTGTCTTCTCCAGCACCAGGACATCGAGCCCGCCGGCGGCCGCCCGCAGCGCCGCCGACAGCGCGGCCGAGCCCGAGCCGATCACCAGGACGTCGCAGCTCTCTTCGTTCCCGTTCACCGCTCGTCCCTTCATGTCTGTGCGCCGGGCGCGATGCCGGCCAGCGCCGTCACCAGATCCTCGACGCGCCGGCAGGGCACGGCGCCGCTCTGGCGCAGCTCGTCGGTGACGTCGACCGGCAGCGAGGTGCCGGCATCGTCGAGAATCTCGTTCAGGCGGCCGCCGATGAAGACGCGCGGCTCGATGCGCAGCCGCGCGAGCTCACCCTTGAGGCGCTGGACGAAGCTCAGCGCCACGCCGTTATAGGTGGAGACCGCCACGGCCTCGGCGCCGCTCTCGGCGGCACGCCGGGCCAGCACGTCCGGATCGATGCTGACGCCGCCATCGACGAGCTCGATGCCGAGCCGGCCGAGCACGATGGACAAAAGGCGCTTGCCGTAGAAATGCACGTCCGTCGTGGCGACCACCACCCGCGGCCGGCGGTGCGCCAGCGCCGCCTTCTCGGCCTGCGGCACCGCGGCGAGGACCTGCCGCGCCAGTTGCTCGATCTCGTCGACGAAGGGACTGGCGACCGCCTCGGCGCCATCGCGCTCGCCGAAGCGGCGCTCCAGCTCGGCCGGGCCGATGCGGCGCAGCGCCAGCAGCACCTCGGCGGGATCGGCGAGATCGAAGCCGGCGGCGTCGAGACCCTCCATCAGCCGGTCGCGGAAGCGGACGCCGCGGGCGAACAGGGTCTCGGCGATCGGCTCGGCCGCTGCCGTCGACAGGATCGGGGCGAGGTCGCCGATGCGCTCGACCAGCCGGCGGGCGGCGAGATGGGCGTCGACCACCTCCTCGACCGTCGGAATGCGCCGGGCCTCGGTGACCGGGATCGGCGTCAGCGCCTGGCCCGAGGGGGTGGACCATAAGGCGAAGGCGTCGACCAGCATGTAGCTCGCCAGCGCACCGTAATTGGCCACCGGCTCCGGCCCGTAGAGCGTGGTGTTGCCGTAGAGCATGGTGCCGGGCGTCGGGTTGGCGCGGGCGAGGGCGATCTGGAAGGCGAGGCGCTTGGCCGGCTCGCTGAAGGTGTGGCCGAAGCAATGGCCGAGCGGCAGGCCGATCAGATCCTCGACGATCCAGCGCTCGACCATGGCGAAGCCGAGCGCCGAGCCCATGTCCTCGAACCAGGCGGCATAACCGTCGTCGAGATTGGAATGGATCAGGATCGGCACCGGCTGCGCCTTGATCAGGCCGAGTGCCTCCACCGTCGCCAGGGTGGTGCCGACATCGTTGCCCCAGCCCGGCAGGCGGAAGGTGAAGTACTGCGAGAGATTGCCGATGGTGGTGGAGCCGGCCAGCAGGGCCGCCGCCGCGTTTTCCACCGCCGCCGGCATGCCGAGGACGAAATCGCCGAAATGCGGCGCCACCGGCGCCATGGCGGTGAGGGCGATGAAATCCGCCGGGCTTTCCAGGATCATGCCGGTGCCGCGCGGGCGCCCGCGCCGCTCGGCGGCGGGGTAGCCCATGCTCCAGTCGAGGCAGATGCCGTAGCGGTCCGGGGCGGCGCCCTTCTCGGCCAGCCGGTCATGGATCCCCGCCCAGGCGCGGCGGCTGTCCTCGATGGCGCGATAGCCGATCTGCGCGTGGAAGCTGAAGCGGCGCTCGGCGATCATCCGGCGCTTGACCTCGAGCTCGCTGGCCGCCCCGCGCGCCTCGAGGAAGGCCGAGCGGCCGAGCCGCACCGTCGCCGCTCCCGCCCGTCCGCGCGCAAAAGCCTCGCCGCCGCCGAGCGGGCCGGGCGGCAGGACGTCGGCGCGGGCAAGACGCACCCCGGCGGTGGGTTTGGAGGGAAGGGCCATCACGGGATCAGGGGCGCGACATGATTGAGCACGGCGTGCTGCAAGCTGAGCGCCGCCAGAAGGGAGGTGCGGGGATTGTCCGGCAGGGCCCGGTTCTCCGTCTCGAACACGAAGCGGCCGAATGCGCCCTCGGCCTCGATGCGGTGGGTGTTGGCGACGAGGCCGGGGTCGGCGACCAGCGTCACCCGGGTCGCCTCCGGACCGAGGCCGGCCAGGGCGAGCGCGGCGGTGACGTTGGCGTTGCGGGGAAAGCGGGCCGCCGCCTCCGCCGCCGAGCCCTCGAAGACGATGGCGGGCCGCTCCAGGGCGTCGAGGTCGCAGGCTTCCTCGGCCGGGGTGCCTTTCCAGGCGGCGGGCGGCTTGCTGCCGCGATAGGTCACGGCAGTGAGGCCGGCGAGCCTGGCGGCGGCGAGGGCGTCGAGCCCGCCGAGCGCGCCGGCGGGGACGACGAGGCGCGCCCGGCCGCGCTCCGCTGCTGCCCGGACGTCGGCCAGCACGGCCGGCTCGGCCAGGGCGCCGACCGAGGCGATGATGCAGTCGACGCCGGCGGCGAGGCAGGCGGGAACGAGGTCTCGCATCGCGCCATGGCCGGCGCATTCGACCACCAGGTCCGGCCCCCAGGCGAGCAGGCCCGCGGCGTCGGCGCAGACGGCCATGCCGTCGAAGGCGGGCGCAGCAGGCGGCCGGCGCGCCAGCACCGCGCCGATCCGCAGCGGCGGGTCGCCGCCGGCGAGGCCCGCGGCGAGCGCGAGCGCCATGGCGCCGGCGCCGATGACGGCCACGCGCGGGCTCGGGGTTCGGAAGGGTGTGCTCTGCATCGTCGGCTCTGACCTGCCGGAGGATACAATGGAGCAGCTTTCGAATTCTGTCTACTTCAGTGTATGCACTTTTGGCGGATGACCCGGCCCCGCCTTGCAGGCGTCGATCGGGGCGGCCGCGTCAGGCCGGAAAGGCGCGGCCGACGGCGGCGAAGAGGTCGAGGTCCTGGCGCGCGTCCTCCAGCGTCGTCTTCGGCCGGGCGCCGCCGGCGATGCAGTCATGGAAGGCGTCGAGCTCGATGCGGAACGGGTCCTCGTAGCTCGGCCCGACGATTTCGCTGTGCGTGTCCGTGTCCGTCGAAGTGGTCACCGTGAGCTGCGTCGGCAGGTTGCGCACATAGGGCGTGTCGTAGGTCACCCGGAACTGCTGGCGGTCGGTCAGCACCTCGATGCCGGCGTCGAAGCGCGCGACATTGTTGATCACCGCCTCGTAGACCGCGGTGAAATGCCCGTAGTCGAACAGGGCGACGATGCGCTCACCCTTGTGCTGCACGGCCGCGTGCAGCCCCTGCGGCATGCCGAACAGCTCGCGCATCGCCGAGAAGCTGTGCGAGGACAGGCCGGTCAGGACCTGATAGGCGCGCCGCTGCTCGGCGGAGGACCTCTCGCCGATCGCCGAGCGCAGCAGCCGGTCCGTCTCGGCGCGGCCGGCCTCGATGATCGGCCGCGGCACGTCGGTGGGATAGAACACCGGCCGGGTCTGGCGGATGAAGAACGGGCCTTCGCAGATGAGGTCGCGGATGCGGACGTGGATGATCTCGTCCGCCGGCGGCAGCCGGCGCTTCAGCTCCAGGAAGGGCCGGGAGAAGCGGCGCATGTAGCCGACGAACAGCGTCTTCCCATAGGTCGCGGCCCGAGGCAGGATCGGCTCGAGCTCGGCGAGCGTCAGGCACACCGGCTTCTCGATGAACACGTGCTTGCCGGCGTCCATCGCCTGCGACAGGAGGCCGGCATGGAGATGGTCGGGCGTCAGGATGAACACCGCGTCGATCTCGGGGTCGCCGAGCAGCGCCCGCGCATCGGCATAGGTCTTGCCGACGCCGTAGCGCGCCGCCACATGGGCGAGGAGCGAGGGCGAGACGTCCATGACCGCCGCGATGCGGAAGCGCGGGTCGTCGGCGAGCAGGGGCAGGTGCATCAGCTGCGCGACTTCGCCAAGCCCGATCAGGCCGACCCGGATACTCATGCTCGATCTCCAGAAGGGGGGCTGCAGGAACGCGGCCCGCGGGCTGGATAATGCCCCGGCGACGTGGTTAAATCAACAAACTGGATTTATGAAATTGTGAAAGACCCAGGCCTCGGGAAGAACCACGGCTTCACCAAGCGGCTGAACCGGCAGACGGTGCTCGGCCTGCTCAGGCGCGACCCCTCGCTCAGCCGCGCCGAGATCGCGCGCCTGGTGCAGCTCAGCCCGCAGGCCGTCTCCAACATCACCCAGGACCTGTGGGATGGCGGGCTGGTGGTGCCCGCCGGCAAGGTCTATGGCGGCAAGGGCCAGCCGCCGACGAGCTATCGCATCGCCGCCGATTGCGGCTTCGGCATCGGGCTGCACCTCGACCGCACCGCGGTGCGCGCCGTGCTGATCGATTTCGCCTATGCCGAGCGGGCGCAGATCCGCGAGCCGCTGACGGACCCGTCGGAAGCCGGGGTGCGCGGCACGCTGCGTCGTCTCGTCGACGGGCTCATCGCCGCCGCCGGCGTCGAGCGCCGGCGCGTCTGGGGCGTCGGCATCGCCTCACCCCGCCTGCGCCTCGATGGCGAGGAGCTCGACAGCCCGCTGCTGGAAGGCGAGTTCTGGAGCAGGGTGCACGGCTACGAGCTCGACCGCGGCCTGGCCGAGGACACGGGCCTTGCCGTCATCGTCGAGAACGACGCGAATGCCGGCGCCCTCGGCGAGCTCACCTTCGGCCGCGGCGTCGGCCTGCAGCATTTCTGCTACCTCTTCCTCGGCCACGGCCTCGGCGGCGGCCTGGTGCAGAACGGGGCGATCTACCGCGGCGGCTCGGCCAATGCCGGCGAGGTCGGCCGCATCCTGGTGCGGCGGGGCGAGGAGACGCTCTACCTGGAATCGATCCTGTCGCTCGAAGGCCTGCTCGGCCGGATCGCGCCGGGCGAGGATGCGATCCACGACCTCGACCTCAGCCTGCCCGACCTGATCGATGGCGCCCGCGCGGCGACCGAGGCCTGGATCGAGGCGGCGGCAGACCATCTGCGCTGGCTGGTCGCCACGCTGGAGAACACGCTCGACCCGCAGACGATCCTGATCGGCAGCGACCTGCCGCCGCATGTGCTGGACCGCCTGGTCGAGCGCGCCCACCCGCTGCATCCCACCATCGGCCTGCGCCGCGACCGCGCCATCCCCCGCCTGCAGGCCGGCCTGATCGGCACCGACGTGATCGCGCTCGGCGCCGCCACGACCCCCCTGCTGGCGACGCTCGACCCGGACCCGGCCGCGACCTGGACCATCCGCGGCCGCATCCTCGACCTCTACGAGCCGGCCGGTCCGGGGGCCTGAGCGAGCCTCCGGGAAGCCGGGTCATTCGCTGGGGGAGGATGGATGGTCCGAGGCGCCCATCGCAGGCGAGGCAAGAATCCCGGCTGCGGTTGCGAAAATGCGGCGATCGTCGCGTTCGCTTGGATGGACCGATCAAGTCGGTCCATGACGCAGTGGTTCAGGCGTGCATGCCTGAACGGCCGCTCTATCCGCAAAAGAACATGAACGCTCCACATCCCCGCGACATGCGGATGGTTCTCGGCGTCGACCCGGCCGGCTGACGGCCGTCAGCCCTTGACGGCGCCGGCGGTGAGGCCCGTGACGATCCGGCGCTGGAAGATCAGCACCAGCACGATCAGCGGCAGCGTGACGATGATCGAAGCGGCCATGATCGGCCCGAAGGGATATTCGTAGCGGCTGTTGCCCGAGATCAGGCCGATGGCGACCGGCACGGTGCGGTTCTCGTCGGAGAGGATGAAGGTCAGGGCGAACAGGAACTCGTTCCAGGCGAGGATGAAGGAGAGCAGGCCGGTGCTCGCCAGCGCTGGGCCCATCAGCGGCAGCAGGATGCGCGTCAGGATGCGCCAGTGCGAGCAGCCGTCCATGATCGCCGCCTCCTCCAGCTCGCGCGGAAACTCGCGCATGAAGCTGGTCAGCACCCAGACCGTGAACGGCACGGTGAAGATGAGATAGGCCAGGATCAGCGCGCCGATGCGGTTGTAGAGGCCGAGCCAGCGCACCAGCTCGAACATGCCGGACATCACGGCGATCTGCGGGAAGATCGACACCATCAGGATCGCCAGCAGCATCGCCGCCTTGCCGGCGAAGCTGAGGCGCCCCAGCGCATAGGCCGCCATCGTCGCCAGGGCGAGCGAGATTGCCGTGGTCGAGCCGGCGACGATCAGCGAATTGACGATGCTGCCGGTGAAGACGGGGTCGGCGAGCAGCGCCTTGTAATGGGTCAGGTCGAAGCTCGGCACCAGGCTCGGGCTGAACAGGGCGACGCCGGAGCGGAAGGAGGAGACCAGCGCCCAGTAGTAGGGAAACAGCGTGTAGACGAGCACGAGGAGCCCGGCGGCGATCATGCCGGCGGCCTTGGCCCGGCGCTGCCAGCGGTAGAAGCGCGGCGAGCGGCGGCAGCGCGCGGGCCTGGACAGGGTGGTCGTCATGGCCTCACCTCGCCGTGGCGCGGTCGAGCCGCAGCGCGCCGATGATCAGGACGGCGACCAGCCCGATCACCAGGAAGACGCAGGTGGAGGCCGCCGAGCCCATGCCGAGCGCCTGGAAGCTGATCAGCTGGTTGCGGGCATAGATCGACACCGTCATCGTCCGCTCGCCATTGCCGGCCAGGATGTAGCTGAGGTCGAACATGCGCATGGCGTCGAGCACGCGGAACAGCACGGCGACGCCGATCGCCGGCCGCAGCATCGGCAGGGTCAGCGACCAGAACCGCTTCCACCACGGCACGCCGTCGACGAAGGCCGCCTCCATCATTTCGGCGGGGATGGTCTGCAGGCCGGCGAGGATCAAGAGCACCATGAAGGGCGTGGTGATCCAGACGTCGACGAAGATGATCACGCCCATCGCCAGGGCGGGATCGGCGGTCCAGGCCAGGCCCTTGTCGAGGATGCCGAGGCCGATCAAGAGCTTGTTGATCACCCCGAACTGATCATGGAGCATCCATTCCCAGATCTTGGCCGAGACCACCACGGGGATCGACCAGGGGATCAGGATCGCGGCGCGCAGGGCCCCGCGCCCCGGCAGCGCCGCGTTGAGCAGCAGGGCGATGCCGAGCCCGAGCAGCGTCTCGATCGAGACAGAGACGGCGGTGAACAGCACGGTGTTGCCGACGGCGCGCCACCATTGCCGGTCCTGCGCGACGGCGAGGAAGTTCTGCAGGCCGACAAACGCGTAGCTGGCGGGATCGTCGAGCTCGGCATCGGTGATGGAGAAGAACAGCGTGCGCGCCAGCGGCCAGAGCGCCACCAGCGCCAGGGCGATCAGCGTCGGCGCCAGGAACAGCCAGGCGGCGCGCATCTCGCGCCGGGCGAGGCGCCCGCTCACGAGGCTCGCTCCAGGCCGGCGGCGGCGCGGCGGTCGAGCCGGCGTTCGCCCTCGTCGAAGAGGAAGAGGTCGGCCGGCTCCCAGGCGAGGGCGACGCGGGCGCCGCGGTCCGGCGGGGGTTGGGAGCCGGCCAGCCGTGCCGTCCAGATCAGGTCGTCGGCGATGCGGATATGGGCGAAATGTTCGTGCCCGAGGTCTTCCAGGCGGATCACCTCGCCCTGGATCAGGGCCGGCCGGCCGTCACCGGCCAGGACGAGCGCCTCGGGCCGCACGCCGATCGAGACGGGGGCCTCAGGCGTGTCGATGCCGCCGAGGTCGAGGCTGCCGGCACCGGCGAGGCGCCAGGCCCCGGCCGCGGCCTCGGCGCGCACGGGCGCGAAATTCATCCGCGGCGAGCCGATGAAGCCGGCGACGAAGCGGTTCGCCGGCCTGAGATAGAGGTCCTTGGGGGTGCCGACCTGCTCGATGCGGCCCTCGTTGAGCACGACGATGCGGTCCGCCAGGGTCATGGCCTCGATCTGGTCGTGGGTGACGTAGATCATGGTGGTGCCGAGCTCGTCGTGCAGCCGGGCGATCTCGACCCGCATCTCGGTGCGCAGGTCGGTGTCGAGGTTGGAGAGCGGCTCGTCGAACAGGAAGACCTCGGGCTGGCGCACCAGGGCGCGGCCGATGGCGACGCGCTGGCGCTGGCCGCCGGAGAGCTCGCGCGGCCTGCGGTCGAGGAGGTGGCCGATGCGGAGCATGGCGGCGATGCGCTCGACCTTCTCCCGGATCGCGGCCCGCCCGAGGCCGGCGGTCTCCAGCGCAAAGCCGATGTTCCGGGCCACGGTCATGTGGGGATAGAGCGCATAGGACTGGAAGACGATGGCGATGCCGCGCTCCGAGGCGGGGACGTCGGTCATCACCTCGCCGTCGATGCGGATGTCGCCGGAGGTCACCGGCACGAGCCCGGCGATGAGGCGCAGCAGGGTCGACTTGCCGCAGCCGGAGGGGCCGACGAACACCACGAACTCGCCGTCGGCGATGGCGAGGTCGACGTCGCGGATCACGTCGACATGCCCGTAGCTCTTGGCGACGGAGGTCAGGCTGACGGAGGCCATGGCTGGTTCGGTCCCGAAGGTGATGGCGCATGCAGCGCGGCGGCGCCGACCACGCCGGCGGTGGCGTGCAGCGCGCTGGCGCGGATCGGCAGGGTGCGGCAGGCTTCGGCCCAGACATAGGCCGGGACCTTGGCACGCACCGCCTCGAAGAAGGCCGGCGCGGTGCCGAGCCCGCCGCCGAGGACGACGGCCTGCGGGTCGAGCATGTTGATCATCTGGCCGACATAGCTGGCGAGGGCGGTGGTGGCCTGGTCGAGCAGCAGCGCTCCCTCCGCCCCGGCGCGGCCCTCGACGATGTCGCGCGCGCTCGCCGTGCGGCCGGTGCGCCGGGCATAGGCCTGCGCCATGCCCAGGCCCGAGGCGAAGGATTCCAGGTTGAAGGCGGCCTGGCGCCCGTCGGCCATCACCATCAGGTCGTTGGAGGCGAAATGGATGGCGAAGCCGTGGGCGCCGCGGTGGATCCGCCCGTCCGAGCAATGGCTGTAGCTGAGGCCGGTGCCCGCCGTGATGAAGGCGAAGCTGGCGAAGTCGCGGCCATGGCCATAGCGCTGCTCGGCCAGGGTGGCGAGCCGCACGTCGCTGTCGACGGCGACGATGCCGAGGTCGGCCAGCTCGCGGCGCGGGTCGAGCCCCGTCCAGTCGGCGATCCAGCGGCTGGCGATGGCGCCCTCCGGCGAGACCAGCTCGGGCAGGCCGAGGCCGATCGGCTCGGCGCCGTCGCTGCGGCCGAGGTCGCGGACCGCGGTCACCGCGCGGCGGATGCCTGCCAGCACGCCGCCGGCGCCGTCCACCAGGGCGGTCGGCACGGTGACCTGGTGCAGCAGGCGGCCGTCCTCGAGGTCGACGAGGGCCGCCGCGATCTTGGTGCCGCCGACGTCGACGCCGAGCGCAATCGGCATCAGCGCGGCCCCGTCCGGCCGGCCGCGGCCGCATCGGCGAAGATCGTGGCGTTGCGGCAGAGATTGACCACGCTCGCCGGCCATTGCGGATCATAGCCGTCCGCCGCCGCGATGCGCTGGAAGGCCAGGCGCTTGCCTTCGCCCCACAGCACCATCGCCGCCGCCCTGGACTGCTCGGCGATGGTGCCGACGCCGACGCTGATGCCGTGGGCCGGCACCTCGGCGAGGCTGGCGAAGTCGGGGAAGGTCTGCATGTTGTCGCGCCGCGTCGCCTCGGCGAGCGGCACGATGCGGGTGCGGGTATCGGCGGGCGTGCCGGCGGGGTTGAAGGCGACGTGGCCGTCGCTGGCGCCGGAAGCCAGAATGAAGAGGTCGATGCCGCCCGCCGCCGCGATCCGCCGGTCATAGGCGGCGGGATCGGCCGGGTCGGGGACCCAGAGATTGGCGGCCGGAATGCGCCAGGGCTCGGGCAAGCCGGCGTTCAGCACCGCCAGGATCTCCTCGCGGCCGAAGCGCCGGCAGCTGTAATGGGCGTCGGCGTCGACATGGTCGAGCCGCCCATCGCGCTCGGCGAGATAGTCGTCCATCATCACGATCACGACATGGCCGAGGTCGCGCGGCGCCGCGGCGAGCGCCGCCGCCATCGCCTGGTAGACCGGGCGGGGCGAGCGGCCGCCGGGGCAGCCGAGCAGGAAGGGCCGGCCGGCGGCGCCTGCCTCGGCGGCGGCGGCGAGGATCCGCCCGGCGAGGGCCTCTCCGAGCGCGTCGGGGCGGGCGAAGATCTCCAGGGCGGGGGTGGTCATGCGGCATCTCCAGCGGCGAGGAGGCGTTCGAGGAAGAGGCGGTTGCGGACGGCCAGGGCCTCCGGCGGCTCGGCCGCCGGATCGGTGCTCGGGTCCTGCTCGACGACGCAAGGCCCGTCATAGGCCCGCTCGCGCATCAGCCGGACCACGCCGGCAATGTCGACCGCCCCGTCCGGCAGCGGCGCCATCACGCCGGCGGCGAAGGATTCGTTCGGGCCGAGCGTGCCGGAAAGCACCCGGGCCCGCACTGCCGGGTCGACATTCTTGAGGTGGATATAGCCGATGCGGTCCCAGGCCTTGCGCATATAGGCGATGGGGTCCTGGTCCCAGAAGGCATGGTGGCCGGTGTCGAAGCACAGGTCCACCTCGGTCTCCGCCAGCAGGCGGTCGATCTGGTCCTCGCGCTCGACGCAGGTGCCGACATGGGGATGGAAGGTCAGCGCCACCCCGTGCGCCTCGCGCATATGGGCGTGGGCGCGGCGGACGAGATCGATCATCGCCCGCCAGCCCGCCGCGTCGGTGACGCCCGGCGCTTCGGCAGGATAGGCCTCGCTCTCGTCCATCAGCGCCAGGTGCGGGGCGCCGAGCCGGGCCAGGATCGGGCCGAGGGCATCCAGGGCCGCCTGCAGCACCGGCCAGGAGCCGGCCTGCGTCAGGACATGGACATGCGCGGCCCCGGCGAGGGTGAGGCCGCGGCGGGCGAGCGCATCGCGGAGAACCGCGGTGTCGGCCGGCAGGAAGCCGAGCGGGCCGAGCTCGGTGGCGTGGTAGCCGGCGCGGGCGACCGCGTCGAGATAGGCCTCGCCGCCGAGCGCGTTGCCGGTGGGATAGAAGACGCCCCAGGAGCAGGGCGCATTGCCGATGAGCATGATCAGGTCTTCACGGGTTGGAGGCGCCCGGGGGGCGGCGTCCGATCGGCTTGCGGCCGTCTCACCACTTGCCGGCGGCCTTGATGGTGGCGAGGTCCTCCGCCAGGGTCTTCAGCGCCGGGCCGGCCTCGGTGTCGCCGCCGAGCACGCCGTGCACCGCCTTGAAGAAGGCCTGCGACACCCGGTTGTAGCTCGACCCGGTGATGGCCGAGGGGCGCACGGCGCTCTCGGCGAAGGCGGCCTCGGCGTCCTTGAGGAAGGGCAGGGCCTTCAGCACGTCGGCATCGTCGTAGAGCGCCGCGATCGTCGGGTTGTAGGCGCCGGCGATGGCGCGGCGCTTCTGCTCGTCTTTGCCGGCGAGGAAGTGCAGCAGGCTGAGGGCGGCGTCCTTGTGCCGGGTGTATTTCGAGATGCCGAGATGGGCGGTGCCCATGCAGCCGCTCGACCTCTCGCCGGCGGCGCCGACCGGCAGGGCCGCGACCCCGACCTTGCCGACCAGCGGCGCGCCCGCGGCCTGCGAGGTGCCCCAGACATAGGCCCAGTTGCGCAGGAACACGGCGTTTCCGGTCTCGAAAACGCTGCGCGAGCCCTCCTCGTCATAGTTGAGGGCGCCCGGCGGGGTGATCGAGCCGACCCAGCCATGCGCCAGCGCGAGCGCGCCGGCCGCCTTGGCATTGTCGATGGTGATGGCGCCCTTGTCGTCGATGATGGTGCCGCCGCCGGAGGAGGCGGTCCATTCGATCGCGTCGCAGGTCAGGCCCTCGTAGGACTTGCCCTGCCAGACATAGCCCCAGATGTCCTTGTTGCCGGCGGCGCGCTCGCCGTCCTGCACGGCCTTGGCCGTTTCGGTCAGCTCGGCCCAGGTCTTCGGCACCGGCTTGCCGTACTTGGCGAGCAGGTCCTTGCGGTAGAACATCAGCCCGGTATCCGTGTACCAGGGCAGCGCCACCAGCCGGCCGTTGACGGTGCCGGCGGCGACGGTCGCCGGGAAGTGCTGGGCGATGTCGTCCTTGGACAGGTCCGCATTGAGATCGAGCAGGTTCTTCTGCAGGAGACCGACCCAGACGACGTCGAGCAGCAGCACGTCGGCATCGGTCGACTGGGCCGAGAGCAGCTGCTGGTAGAGCGGCAGCGCCTCATCCCAGGCCGCCGGCATCTTGTTGATCCTGACCTCGTTGCCGGTCTGCCTGGCCCAGGCGTCGGCGCCGGCCTTGCAGATCTCGTATTCGGAGCCGGAGGAGCTGCAGAAAAGGGAAACCGTGTCGGCGCGGGCCGGAAGGGCCGCATTCGCCAGAAGCAGCGCCGCCGCGCCGGCCAAACCGCTCAATCCCCGTCTCATCGGCATGTCCCCTGGATGTCTCGTTGGATGTCTTGTCTTGGCCGGCCCGAGCCGGACGACGAACCATAAATCCACTGTCTGGATTTATCAAGACGGGCCGCGGACGGGATGTGGGAGCTGCCCGGGCATGTGTCGGCGTGGTGCGGCGGGCGGCGCAGAATTTCGCGAATCTTGCGCTTGACAGCCCAATCCAGCAATGAGAAGGTTCTCTGAGAACGTTCCCATCACATTTCGTGGAACGATGGAGGATGCGCTTGAGCGCCGCACCGCCCCTTCGCCTGCTGGCGTCTTCCGTGACGAAGGCCTATGGCGCCACCGTCGCGCTGGCCGAGGTGACGCTCGAGCTCGAGGCGGGCAAGGTCCATGCGCTGCTCGGTGAGAACGGGGCCGGCAAGTCGACCCTGGTGAAGATCCTGAGCGGCGTCGTGCAGCCCAACAGCGGCGCCATGCGGCTCGACGGGGGCGCCTATCGGCCGCATTCGATCCTCGCCGCGCGCCGGGCCGGCGTCGCCACCGCCTTCCAGGAGCTGAGCCTGCCGCCCAACCTCTCGGTGGCCGAGGCGCTGGCCCTGCCGGCGCTGCGCAAGGGCGTGCTCGGCCTGGTCTCCTCCCGGCGCACGGCCGAAGCGGCCGCCGCGATTCTTGCCCGCTACCGCCTGACCGATGTCTCGCCGCTGGCCCCGATCGCCGGCCTGTCGCTCGCCCAGCGCCAGCGCATCGAGATCGCCCGCGCCATGCACCATGCCGGATCGGTCCTCGTTCTCGACGAGCCGACCGCCGCCCTCACCGATGTCGACTGGCTGTTCGAGCTGGTGCGCGAGAAGACCGCCGCCGGCACCGCGGTGCTCTACATCTCCCATCGCCTTGCCGAAGTGCGCCAGCTCTGCTCGGCCGCGACGGTGCTGCGCAACGGCCGCTCCGTCGCCCGCGTCGAGCTGTCGGACGCCACCGATTCCGACATTTTCCGCCTGATGGTCGGCCGCAGCGAGCTCGCCGCGGCGCGGCCCGCCGCCGCACGGTCCGGCCGCGACGTGCCGGTCCTGCGGCTCAGGGACGTCAGCGGCGGCAAGCTGCGGGGCGTGAGCCTCGACCTCCACCGCGGCGAGATCCTGGGTGTCGCCGGCCTGGAGGGACAGGGGCAGCGCGAGCTGTTCCGCACCCTCGTCGGCCTGGAGCCGCTCGGCGCCGGCGAGATCCGGGTGCAGGACCGGCCGATCCGGCCGTCGGGCCCGCGCGCGGCGCTCGCCGCCGGGCTCAGCTTCCTGCCGGAGGAGCGCAAGGTCGAGGGCATCTTCCCGGCCCTGACGGCGGCGAGCAACGTCGTGCTGCCGGTGCTGCAGCGGATCAGCCGGGCCGGCGCGATCTGGCCGGCGCTGGAGCGCCGCGGCGCCGGCGCCGTTGCGGGCGCGGTCGAGCTCAGCGCGCGCTATCTCGATTTCCGCATCGGCGAACTCTCCGGCGGCAATCAGCAGAAGGCGCTGCTCGCCCGCGCCATGATGACCGGCGCCGGCACGCTGCTGCTCTACGACCCGACGCGCGGCGTCGATGTCGGCACCAAGCAGGCGATCTATGCGGCGATCCAGGCCTTCGCCGCCAAGGGCGGCTCGGTGCTGCTCTATTCCTCCGAGCTGCCGGAGCTGGTGCGGCTCGCCGACCGCTGCCTGGCGATCTATGGCGGGCGGGTCTTCGCCGAATTCGAGGGCAGCGCCATCGAGGAGCGGGCCCTGGTGGCGGCGCTGACCGGCCATGCCGATGCCGGGAGGACCGCGGCGTGAGCGTCGTCACGGGTTCCGCCCCGCTCCGCCTGTCGCATCCGCCGGCCGCGCGCCTGCGCCGGGCGCTGGCCAGCGGCACCGGCATCATCGCCATCCTCTACGTCGTGCTCTACCTCGTCTATGCGGCCTGGGACCCGACGGCGCTCACCGCCGACACCGCCCTCAGCCTCACCAACAACGCCGCGCCGCTCGCCATCGCCGCCGCCGGCGAGACGCTGGTGGTGCTCGCCCGCGGCTTCGACCTCTCGGTCGCCGGCGTCATCTCGCTCACCAACGTCGTCATGGCGGCCTATCCGATGGACGGGCCGGGCGGCGCGCTGGCGAGCCTCGCCCTGTGCCTGGCCATCGGCGGCGCGGTGGGCTTCGCCAACGGCTATCTCGTCGCCGTGCTGCGCCTGCAATCGATCGCCGCCACGCTCGCCACCATGATCATCTGCCAGGGCCTCGCCCTGGTGGTGCTCGATGCGCCGGGCGGCACGGTGGCGGACTTCGTCAGCTACGAGCTCACCGACACGGTGTTCGGCGTGGTGCCGGTCGCCGGCCTCATCGTCGCCGCGGTGGTGGTGCTGTGGCTCGCCTTCCGGCGGACCGACACCGGCATCGCCCTCTATACCGTCGGCGCCGACGAGACCTCGGCCCAGCTCTCGGGCATCCCGGTGGTGCGCACCCGCTTCATCGGCTTCATCGGCGCGGGCATGCTCTACGGCCTCGCCGGCTTCATGCTCAGCGCCCAGACCGCGACCGGCGATCCCAATGGCGGCACCTCGTTCCTGATGCTGACCTTCGCGGCGGTGGCCCTCGGCGGCACCTCGCTGGCCGGCGGCCGCGGCGGGGTTGTCGGCAGCATCCTCGGCGCCGCCACGCTGCTGCTGCTGCAGAAGGTGCTGTTCGCCGGCGGCGTCTCCTCCTTCTACACCGGCATCTTCCAGGGCGTGGTGCTCGTCGTCGCGGTGGTCTTCGGCAGCCTCGTCACCCGTCTGGTTGAGCGCAGGGGACCGGCATGATGAGCGCTCGCAAGGCAGACCTGGCCCCCGCGCCGACGCCCGAGCGGCCGGCAGCCCCGCCCGCCGCGCTGGAGGCGGCCGTCGACGGGCGGCAGACCGCGCGCTGGCGGCCGGAGAGCCTGACCGTCGTCTGCGTCTTCGGCCTCAGCATCCTCCTGATCCTGCTGTCGCGCTTCGTCAGCCCGGCGCTCGGCTCGTGGAGCCAGGTCAACACGGTGCTGGTGCTCTCCTCCTTCCTGATGGTGGTCGCCTTCGGGCAGGGCCTGGTCATCCTGGTCGGCGGGCTCGACCTCTCCGTGCCGGCCCTGATCACCATCGGCGGCGTGCTCACCACCGGCTGGATCGGCGCCTCGGGCGAGGGGAGCTGGTACCTCATCCCGGCCATCCTCGCCGCCTGCGCCGGCATCGGCGCGGTGAGCGGCCTCGGCGTGGCGCTGCTCGCCATCCCGCCCTTCATCATGACCATGGCGACCGGCATCGTCGTCGCCTCGGCCGCGCTCGGCTTCACCAGCGGCACGCCGCGCGGCGCCGCCCCGCCGGTGCTGGTCGGCCTGATGAAGGCGGACTGGCTCGGCATGCCGCTGATCCTCGTCTTCATCCTGGCCTTCTGCGTGCTGGCCTCGGCCGTGCAGAGCCGGACGTCCTTCGGGCGCCGGCTGATGGCGATCGGCGCCAACCCGGTGGCGGCGCGCGTCGCCGGCCTCGCGGTGCGCCGCTCCCTGGTCGCGGCCTATATGGCCAGCGCCGCCAGCGCCGGCTTCGCCGGCATGATGCTGGTGGGCTATGCCAACGGCGCGACGCTGCGCATGGGCAACGACTACCTGCTGCCCGGCATCGCCGCGGTGGTGATCGGCGGCTCCTCGATCCTCGGCGGCAGCGGCAGCTTCCTCGCCACCATCGGCGGCGCCGTGCTGCTGACCACGCTCGGCACCGTGATCGCGGCGCTCGGCGTGCCCCAGGGCTGGCGGACGGTGATCGAGGGCTCGATCATCCTCGTCGCCCTCCTGCTGCTGCGGGAAAACGTCTTCGCATTCCTGAGGCGCCGGACGACGCGATAATGACCGCTCGCGCTCCATGCCTCCGAACGTTTCTCGGTGAGAACGTTCCCACAACCAAGCGGTCGATGAAGAGGGAGACGGAAATGTCCGTATGGAGAAGCACCCTGGCGCGCCTCGGCGCCACGGCCTGCGCCGCGGCGCTCGGCCTGACGCTGGTGGCCGGCACCGCCGGCGCCGAGGACAAGAAGTTCAAGATCTATCTCAGCCTCAGCTACAGCGGCAATTCCTGGCAGTCGGAGGCCGCCAACATCGTCAAGGCGCTGGCCAAGACGCCGCCCTACGACAAGACGGTGGAGCTGACCGAGGTCATCTCCGGCACCGATCCGCAGGCGCAGATCGCCGCCTATGAGAGCATGATCTCGGCCAAGGCCGACGGCATCATCAGCTTCCCGATCTCGTCCACGGCGCTCAACCGGGTGATCAAGCGCGGCTGCGAGAAGGGCGTGAAGTTCTTCATGTACGACGCCACGGTCACCGAGCCGTGCGCCTACAATGTCAGCTACATCACCGCCGGCTTCGGCGAGAACACAGCGCAGGCCCTGGTCAATGCGCTGGGCGGCAAGGGCAAGATCTTCCTCAGCCGCGGCGTGCCCGGCAACTCGGTCGACAAGCGCCACACCGACGGCGCCATGGCGGTGTTCAAGAAATATCCCGGCATCGACGTGGTGGCCGAATATTATTCCTACTGGGACGACCGCACGACCCAGCAGGAGACCGCCAAGGCGCTCGCCGCCCATCCCGACGTCGACGGCATCTGGGCCCAGGCCGGCGAGTACGGCGCGATCCAGGCGTTGATGGACAAGGGCACCAAGCTGGTGCCGATGACCGGCGAGAACTCCAACGGCTTCCGCCTGGCGCTCGCCAACCCCGACTTCCAGAAGCGCGGCCTGAAGGGCGTCTCGGCCGGCTCGCCGCCCGCCACCGCCGGCTATGCCTTCAAGCTGATGATGGAGATCCTCGGCGGCAAGCGCCAGCTCGAGCCGCAGAACATCGAATATCCGCTGCCCTGGGTGCCGGCGGACCAGGTCAAGCTCTGCAAGGGCCAGACCTTCGAGGACGGCTGCAACACCTTCCCGGACGGAGTGGTGCCGAGCTCCTTCGTCACCGAGGTGTTCAACCCGACGCTGCTGCCCGAGCTCTCGCTCCAGTCGGCGCTCGAGGGCAAGCCGACGCCGGGCGCCACCATCCAGCCGCTGCCGGCCGACGTGCCGAAGGCCGCCAACGAGCCCGGCATCAACTGCCAGAAATGCGCCCCGCCGGCCGAGCTCTACAAGCTCACCAAGATCGAGGCGACCGTCAACTGACGCAACCCGGCGGGCGGCCTTGCCGCCGCCCGTCCCTCATGATGCAGGACAAGCCATGGCCAGATATCTCAAGCGCGGACAGGACGCGAGCACCGTCGCCGCCGTCGATGCCAGGACGCGCGCCACCGTCGAAGCCATCCTCGCCGATGTCGAAGCGCGGGGTGACGCGGCCGTGCGCGAGCTTTCCGAGAAGTTCGACAGATGGTCGCCCGAGAGCTTCCGCCTGTCGGAGCCGGAGATCGAGGCGGCGCTGTCCAAGGTCGCCAAGCGCGACCTTGACGACATCCGCTTCGCCCAGGCCCAGGTGCGCAACTTCGCCCAGCACCAGCGCGACGCGTTGCGCGACGTCGAGGTGGAGACGCTGCCCGGCGTCGTGCTCGGCCACAGGAACATCCCGGTCAACGCCGTCGGCTGCTATGTCCCCGGCGGCAAGTATCCGATGGTCGCCTCGGCCCATATGAGCGTGGTCACGGCGCGGGTCGCCGGGGTCAGCCGCGTCATCGCCTGCGCCCCGCCGTTCCAGGGCGGGCCGCATCCGGCCATCGTCGCCGCCATGCACCTGGGCGGCGCCGACGAGATCTACGTGCTCGGCGGCGTCCAGGCCGTCGCTGCCATGGCGCTCGGCACCGCCACCATCGCGCCGGTCGACATGCTGGTCGGGCCAGGCAACGCCTTCGTCGCCGAGGCCAAGCGCCAGCTCTATGGCCGGGTCGGCATCGATCTCTTCGCCGGGCCGACCGAGACGCTGGTCATCGCCGACGACAGCGTCGACGGCGAGATCTGCGCCACCGACCTGCTCGGCCAGGCCGAGCACGGCCCGACCTCGCCGGCGGTGCTGCTGACCACCTCCGAGAAGCTCGCCCGCGCCACCATGGCCGAGGTCGAGCGCCAGCTCGCGGTGCTGCCGACGGCCGAGCTCGCCGGCAAGGCCTGGGCCGACTATGGCGAGGTGATCGTCTGCGACAGCGACGAGGAGATGGTGGCCGAAGCCGACCGCATCGCCTCCGAGCACGTGCAGGTGATGACGCGCGACCCCGACTACTTCCTCAGCCATATGACCAATTACGGCGCGCTGTTCCTCGGGCCCCGCACCAATGTCGCCTATGGCGACAAGGTGATCGGCACCAACCACACCCTGCCGACCAAGAAGGCGGCGCGCTACACCGGCGGGCTCTGGGTCGGCAAGTTCCTCAAGACCTGCACCTACCAGAAGGTGCTCACCGACGAGGCCAGCGCGCTGGTCGGCGAGTACTGCGCGCGGCTGTGCACGCTCGAGGGCTTTGCCGGCCATGCCGAGCAGGCCAATATCCGGGTGCGCCGCCATGGCGGGCGCAACGCGGCATGACGGCCGGCTTCGCGCCGCGTCCCGCCGCCGGCCGATGAGGGGAGCCTGACCATCATGTCCGACACGCGCGCCGATCCCGTCCGCACACCGCGCATCACGGTGAAGGATCTGGCGCGCCAGCTCGGCATGTCGGTCTCGACTGTGTCGCGCGCCTTCTACGACGACGCCGTCATCGCCCCGGAGACCCGCGAGAAGGTGCTGCGCCACGCGGCGGAGATCGGCTACCAGCCCAATCCGCTGGCGCGCGGCCTGATCACCAAGAGCAGCCGCATCGTCGGGCTGGTGGTGTCCGACATCACCAACCCCTTCTATCCCGAGGTGATGACGCGGCTGACCGAGCGGCTGCAGGCGGCGGACTTCAACGTCATGCTGGTCGTGGTGTCGCCGGCCCGCAGCGAGGAGGAGCAGGTGCGCGTGCTGCTCTCCTACCATCCCGACGTGGTGGTGATGCTCGCCACCACCCTGTCCTCGGCCGCCGCGACCGCCTGCCGCAAGGTCGGCACGCCGGTGGTGTTCTTCAACCGCTCGGGCTCGGACGAGCATTCCTATGCCGTGACCTGCGACAACGAGCGGGGCGGACGGCTGATCGCCGATTACCTCATCGACCGGGGGCACCGGCGCATCGGCTTCGTCGCCGGGCGGCCGGATGCCTCCACCAATGTCGACCGCTGGCGCGGCTTCCACGCCCGTTGCCTGGAGCGCGACATTCCCGAGCCGATCGCCAGCGAGGGCACGACCTTCAGCTACGAGGCGGGCTATGCCGCCGCCCGCCGGCTGCTCGCGGGCCCGGACCGGCCGACGGCGCTGTTCTGCGCCAACGACATCCTCGCCATCGGCGCCATGGACGCGGCGCGGCGCGAGGCCGGCCTCGCCGTGCCGGAGGACGTGTCGATCATGGGCTTCGACGATATCGGCATGGCCTCCTGGCCCTCGCATGCCCTCACCACCGTGCGCCAGCCGATTGACCTGATGATCGACCGCACCACGGTGCTGGCCCTGGCGCTGGCCCGCAACGAGCCGTGCGAGCCCGGCGTCCAGCGCCTGCCCGGCCGGCTGGTCGAGCGCAACACCACGAGGTCCTTGCCATGACGGCGTCGCGCTCCTGGTCGCTCCTCGATGCCGCGGCCGAGGTCCACCGCCCCGGCTGTCCCAGCCTTTCCGGCTTCGCCGCGACCCCGGCGGACGCCATGCCCGACGGCGCGCCCGATGCGGTGGTCGCCTACGGGCTCGAGGCGCGCCGGGTCTATTCCGACCTCAGGCGGCTGATCGGGCAGACCGCCGGGCTCCTGATCCTCGCCCAGGCGAGCCGCCGCCGCGAGGCCCTGGACCTGCCGACGCTGGCGGGCGCGCAGGAGCTGTGGGGCGAGGTCGCCGAGCGGCTCGGCGGGCTCAGCGCGCCGCAGCGCCTCGATCCGAACCTGCGCCATCTCATCGCCGCGCACCGCCTCGCCGGCTCGTGCCTGACCGCCCTGCGGGCGCCGGTGCTGGCCGACGGCGCGCCGGACCTGACGGTGGCCCTCGGCAATCTCACGGCGGCCTACCGCCACCTGCAGGCCGCGTCGGAGGAACGGCTCGGCATGACCATGGTCGATTTCCGGCATTCCTGCTGCAACTGCAACGCCTGACGGATCAACAAACCAAGACGGGAGGATATCGTGGCCGACTATTCCATCTGGGTGCTCGAATATTCCTATGTCAGCAAGTATCACAAGAGCGGCGTGCTCTACGGCGCCCACAATCAGGGTTATGTGAAGCTTCCCTATTGCTATGCCGTGATCAAGGGCAACGGCCATGTCGCCATGGTCGATGTCGGCTACAACGACAAGGACTACGGCAAGCATCTCGGCGACAAGTTCGGCGTCGAGAACTGGCGCTCGCCGCGCGAGGTGCTGGCCGGCATCGGGCTGACGCCGGAGGACGTGGACACGGTGTTCATCACCCATGCCCATTTCGACCATTTCGGCAATGTCGAGGATTTTCCCAAGGCGAAGTTCTACATCCAGGAGCGCGAGATCGCGAAATGGACCTGGGCGATGTCGCTGCCCGACCGGCTGCGCTGGATGATGGTGGCGGTCGATCCCGGCGACATCGTGCGTGGCGTCGAGCTGGCGCAGCAGAAGCGCCTCGTCTGCGTCGACGGGCCGCTCGCCGACGTGCTGCCCAATATCGACCTCCACGTCGCCTATGACAGCCACACCTTCGCCTCGATGTGGGTGACGGTGCGCAACGACGCCAGGGCGCAGTCCTCCGACAGCTGGGTGCTGGCCGGCGACCTCGTCTATGTCTTCGAGAACATCCAGGGGCCGGGCGCGGTGGTCGACGTCGACACCATGTATGTGCCGGTCGGCCTGGCGCTCGGCAGCCAGCAGAACCTGGTGATGGCCACCGAGGCGATGATGAAGCAGGTCGGCTACGAGGCGCGGCGGGTGATCCCGATCCACGAGGAGCGGCTGAAGGACAGCTTCCCCTCGCGCATCACCGCCGAGGGCCTGCGCATCTCCGAGATCTGCCTCGCCGACGGCGAGAGCTCGCGGGTGCGGTGACGATGCGCAGGCTTGAAACGGTCGGGGTGGTCGGCGGCGGCCTGGTCGGGTCCGGCTGGGCCATCGTCTTCGCCCGGGCCGGGCGCACGGTGCGGCTGTTCGACGCCAGCGCCGAGATCCGGGCGGGCGCCCTCGCGGGCATCCGCCGCAGCCTCGCCGACATGCAGGCCTTCGGCCTGGTCGGGGATGTCGAGGCCATCGCCCGGCGCATCAGCGTGGTCGACAGCCTCGCCGAGGCCGTGGCCGAGGCCGACTACGTCCAGGAATCGGTGTTCGAGCGGGTCGACGTCAAGGCGGCGGTGAGCCGTGAGATCGGGGCGGCGATCCGCGACGACGCGGTGGTCGGCAGCTCCAGCTCGGGGATTCCCGCCTCGGCCTTCACCGCCGACGTGCCGCGGCGCGAGCGTTTCCTCGTCGCCCATCCCGTCAACCCGCCGCATCTGGTGCCGCTGGTCGAGCTGGTGCCGGCGCCGTGGACCGACGGAGCCATCCTGCCCTGGCTGCGGCAGGCGATGGAGGAGCTCGGCCAGGTGCCGGTCGTGGTCAACCGCGAGATCGAGGGCTTCGTGCTCAACCGCCTGCAGGGGGCGCTGCTCAACGAGGCCTGGGCGCTCTACGAGGCGGGGCTCGCCAGCGCCGCCGATATCGACCGCACCGTGGCGCATGGCCTCGGGCTGCGCTGGTCCTTCATGGGCCCGTTCGAGACCATCGACCTCAACGCACCCGGCGGTGTCGACGACTATGCCCGACGCCTCGGGCCGCTCTACCATGCGGTGGCGCAGGCGCGGCGCGATCCCCGGCCGTGGTCCGACGACCTGGTCGGCCGGGTGACGCGGGAGCGGCGCGAGGCGCTGCCGGCCGCCGACCTCAAGGCCCGGTCCGCATGGCGCGACCGGCGGCTGATGGCGCTGGTGGCGCATCGGCGCGGGCAGCCGGACCGATGACGGGCGGGGCAAGCACGGCCGGGCGCACCTTGCAGGGCAAGGTCGCCGGGCGCACCTTGCACGGCAAGGTCGCTGTGGTTACCGGCGGCGCCGGCGGGATCGGCAGCGCCATCTGTCGCGCCCTCGCCGAGGCCGGCGCCGCGGTGGTGGTCGGCTATAACAGGTCGGGCGAGGCGGCGCAGGCGCTCGCCGCCGCGCTGCCGGGCGGGCCGCACCTGGCGGCGCCGGCGCCGGTCAGCGACAGCGCCGCCATGGCGGACCTGGCGGAGCGCGTGCGGCGCGAGCACGGCCGGGCCGACATCCTGGTCAATTCCGCCGGCACCACCCGCTTCGTCGCCCATGGCGACCTCGACGGGCTCGACGACGCGCTGGTCGACGAGGTGCTGGCCGTCAACGTGCGGGGCGTGATCGCCGCGACCCGCGCCTTCCGCCCGCTGCTCGCCGCGAGCGGCGCCGGGCTCATCGTCAACATCTCCTCCATCGCCGCCGTTACCGCCATGGGCAGCAACATCGCCTATTGCGCCTCGAAGGCGGCGGTCGACAACCTCACCAAGTCGCTGGCCCGCGCCCTGGCGCCCGAGATCCGCGTCGTGTCGGTGTCGCCGGGGCTGGTCGACACCGAGTTCGTGCGCGGCCTCGACCAGGCCTGGCGCGACCAGCAGGCCGCGCGCACGCCGGCGAAACGGCTGGCCCTGCCGGACGAGGTGGCGGATGCCGTGCTGGCGGCGGCGCTCTACCTGCCCTTCACCACCGGCGCCGTCATCCCCGTCGACGGCGGCCGGCCGCTGGCTTGAGCGGGTTACGGGAACAGCGATCGAAGCAGTGCGCAGAACCCCTCTCCCGGCTGGGAGAGGGGCAGGGGTGAGGGACTAGACCTTCCCGGGAAAGGCGAGGTCGATCACGCCCGCCAGGGGCGATGTCTCGCTGGTGATGCGTTCAGACCCTCACCCCTGCCCCTCTCCCAGCCGGGAGAGGGGTTCTGACCTCTGCCCTTCATCATCCGACACCTGCTCCCGGCCGAACACGTTGCGCCCCGCCTCGAGGATCTCGTCGGAGAGCTCGGGATCGTCCACCGCCCGGGCGAGCATCAGCGCGCCGACCAGGCCCGCCAGCGTGGCGATCGCCTGCTCGCGCCGGGCCTTCTCGCCGCGGCCGGTGATCCGGCCGGCGATGCGGTCGAGCTGGCCGCGGACATAGCCGGTCAGGCTGTGCCGGACGCCCGGGCCTTGCCGGGCGATGTCGCCGCCCAGCGCCGCGACCACGCAGCCGCCGCTGCGGTCGTCGCGATGGGCCGGCGAGAGATAGCCAGCGACGAACCGGTCCAGCGCCGACAGCCCCGCCAGGCGCTCGGCGCCGGCCGCGAGCCCTTGCGCCACGGCTTCCTCGGCGAGGGCCTCCTTGGAACCGAAATGGCGGTAGAAGCCGCCATGGGTCAGGCCGACCGCATCCATGATCGCGTCGACCCCGACGCCGTCGAAGCCTTTGTCGCGGAACAGGCGGGAGGCCGCGAGGACGATGCGCTCGCGATTCTCGGCGGCCTTCTCACGGGTGACGCGCATGGCAGCTCCTTTCGTCCCGGTCAGGCTTGACAATATAGATGACGATCTCCATCAATAATAGTAGATGACGATCGTCATCTATATTGCCGCCTCCCGCACCGCGACCGCACGTCGGGACGCGGGTTTCCGGCTCATGCCAAGGATCCCCATCATGACCGACACGTCTCCCAGGGCTGCCCTGATCACCGGCGCCTCTTCCGGCATCGGCGCCACCTATGCCGAGCGCCTCGCCCGCCGCGGCCACGACCTCGTGCTGGTGGCGCGGGACCGGGCCCGCCTGGAGGACAATGCCGCGCGCCTGCGCGCCGAGGCCGGCGTTGCCGTCGACGTGCTGCCAGCCGACCTGACCGAGCCGGCCGAGCTGGCGCGGGTCGAGGCCCGGCTGCGCGAGGACCGCCGCATCGGCCTGCTCGTCAACAATGCCGGCGCCGCCGCCCCCGGCGGCTTCGCCGATCCCGATCTCGACGCGCAGGACCGTCTGATCCGCCTCAACGTCACGGCGGTCGTGCGGCTCGCCGGCGCCGTGGTGCCGCGCCTGCTCGCCGAGGGTGGCGGCGCCATCGTCAACATCGCCTCGGTGCTGGCGGTGGCGCCGGAGATCTTCCCGGGCATCTATCCCGCGACCAAGAGCTTCGTCCTGACCTTCTCCCAGGCGCTGCAGACCGAGCTCGGGCCGCGCGGGCTCTATGTCCAGGCGGTGCTGCCGGCGGCGACCCGCACCGAGATCTGGGAGCGCTCCGGCCGCTCGGTCGATGAGATCGTCGGCGTCATGGAGGTCGGCGAGCTGGTCGACGCGGCGCTCGTCGGCTTCGACCGCCGCGAGGCGATCACCATCCCGCCGCTGCCGGACGAGCAGCAGTGGGAGGCCTTGCAGGCGGCACGCCGGGCCATGCTGCCCAACTTCCGCCAGGAGCACGCCGCGGCCCGGTATCGGTGAGGGGAGCTTGGGCGGCCGGATGTCGATCAAAGCTCGGGGTTAGCCGTCGCGCCCGAAGCGGCAGGCGTCGTTGTCGCCTCACCGCACGAAGCCGATGGGCGCGCCGGTGTCGGGGTGCGGAACGGTGCCGAAGGCGACGCCGTAGATCGCCTCCAGCCGGCCCGGCGTCATGATCGTCGCCGGCTCGCCGCGGTCAACCAGGCGGCCGGAATGCAGCGCGAGGATCTCGTCGCAGAAGCGGGCCGCCATGTTGACGTCGTGCAGCACGACGATGCTGCCGACGCCGCGCTCGCGGGCGAGGCGGTGCACCAGCGCCAGCACCTCGACCTGATGGGCGACGTCGAGGGCGGAGATCGGCTCGTCGAGCAGGACGCAGTCGGCGTCCTGGGCCACCAGCATGGCGATCCAGGCGCGCTGGCGCTCGCCGCCGGAGAGCGTGTCGACCAGCTGCCCGGCCCGCCCGGCGACGTCGGTCAGCGCCATCGCCTCCTCGACCTTGCGGCGGTCCTCCGCCCCGAAGCGCCCGAGCGCCCCGTGCCAGGGATAGCGCCCCAGCGCCACCAGCTCGCGCACCGTCATGCCGGCGGCGGGCGGGGGGTGCTGGGGCAGGTAGGCGACCTTGCGCGCGAAGGCGCGGGATCCCCAGGCCGCCAGCGCCTGTCCGGCGAAGGCGATCCGTCCGCCGGTCGGCGGCTGCTGGCGCGCCAGCAGCTTGACCAGGGTCGACTTGCCCGAGCCGTTATGGCCGATCAGGCCGACCATCCGGCCGGCCGGCAGGGCGAGGGTCAGCGGGTGCAGCAGGGTGCGCCCGCCGGCGGCGAAGGCGACGCCGTCGAGCTCGAACAACGCCTCGCCGGCGGCAAGGCCTGCCGCCGGCGGCGGAGGGACCGCAACCGCTTGCGAGGACGAGGCCATGCTCAGAACTTCACCGAGAGGGTGCCCTTCACCACCCGCCCCTCGCCGTAGATGCAGCTCAGGCTGCCCAGGCTGTCGTTGCAGGTGGAATAGTAGGTCTTGTCGAGCAGGTTGGAGACGTTGACCGCGCCCTGCCACTTGTCCCAGCGATAGCGCAGCGCCGCGTCGACCAGCGTGTAGGACGCGACTGGGACATTGTTGGCGTTGTCGCCATAGGTCGCGCCGACATAGCGCACGCCGGCGCCGACGCTGACGCCTTGCAGCATGCCGGTCTGGACTTCGTAGTTCGCCCAGAGCGAAGCCTGGTGCTCGGGAACCAGCGACGGCCGCTTGCCGACATTGCCGTCGTTGTCCTTGGTGATCTCGGCGTCGAGATAGGTATAGGCCGCGGTCATGCTCAGGCCCTCGGCGAGGTTGAACTGCCCCTCCAATTCCAGGCCGCGATGGCGCACCTCGCCGGTCTGCACCTGGAAGCCCTGGTGAGAGAGGTCGGTGGTGAGCACGTTGCTCTTGGTGATGTCGAACACGGCCGCGGTGAAGAAGCCGTCGAAGCCCGGCGGCTGATACTTGACGCCGACCTCGTACTGGCGCCCGCGCGAGGGCTTGAAGGCGCCGCCGTCGAAGTCGTGCCCGACATTGGTGGTGAAGGATTCGGCGTAGCTGGCATAGGGGGTCAGGCCGTTGTCGAAGGTGTAGCCGAGCCCGATCCGCTTGGTGAGCGCGTGGTCGCTCTGTCGTGTGTTGTCGTTGTAGAGCCGATCGACGTTCTGGTTCTCCACCCAGGTCTGGCGCAGGCCGAGCGTCAGGATCCAGTGGTCATCGAGCTTGGTCTGGGTCTGGGCGTAGAGGCCGAGCTGGTCGATGGTCTGCTCGCCGTCGACGAGGGGTCCCGGAACCGTCACGGGCTTGCTGTAGTCGAGGTTGCCGAGGTCGAGGTCCGGGCCCTCGCCGTAGCGGCTCAAGGTGTTGACGTTGAAGCGGTCATAGCCGAGGCCCATCAGGAGCTTGTTCTGGATGCGGCCCCAGTCCGCGTCGTACTGAACCTGGTTGTCGACGCTGAAGATCGAGGCGCGCTCGTCCACCATGAAGGTGGTGCGCTTCATCGTGCAGCTCGCCAGGCTGCTGCCCGAGCAGACCAGCGAATCGCCTCCGTAGGCGCTGCCGTAATAGAGGTGCTGGTAGTCCGTCTCCTGCACGGCGTAGCGCATGTTCTGGCGCACCGTCCATTCGTCGTTGAAGCGGTGCTCGAACTGGTAGCCGACCGACCAGTGCTGCGCGTCGTAATGGCTGAAATGGTCGGAATCGGTGGTGAAGCTGCGAGGCAGGCCGACGGGCAGGAAGGTGTTCGGCTGCAGCTTGTCCGACTGGTAGTTGGCGAGGAGAGTCAGCGTCGTCCTGTCGTCGGGCCGGAAGGTCACGGCCGGGGCGATGAAGATGCGGTCGTTCTGCGAACCGTCCGTCTGCATGGCGCCGTCGCGATAGAGGCCGGTCAGGCGATAGCTCAGCACGCCGTTGGCGTCGACCGGGCCGCCGACGTCGAAGCCGGTTTCGATGGTGTTGAAGCTGCCGTAGCTGATGAAGGCGCTGGCGAGCGGATCCAGGGTCGGACGCTTGGTCACGGCGTTGACCATGCCGCCGACCTCGTTCTCGCCGTAGAGCACCGAGGACGGGCCCTTCAGCACTTCCAGGCGCTCGAGGCTGTAGGGCTCGATCTTGAAGCCGGAGAAGTCCAGCGCCTTCTGGGCCAGCCCGTCGCGGTAGACCGCATAGGGTCCGATGTCGAAGCCGCGGATCAGGAACTGGTCGAAGCGGTCGTCGACGCCCCAGGGCGAGGACGTGACGCCGGCGGTGTAGGACAGGATGTCCTCGAGCTGGGCCGGGGCGCGGTCGTCCATCTCCTTGCGGGTGATCACCGAGACCGATTGCGGGATCTCCTTCAGCGGCGTGTCGGTCTTCGAGCCGGTGGTGGTGCGCTCGGCGACATAGCCCTTGTCGGGGCCGAAGGCGCTGGCCGCCTCGCCGAACACGGTCACGGGCTCGAGCACGGTCGTGGCCTGCTCCTGCGCCAGGGCGGCGCCGGCCGCCGCCAGCGCCGGCAGGCAGGTCATCGCCAGCAGCGCGCCGCGCAGGGACGGCCTTCTGCCGATGCCCGCGCCTCGATCCACGTCATTGCCCCGTGCAACCGCCATCATCGACCCAGCCCCATTTCGAATTTCGTGAATTATGCGCTCCGTTCTCGCGGGTGGCGCGTAAAAATTGACTATTCGAGTGGAATATTGCAGTCAATGCCCTTGTATCCATTATTTTCTACTGATGGAATTCAAGAAAACTGCTCTGGTTGATGTTGTTCTAAAGTGCACAAATTCGAAAGAACTGCAGGAAATCCGCCACGGAATGTCGCCACGCCCGGCGGCGGCCGCGGCCGGCCCGTCACCCGGCGGCTGGCGCTGTCGCTGCTGCTGGCGCCGCTCGCCGCCGCCGGCGGGCGCGCGGCGTCGCGGCCGCTGCGCATCGTCTGCCTCGACGACGGGCTGACCGAGACGCTGCTCACCCTCGGCTTCGAGCCGGTCGCCGTGGCCGACCGGGGCTCCTGGGAGACCTGGGTGGTCGAGCCGGCGCTGCCCTCCGACATCGTCGACGTCGGCACGCTGCTCGAGCCCAATCTCGAGCTCGTCCAGCAGCTTCGGCCGGACCTGATCCTCGCCATCCCCTATCTCGACGGCATCAAGCCCCTGCTGGAGCGGATCGCGCCGGTGACGACCATCGGCATCTATGCCGAGGACGGCCGCCCCTATGCCCGCGCCGTGAAGGCGACGCGCATCCTCGCCCGCCTGATCGGCCGCGAGGCCGAGGGCGAAGCGCTGATCGCGCGTGTCGAGGCGGGCTTTGCGCAGACGCGCCAGGCCCTTGCGCCCCATGCGCAGCGGCCGCTCTACGTCGTCAACTTCCTCGATCCGCGCAACATCCGGGTCTATGGCCGCAAGAGCCTGTTCCAGGAGGTGCTCGACCGTATCGGCCTCGCCAATGCCTGGACCGGCGAGACCAATTATTGGGGCTTCGCCACGACCGGGATCGAGGCCCTGGGCGGGACGGGCGCCGCGCGCCTCGCCTATCTCGAGCCGCTGCCCCAGGGGGCGGCCGGCACGCTGACGGCGAGCCCGGTATGGAACGCCATGCCCTTCGTGCGCGACGGCGCCATCCTGCGCCTGCCGCCGGTGCTGATGTTCGGCGCCCTGCCTTCGGCGGCGCGCTTTGCGAGCGTGCTGACACAGGCGCTGACGGGAGGTGCACGTGGCTGACGCCCTCGCATCGCCCGGTGCGGCCCGAGGTGCCGGCGCGCGGCCGGTCGGCGCCGCGCTGCTGCTCGCCCTGGTTGCCGCGGCCGCCCTGGCGGCGACGCTGCTCAACCTGACGGCGCAGCTGCCGGCGCCGCTGCTGGCGCAGGCGGTCCTCGCCCCGGACCTCGGCGACATGCGCCAGGTGCTGGTGCACTATTCCGCCTTGCCGCGTCTCACGGTGTCGCTGCTCTGCGGCGCGGCGCTCGGCCTCGCCGGCGCGGTGTTCCAGCAGGTGCTGCGCAACCCGCTGGCGGCGCCGGACACGCTCGGCGTGGCGGCGGGCGCCCAGCTCGCCCTGGCGCTCGCGACGCTCGCTGCGCCGGAGCTGCTCGTCTGGGGACGGGACGGGGTGGCGCTGGCCGGCGGCGCCGCCGCCGTCGCGGCGGTGTTCGCGCTCGCCTGGCGCAAGAGCCTGTCGCCGCTGGCGGTGGTGCTGGCCGGCCTGGTCGTCGGCCTGCAGGCCGGCGCGGCCGGCGCGGCGCTGGTGCTGCTCAAGCACGAATGGCTGCAGAGCCTGTTCATCTGGGGCGCCGGCTCGCTCGGCCAGCAGGACTGGACGACGGTGCTGCGGCTCGCGCCCCGCCTCGGCCTCGCCGTCCTCGCGCTGGGGCTCATGCTGCGGCCGCTGACCCTGCTCGGCCTCGACGATGCCGGGGCGCGCAGCCTCGGCCTGCCCCTGGAGGTCCATCGCTTCCTGGCGCTCGGCCTCGCCGTGGCCATCACCGCCTTCGTGGTCGCGGCGGTCGGCGTGATCGGCTTCGTCGGCCTCGCCGCCCCGGCCCTCGCCCGCCTCGGCGGCGCCCGCCGGCTCGGCGCCCGGCTCCTTGCCGCGGCGCTGATCGGCGCCGTGCTGCTCTGGGCCGCCGACCAGGCGGTGCAGATCGTCACCGGCCTGCAGGGCGACCTCCTGCCGACGGGCGCGGTGACGGCCCTGGTCGGCGCGCCGCTGCTGCTCTTTCTGCTGCCGCGCCTCTCCCTCGGCGTGGAGCCGCCCGCCCTGGCGAGCGAGCGCCCGGTGCGGGCGCTGCGGCCGGGCCGGCTGCTGGCGCTGCTCGCCGCCGGGCTCTGCGTTGCGGCCGTCCTGGCCCTGCTGGTCGGACCCGGCCCGCAGGGCTGGCGCATCGCCCTCGGCGAGGACCTCACGGGCCTGCTGCCCTGGCGCCTGCCGCGGATCGCGGCGGCGCTCGCGGCCGGCGCCATGCTGGCGGTGGCGGGGGTGATGATGCAGCGCCTCACCGGCAACCCGATGGCGAGCCCGGAGGTGATGGGGGTGAGCGCCGGGGCCGCCTTCGGCATGATGGCGGCGCTGTTCGTCATCGGCGCCACCGGCCGGCCGGCCCTGACCGCCGCGGCGGCGGCCGGCGCCTTCGCCGCCCTCGCCGGCGCGCTCGCCCTCAGCCGGCGCGCCCATTATGCGCCGGAGCGGCTGCTGCTCGCCGGCGTCGCCCTCACCGCGGTGTTCGATGCGCTCGTGCTGGTGCTCACCGCCGGCGGCGACCCGCGCGCGATGCTGCTGCTGAACTGGCTGACCGGCTCGACCTACAAGGTCGACGGCTCGGTCGCGGTGCTGACCGCGGGCCTCGCCCTGGCGCTGCTCGCCCTGGCGCCGCTGCTCCTGCGCTGGCTCGCCATCCTGCCGCTCGGCCCGGCAGCGGGCCGGGCGCTCGGTCTCGGCCCGGCGGCGCCGCGCCTTGCCGTGCTGCTGGCGACGGCGGCGCTCACCGCCGCCTCGACGCTGGTGGTGGGCCCGCTCACCTTCATCGGCCTGATGGCGCCGCATCTGTCCCGGCGCCTCGGCCTCGTCTCGGCGGGTCTGCAGGTCGCCGGCGCCGCCCTGCTCGGCGCCCTGATCATGGTCGCGGCCGACTGGATCGGCCGCACCGTCCTCTTCCCCCGCCAGCTGCCCGCCGGCCTGGTCGCCACGCTGATCGGCGGCCCGATCCTGATGGCGCTGCTGCGCCGGCGCTGACCCCCATGCCCGAACCCTGCGAGTCCGTCATGACCGATCCCGCCGCCGCGCCCATCGCCGGCACCACCCGCCACGACATCGCTCCGGCATCGGGCGGCGAGCCTTACCGCGTCTTCGTCCATGCGCCGACCGGGCCGGCGCCGGCGCAGGGCTGGCCGGTGCTCTACATGACCGACGGCAATGCGGTGATCGCCACCGCCGTCGATGCGCTCAGCGTTCAGGCGAGCTACCCCACCGGCACCAATGTCGCACCGGGGGTGATCGTCGCCATCGGCTACCCCGTCGACGGCCCCTACGACCCGCTGCGCCGCTCCTGTGATCTCGGGCCGCCGCCGGGCCAGGCCTATCCGCCCTTCCATGCCGGCGGTCCGCCGGTGCGCACCGGCGGGGCCGAGGCGTTCCTCAGCTTCATCGAGACGGAGCTGAAGCCCTGGGTCGAGAGCCGCCTGCCGATCGACCGCGAGCGCCAGGCGCTGTTCGGCCATTCCTTCGGCGGCCTGTTCGCGCTCTACGCCCTGTTCACCCGGCCACGCGCCTTTCGCCGCTGGATCGCCGCGAGCCCGGCGATCTATTGGGAGGACACGCTGATCGGCCGCTACCGCCGCGCCTTCGCGCCGCCCGAGGGGCTCGATGCGCAGGTGCTGCTCTCGGCCGGCGAGTACGAGGGCGATCGCCTCGCCCCCTTCCAGGAGGCGGCGCCCGACGCGGCCGAGCGGCTGAAGCAGAAGGCGCTGATCCGCACCGAGGGCCTGGCGCGCGAGATGGCCGCCGACCTCGCCGCCATCCCGGGCATCCGCGCCGGCTTCGAGCTCCATCCAAGGGAGACCCACATGTCGGTGCTGCCGGTCGCGGTCAACCGCGCGGTGCAGACGGCGTTCGCGGTGCGGTGAGGGGGGGGATTGGGCGGGCGACGGTTGCCCCCCTCCTACCCGCGGTGGTTGAGGAATCCAGATAGCGTTCGGTTTGGAAAGGACGCTCGACGCGTCGCGCCCGACCGCGCTAGATCTTGCCGGATCCTGATCTCTTGCAAGCTTGGCGTGTCGGGGCATCACACGTCTTCGAGACTATTCCGATGAAATTGGAGAATGAAATACAATGCCCCGTTATCCGAGCGATATTGACGCAATGTGGATCGCCTCGGACTCGCTTGGTCAAGTCGGATCCTTCGTTACCGGTGGACAAGGGCCTATCCCGATTTCACTGATCGAGCGTGGTGAGGAATTCATCGGCGGTATCGAGGCGAGTCTCTTCGATCTTCCCATATGTTGCGATTCGATACTTGCAAACGAATTTGGAATGGCTGACGATTTCATAGATTTGGCGACGAGGGGTTTTTTCGTGTTTGACTGGAGCGATGTCTATCGTACCCAAAAGCACGAATTGAACGTATATGAACTCAAGACGATCCCGATCCGGCCACTTCTTGTTCAGGATCTTCCAAAGTTGCTGAGAGATATCGCAGAAAGTAATGTAATCAAGAGCGTAGAATTTCAGATGTCAGCTCAAATAGATGTAAATTCTTGCCTCAGGTGCATGAGAAGGGAGTGGTGAAGGCCTTTCTCTTCGTCGTGCGTGCTCCAAATCAGTAGAAATGAAGCGAGCAGGACATTCCGGCGTTTTGTCGTTGGTACGACGGGTTCTTCACGATGCCCCCTGGTAGGCGATCGCCCCAGGCCTCGCGATCAGCCCCCGCCGGGCCCTCAGGCCGCGCCCTGCCGAGCCTCCTTCGCTTCCGGCGACGCCTCCGGCCGCCGCGCGGAGGCATACCAGATGATCAGGCAGAGAATGGCGACGGGCACGCCAATGGTCGACGTCGAGACGAAGAAGGCGGGATAGCCGATCGTGTCGACGATCTTGCCGGAAAGGCCGCCGATGAACTTGCCGGGCAGGGCGTAGAGCGAGCTCAGCAGGGCGTATTGCGTGGCGGCGAAGGCCTGAGAGGTCAGTGACGACATGTAGGCCGCCAGCACGGTGCCGGCGAAGCTGCCGGCGAAATTCTCGACGCTGACCGCGAGCGTCAGCAGCCCGTACCTGGCACCGCTCGCGGCCAGCAGCGCCATGCTGAGATGCGAGGCCGCCGCTGCGATCCCCCCGAACAGGAGCGAGGGCATCAGGCCGAGGCGCGCCACGGCGATGCCGCCGGCGAAGGCGCCGATCAGGCCGACCCAGACGCCGTAGAGCTTGGAGACGGTGGCGATGTCAGACTTGGAAAAGCCGAGGTCGATATAGAGCGGATTGGCCATCACGCCGGAGACGAAGTCGGGCAGGCGATAGATCGCGACGAGCAGCAGGATCGGCACCAGTGTCCAGCCCAGGCGCCTGACGAAGTCGCCGAGCGGTGCGACGAAGGACCCCACGAGGGTGGCCGGCCGGCCGGCATCGCCACGCGTCCTGTCGGGAGCGTCGCCGCTCGCCTCGACCTCGGTCGGAGCCCGCTTGTCCGGTGCGAAGACCGTCGCCGTCATGCCGATCACCATCAGCAGCATCATGACGAGGTAGGCGCTCCGCCAGTCGGCGAGGTCGGCGATGTAGAAGGCGCCGGCGCCGGCGCTGAGCAGGGCCAAGCGATAGCCGAGCTGGTTGCAGGCCAGCATCATGCCCTGGTTCTCGGTGGGCGCGACGTCGATGCGCCAGCCGTCGATCACCACGTCCTGGCTGGCGGCTGAGAAGGCGGTGAAGGCGGCGCAGACGATCGTTGGCCACAGGGCAGTGCGGGGATCACTGAAAGCGAGGCCGAGGAGGCCGAGGGCGACGCCGAGCTGCGTCAGCAGCATCCAGCCGCGCCGCCGGCCGAGAAATCTCGTCAGCACCGGCGGGTCGAACCGGTCGATGAGCGGTGCCCAGGCGAACTTGAAGCTGTAGGCCAGCGCGACATAGCTGATCAGGCCGATATCGGTCAGCGAGATCCCGGACTCCCGCAGCCGCGCCGATTGCGTCGAGAAGACGAGGAGGAACGGCAGCCCGGAGCTGAAGCCTAGCGCCAGCATGAAGGCGAAGCGGCTGTCCTCGGCGACGGTCTTCAGGAGCGAGGGGAGTTTGGCGCCCGGCATCATGGTTCGCTTCTATCGTCGTGCGACGGCGAGACCAAATGCTTTCGGCGATGCGACGCGCCTACCCCAGCGCATCCCCCAGCGCGGCGATGGCGATCGACTCCGCCCGGATCTCGTCCAGCACCCGGTGCTGCAGGTCGGCGAAGGCGGCGGTCGCCACCATGGCATAGGTGCGCGGGCGCGGCAGGTCGATCGGCACGATGGTCTTGATCCGGCCCGGGCGGTTCGACATGACGGCGACGCGGTCGGACATGTAGACCGCCTCTTCCACGTCATGGGTGACGAACAGCACGGTGAGGCGGTGGCGCTCCCAGATGCGGGCGAGCAGCTCCTGCATATGGTGGCGGGTCAGGGCGTCGAGCGCGCCGAAGGGCTCGTCCATCAGCAGCATCTTGGGCCGGTAGGACAGGGCCCGGGCGATGGCGACGCGCTGCTTCATGCCGCCGGAGAGCTCGCTGGGATAGGCGTCGGCGAAGCCGGTCAGGCCGACGAGCGCGAGGTGGTCGGCGGCGACCGCCCGGGCCTCGGCGGCACTGCGGCCGGCCGCCTTGAGGGCGAACTCGACATTGCCCTGCGCCGTCAGCCAGGGGAGCAGCGTGTAGCTCTGGAACACCACGCCGCGGTCGCGCCCCGGCCCCTCGATCGGCTGGCCGTCGACCAGGAGCTCGCCCTGGTCGTGCTCCTCCAGGCCGGCGACGATGGAGAGCAGCGTGGACTTGCCGCAGCCGGAGGTGCCGACCAGCGAGACGAACTCGTTCTCGGCGAGGTCGAGCGTCACGCCGTCGAGGGCGACGACGTCGCCGCGGTCGCCGCGAAAGGTCTTGCCGAGGCCGGCAATGTGGAGCTTGGGGGTCATCGGCGCACGGCGAGGTAGCGGAACAGGCGTCGGCCGATCGCCTTCATCGCCTGGTCGGTGGTGAGGCCGAGGATGCCGAGCACCAGGAGATAGCCGAAGATCGTATCGGTCTGGAAGAAGCGCTGCGCCGTGGTGATGCGATAGCCCAGGCCCGAGGTCGCGGCGACCAGCTCGGCCACCACCAGCCAGGTCCAGGCCCAGCCGAGGCTGATGCGCAGGGAATCCCAGATCCCCGGCATGGCGGAGGGCAGGATGATGCGGGTCAGGATCTTCGGCTCCGACATTTCCAGGGTGCGGCCGACATTGACGAAGTCGGTCGGCACCGACTTGACGTTGTCCATCACCAGGAGGACCTGCTGGAAGAAGGTGCCGATCCAGATGATCAGGAATTTCTGGGCGTCGCCCGTGCCGGTCCACAGGATGGTCAGCGGCACGAAGGCGACCACCGGCATGTAGCGGATGAAGTCGACGAAGGGCTCGATCGCCGCCTCCCAGGCGCGGTAGGAGCCGATCAGCACGCCGATGGGCACGGCGAAGGCGGTGGAGATGAGGAAGCCCAGCATGATGCGATAGACGCTCACCGCCATGTCGGCGGCGAGCTGGCCGCCGGACGCCAGGTCCGCGAGGCGCGCGAGCACCATCGCCGGCGAGGGCAGGAACAGCGGGCGCACCAGCCCGGCCGCGGTCACGGCCCACCAGAGGAAGGCGATGGCGGCGAAGACGAGCGCGGCGACGCGGACGAATTCCCGCGTCGTCAGCCTGGTGGTGAGCGCGAACAGCCGCCGGCGGGGGCGTGACCTCGGCCTCGTCCGCCCCGCTGCTTCACTTGCTGGCGGCATCGACGAAGCGGCCGTCGATCAGCTTGGCGACGTCGACATCCTTGGTCAGGAGGCCGGCCTTGGTCGCCGCGGCCTTCACCTCCGGCACGACCTTGGCGAGGAAGTCGCCGGACAGATGGGTCCTGTTCTCGGCGAGCGAATAATAGGTGACGCCCTCGAACGCCGTCTTGAGCTCCTCGGGCTTGGCGCCGACGGCCTCGGCGATGATCGCCTGGGCTGCGGTCGTGTCGGCGCGGTAGGCGGAAAGGGCTGCGTCCCAGGCCTTGAGCAGCGCCACGACCTGGCCGGGCTTGGCGGCCAGGAACTCCTCGCGCACCACGAAGACGTCGGAGATCAGGCCGGGATTCTCGCCGGCGGTGAACAGCAGCTTGACCTTGTCGCTCTGCGTCTTGGCCAGGCTGATATAGGGCTCGTAGGTGACGGCCACCGGCACCTTGCCGGCGATCAGCGCCGTGCCGGCGTCGGCGGCCGGCATCGGCACCTTCTGGATGTCGGCGATGGTCATGCCGTTCTTGCTGAGGGCATAGTTCAGCAGGATGTCGCTGGTGGTGCCTTCCTCGAAGGCGACCTGCTTGCCCTTGAGGTCGGCGATCGAGGCGACCGAGCCGTCGGTGATCATGGCATCGGCGGTCATCGACACGTCGAGCAGGGCGACGATCTTGATCGGCAGGCCGGCCGCGGCGAAGGCCATGGCGGTGTGGGTGGCGATGTTGCCGCACTGGGTCTGGCCCGAGGCGAGGGCGGCGTTGAGATCGGCGTCGGTGGTGAAGTTGACGATCTCGACCTCGTCGAGGCCGGCCGCCTTGAACAGGCCCTTCTTGGCCGCGACATGCCACTGGCCGTAGCCGAGCCAGGGCTCGATCGCCATCTTGATGGCGCCCGCCTCGGGCTTGGCCGGGATTTCCTGCGCGAAGGCCCGGCCGAAGGCGGTGGCGCCCAGGGCGAGGCCGGCGCCGGCCTGCATCAGCCGCCGGCGGTTCATGAGCAGATCCATCGTAGCAACTCCCCTCTTTTCTCTAGCGGCGCGATTTGGGGGCCGGGCTTGCGGCTTGTCAACCGCTTGTTTAGACCTGTCTATATGACCTGCCCCGGATGCGGACGATGACCCTGCCCAACCCGGCGAGCCCGCTCTACGAGCGCGTGAAAGGCTATGTCCTGGAGAAGATCGGCTCGGGCGAATGGCCGGTCGATCACCGCCTGCCCTCCGAGCACGTCTTCGTCGAGCAGTTCGGTGTCTCGCGCATGACGGTGCACCGCGCCCTGCGCGAGTTGACCGCGGCCGGGCTGATCCACCGGGTGCAGGGCGTCGGCACCTTCGTGGCCCCGTCGCGGCGCCACTCGGCGCTGGTCGAGGTCCGCGACATTGCCGGGGAGATCCGCGCCCGCGGCCACCAGCACCGGGCCAAGGTGTTCTACCTCGAAGAGGTGCCGCCCTCGCCCGACCTGGTCGAGGCCTTCGCGCCGCGGCCGGCGGGGCCGCTGTTCCACTCGCTGATCCTGCACCTGGAAGACGACGCGCCGGCGCAGCTCGAAGAGCGCTTCGTCAACCCGGACCTCGCCCCACTCTATCTCGAGCAGGATTTCACGGCGACGACGACCTACGAATATCTGCAGAAGGTCGTGCCGATGACCGAGGTCGAGCACGTCCTGTCGGCGACGGCCGCGAGCCAGGAGATCGCCGAGGTCCTCGCCCTCGCCCCCGGCGCTCCCTGCCTCACCATGCAGCGCCGCACCTGGTCGGGCGCCGCAGTCGCGACCTTCAACAGCTTCGTCTATCCCGGCGCGCGCTCCTCGCTCGCCAGCCGCTACAAGGTAGGGGAGCGCTGAGGGCGGTGTCAGACCGAGCCGCGACGCTTGTTTTTCCCTCCCCCTTGCGGGGAGGGGAAGCGGTGGGGGTCGCGCAAAACGAGGCGGATCGGCCTGCAAAGGGCGCCCTGGGCAACGTGCGGCTCCCTATCCTGATGGACCCCCCAGCCCCTCACCCCTCCCCGCAAGGGGGAGGGGAGCGGCAGGCGCCGCGCCCCCAACCCTTGTCTCCCGACGCCGCCCCTCAGCGCTTCATCAGCCCGTCGCGGATCTCCGAGATGGCGTTGGCGTGGGCGTCGAAGCCCTCGTAGCGGGCGAGGACCCGGGCGTGGCGGGCGAGCTCGGGATAGGCCGGCGCCGTGACATAGCCGACCGAGGTGCGCTTCATGAAGTCGAACACCGAGAGCGGCGAGTGGGTCAGCGCCGCTCGGCTTGTCGGCAGCACGGCATCCGGCCCGAGCACGAAATTGCCCAGGGTCACCGGGGTGTGCTTGCCGAGCAGGATCTCGCCGGCATGCTCGATGCGTCCGAGATGGGCGAAGGGCTCGTCCGAGAGGATCTCCAGATGCTCGGGCGCATAGTCGTTGACGAAGGCGATCGCCGCGTCGAAGTCCGGCGCCAGCACGATGCCGCCGCGCGGCCCGCACAGCACCGCCCTGGAGAATTCGACGCGCTGCGGCCCCATCTTGGCCCAATAGCCGGGCAGGGCGGCGGCCGCCGCGGCGGCGACAGCCTCGCTGGAGGTGACGAGATAGGCCGAGGAGTCCGGGCCGTGCTCGGCCTCGATCAGCAGGTCGAGCGCCGCCAGCCGGCCGTCGGCCGTGCCGTCGGCCAGGATGATCGCCTCGCTCGGGCCGGCGGGAATGCCGGGGTCGATGATGTCGGCGAGCAGGCGCTTGGCCGCGACCACGAACGGGCTGCCGGGCCCGACCACCTTGACGGCGCGCCCGATGGTCTCAGTCCCATAGGCGACCGCGGCGATGCCCTGGGCGCCGCCGCATTTGTAGACCTTGTCGACGCCGGCGAGCCGGGCCGCGACCAGCGTGGCGGCGTCGATCTTGCCGCCCGGACCGGGCGGGGTGATGATCGCGATGTCCTTCACCCCGGCGACCACGGCGGGGATGGTGGTCATCATCACGACGCTCGGGAACGAGCCCTTGCCGCGCGGCACGTAGCAGGCGACGGACGGGATCGGGCGGACGCGGTCGCCGGCGAAGGCGCCGGGCCGGATCTCCTTCAGCCACATCTCCTCGGGCTTCTGCGCCTCGTGGAATTTTTTGATGTTGCCGACCGCGAACTCGATGGCGGCGAGCACGTCGGGCTCCAGGCCTGCAAAGGCGGCGTCGAAATCGGCCGGCGTCGCGGCGATGGCGTCGGGCGTCACCTCCGACTTGTCGAACTCGCGGGCGAAGCGCGCCAGCGCCACGTCGCCCTCCAGCCGCACGGCCTCGACGATCGGCCGCACCCGCTCGAGGAAGCCGGCGAGATCGGCCTCGGACCGCTTCAGCAGCGCGGCGCGGGCTTCGGGCGCGAGCCCGGCGAGACGGTGGATGTTGACGCTGTCGGCCATCGGGCCCTCCGATATCGGTCTGGAATGCGGCTCAGATCGAGGCGAGGGTGCCGCCGTCGATGCCGAGGCATTGCCCCGTGACGTAGCCGGCCGCGCCCGAGCAGAGATAGATCGCCGCGCCGACGAGGTCGTCGAGCCGGCCGAACCGCCCGAGCGGGATCTTGCCGAGCATGGCCGTCTGCCAGGCTTCGTCGGCGTAGAAGACGTCGGTGAGCGCGGTGCGGAAATAGCCGGGTGCCAGGGCGTTGACGCGGATATCGAGCGAGGCCCATTCGGCCGAGAGCGCCCGGGTCATGCCGAGCAGGCCGCTCTTCGACGAGCCGTAGGGCACGGCGGTCGGCACGCCGACCTCCGAGGTGAGCGAGCACAGGTTGAGGATGGCGCCGCCATGGCCGGCGCCGGTCATGGTCCGGGCCGCGGCCTGGGCGCAGAAGAAGGCGCCCTTGAGGTTGGTGTCGAGGATGCGGTCCCAGAGGACCTCGTCGACCTCGAGCGAGGGCCGGACCTCCTCGACGCCGGCATTGTTGACCAGGATGTCGAGCCCGCCGAGGCCGGCCGCCGCCTCGGCCACGCCGCGGGCGCAGTCGGCGGCGACGGCGACGTCCATCGCCACGGGCAGGGCGGCATGGCCGGCCTCTCCGAACAGCGCGAGCGTGTCGGCGAGGCCCTCGCGGCTGCGCGCCGCGACCGCCACCGCCGCCCCAGCCTCGGCCAGGCCGAGCGCCAGCGCCTGGCCGATGCCGCGGCTCGCCCCGGTCACCAGGGCGCGCCTGCCGGCGAGGCTGAACCGCGCAAGGCCGCGCTGCATCGGCCGCTCCTCTTGCTCCAACATGTATAGACAACGTGTTCCCGCAAACCGGACGGCTTGTCAATTTGAAGGGAGGGGGAAGCGGGGCCCTAAAGCAGTGATGCTCGACGGTGGCCGATCCCCCTTGCGGGGAGGGGTAAGGGGTGGGGTCGTGCAGAACGAGGCAGATTGGATGATAAAGGGCGCGTTGTGTTGAGCGCCACGCCCTATCCTGATGGACCCCCACCCCTTACCCCTCCCGCAAGGGGGAGGGGAGATCCAGGCGTCGTGGCTCGATCTGCTCGCGGCAGCGCTGCCCCAGCCCTCAGCCGTGCGCGACCTTCGCCAGGCGCACCGGCGTGTCCGCCAGCTTCTCGGTGAGGTCGCGCGCCGCGGCGATGAGGGTTTCGCGGTATGGCGCGTGGTTGCGGGCCGCGTCCTCGCGCGGGGCGACGAGGCAGAGCGTGGCGGCGCAGACGCCCTCCTGCCAGACCGGGGCGGCGAAGCAATGGGTGAAATTGTCGGCCAGGCTGTCGAAGGAGAAGAAGCCCTCGCGCCGGGCCTTGTGGACTTCGCCGAGGAAGACGGCAGGGTCGAGATGCGAGCCGTCGGGCAGCACGAAGTCGCCCCTGGGGATGAAGGCGAGGATCTCCTCGTCGCTCATATGGGCGAGCAGCAGGCGGCCGGAGGCGGTCCAGGGCAGGGGGATCGGCTCGCCGACGTCGGAGGAGATGCGGAAGGGCCGGATGCCTTCCTTCAGCATGACGACCGTGTATTTGTGGCCGTCGAGCATGCACAGCTGCGCCGTCTCGCGCGTCGCCTCGGCGAGATGGGCGAGATAGGCCTTGCACTCGCGGGTGAGGTCGAACTGCGACTGGTAGGCGAGGCCGAGGAAATAGAGCTTGCGGCCGAGATAGACCCGGCCCTCGCGGTCGGCATATTCGAGGATGCCGGCGTTGAGCAGCAGGTTGACCAGCTCATAGGCCGTCGACTTCGGCGCGCCGATGCCGACCGCGATCTCGTTGGGCCGGGCCGGCCGGTGGCGCTCGCGCAGGAAGTCGAGGATCTCGAAGGCCCGATCGAGACCGCGCATGCGCCGGTTGATGCCGATCTCGGTCACTTCATCCGCCATGCGGGGCTCCTCGTCTCACCATGCGTCGCAGCCGGCACCGCGTCGCACCCCCGGGTGTGCCACATCTGGCCGGCTCGCCGCAACTCGGGCAGACGTCGCACGCCCGGGCAGGGCCTCACGGCGCCCGCGTCGACAGCCACCAGTCGCCGCCGTCGAACCAGCAGGTGTCGTCGGGGCGATCGTCGATGCGCAGCGCCTGCACGGTGTCGGAGCCGCCGCCGGCGAAGGCGGCGGCGAGCCCGCGCCCGGTGTTCTCGTCCTGGCGCGCCTGGCAGGCGATGAAGGCGGCCCGCGCCACGAAGCGGGCCGGCCAGGCGGTTCCGCCCTCGGGCGGCCGGCGCACCAGCAGCATGCCGCCGAAGCCGCCCTCGGGCTGGAGCGGGAAGATCAGCCGCCCGCCGGGGCGCAGCGCGTCGAGCCAGGCCCAGCTCGGCTGGGTGATGCCGGCATTGACATAGACGGCGTCGGCCTTCGGCAGCCCGTCCACGGTGCCGGAGCGGGACTCCACCCTGACCCAAGGCCATGGCGCCAGATTGCTCCTCGCGCGTTCGGCGAGGCCCGGATCGATCTCGAAGGCGTGGATGCGCCCCTGCGGCCCGGCGAGATGGGCCAGCAGGGCGGTGTAGTAGCCGCTGCCGGCGCCGACCTGCAGCGCCGTCTCGCCGGCGCGCAGGCCGAGCGCGTCGAGGCAGCGGGCATGCAGGCTCGGCTGGCCGATGTTGATGCCGCGCCGTTCGTCCAGCGCGATCAGTGCGTCCTGATAGAGGAAGGCCGGATCGTCGTCGGGCGTGCGGACATAGGCCGGTGCGCCCGGACCGCGCCACAGCCCGGCCGCGAGGATCGACCACGGGCCCGGACCGGCGAACGGCTCGCGCGGCACGGCGGCGAAGGCGGCCTCGATGCGCGGGTCGCCGGCGCTGCCGCACGCGGCCACGTAGCGGGCGAAGAAGCCCCGGAGCTTCGCCGCCCGCTCCTCCCGTTCCACCTCGGTTCCATGAGGCATCAAGGCACCCGCCGCGTGTCGCCGCCCCGGCCAGCATGATGGCCGCCGCGGGGAAGTCAACGCCCGGCCGACGCATGGCGGGTAGGCCGCGGCGTCCACAGATGCTATCGCCTTCCCTCGAGCAAAGCGTGTTTGGGCGGAAACGCTGCTTTGCTCTCACTCCTGGTTTCGACGCGTCTTTGCGATGAGCCTTTGCGATTCCTGGCGATTCCGCCAAATAGAAAAACGCCGCAGCGTCGCGATTCGATCAGGCACCCGGACAGATGTCGAACCTCAGGACCCAGGGCTTCGCGTTCGCCCTGGCGGCCATCACGCTGTTTTCCCTCCAGGACGGCATCTCCAAGCATCTGGCCGAGGGCTATTCCCCCGCCTTCGTCACCATGGTGCGCTACTGGGCCTTCGGCCTGTTCACCCTGGTCCTGTCGAGCCGCATGCCGGGCGGCCTCCGGGCGGTCGCCCGCTCGAACGTGCCGCTCGTCCAGATCGCGCGCGGGGTGCTGCTGGCGCTGCAGGTGATCGTGGCCATCACCTGCTTTGCCGTGATCGGCCTCGCTCGCTCGCAGGCGATCTTCTCGGCGACGCCGATCCTGGTGATGCTCCTGTCGGTCCCCCTGCTCGGCGAGCGCATCGGCTGGGCGCGCTGGGCCGCCATCGCAGCCGGGCTCGCCGGCGTGCTCCTGATCCTGAAGCCGAGCGGCGACTTCTTCGACGCCAAGGTGCTGCTCGCGGTCGGCACCTCGCTGATGTTCGCGCTCTATGTGGTGGCGACGCGCTATGTCGGCCGCCGCGACGCCTCGATCACCAGCTTCCTCTACACCGGGGTCGGCGGCGCCGTCGCCACCTCGCTGATCGGCCCCTTCTTCTGGACGCCGTTCCACGGCTGGGACTGGGGCTGGATGAGCGTGGTGTGCATGACCAGCATCTCCAGCCACTATTGCCTGATCCGCGCCTACGACATCCTCGACGCCTCGGCCGTGCAGCCGCTGACCTATCTCAGCCTGGTCTACGCCTCCATCATCGGCACGACCGTGTTCGGCGAGACGCTGAGCTGGACCATCGTGCTCGGCTCGGCCGTCGTGGTCGCCGCCGGCGTGTTCGCGGTCTGGCGCGAGCACGGCGCCGCGCGGCGCGAGACGACGCGGCGCTGACGCCCGGCGCCGGCCTTCCCGTCCTCAGGCTCCGGCGGGCAGGTCGACGACGATCTTGACGCGCTCGGCGGCAAAGCAGCCGACGAAATAGGAGATCGGAACGCCGGCGAGGTCGATGTCGAGCGCGGTGTAGGCCAGGACCGGCACCGTCCGCGCCTGGCGCAGGACCTTGGCTTCCTCAGCCGTCGGCATCCGCGCGGTGATCTCCGTGGTCTTGCGCAGATAGTCCTCGACGCCGTAGCGCCGGAGCGCCCTGGAGAAGGAGCGGTCCTGCTCGAACGCCTCGGCAAAGCCGGCGAAGCGGGTCGCGCAGCAGGCGTGGACGCCGATGGCGATCGGGCGCGCGTCGGCGAAGGCGCCTATCGTCATCTCGATCACGGGCGCTTGCCGGGGCAGGGCCAGCGCCGCGGCGATGTCGGGGGCGGCCTCGGCCAGCCGCCAGCGGAGCAGGCGCCGCTCCGGCGACAGCTCCGCGCTCCTCAGGTTCTCGTCGAACCGCACCCGCCTGCCGATGGCGTAGGGCATCGGGTCCTCGCTGACGAAGGTGCCGTTGCCGTGCTCGATGCGGATGGCGCCCTTCTTCTCCAGCGCGGCCAGGGCCTGGCGCACGGTCATGCGGCTGGTGCCGTAGTCGGCGGCGATCTGCCGGTCGGGCGGCAGCTGCGCGCCCGGTCCGTATTCGCCGGCCAGGATCCGGGCGTGAATCGAGGCCGCGACCTGCTGCCAGAGCGGGCCGGCGCCGTCGCGCGTCACGGCTGCCTTCGTCCGATCGCCGGCTGGTGTCATGGGCCTGTCACGTGACATAACTAGGAATAGGTCTAGACCATTCACGAATGGTCTAAGCCATTCTATGGGGGCGGCTGGTCCGGCACAATGCCGGAGAAGGGAGCGGAGGCATGGTGGGGCTCGGGCCGTCCGGTCGCGTCATCATCTGGGATTTCGAAGGCACGCTCGCGGTGCGGGCCGGCCGGTTCACCGGCGCGCTGGTGCAGGCGGCTCGCCGCTGCGACCCGGCGTTCGCGGTCACGGACGATGCGGTCAGGCCGCTGCTCGGCGGCGCCTTTCCCTGGCACGGGGCGACGCTCCGCCACGGCTTCGCCGGCGACGCCGACGCCTGGTGGGCGAGCCTGCAAGGCTTCTCCGCGCAGGCCCTGCAGCGCCTCGGCATGGACGCCGACCGGGCGGCCGCGGCGGCGGCGCTGGCGCGATCCGTCTATCTCGACCCGGCCGGATGGACCTGCCTGGCGGGGGCGACGGACACGCTCGACGCGCTGTCGGCGCGGGGCTGGACCCATGTCCTGATGTCGAACTTCGCCCCCGAGCTGGATGGGATCGTCGAGGCTCTCGGCCTGGCGGACCGCCTGGCGATGGCGTTCTCCTCCGGCCGCGTCGGCCTGGAGAAGCCGAACAGGGCCTATTTCGATCACGTGCTGGCCGAGATCGCCCCGGCGCGGGCCGCGGTCATGATCGGCGACAACCCACAAGCCGACGTGGCGGGCGGGCGGAGCGTCGGCCTGAAGACCATTCTCATCGGTGGCTCCGATCCCGCCGCCGACTTAACCGTGGAACGGCTGGCCGACATCCCGGCCCTGCCGATGCTCGCCGGCGGTCCCTTCTGGGATCGGACCGCGACCGAGGGAACGCGAGAGGAGACGCACCATGCCTGATGCCGTCAAGCAGCGGCTGCGCGCCCTGAAATCGCTGGAGGGCCCGTTCGAGCCGGTCGACCTCGCCGCCCTCGGCGAAACGCCGCAGGCCGCTTTCCTCGACTGGCTGGAAGCGGCGATCGCGGCCGGTATCGCCGAGCCGCACGCCATGACGCTCTCGACGGTCGACGCCGCCGGGCGCCCCGATGCCCGGGTGCTGATCCTCAAGAATGTCGACGAGCGCGGCTGGCATTTCGCCATCAGCGCGGCGAGCCCGAAGGGGCGCCAGATCGAGGCCGAGCCGGCCGTGGCGCTGACCTTCTACTGGCAGACGCTCGGGCGGCAGGTGCGCATCCGCGGCCGGGCGACGGCGCTGGACGCGGCCGACTGCGGGCAGGACTTCCTCGCCCGCTCGCCGGAGGCGCGCGCCGGCATGCTGCCCGGGCGCCAGAGCCAGGCCCTGGACAACCCCTCCTCCCTCGATGCGGCGATGGCCCTGGCCCGGGCGCGCCTCGCCGCCGATCCCGGGCTGGTCCCGCCGGCCTGGCGCGTCTATGCCGTCGCCGCCGAGGAGGTCGAGTTCTGGCAGGGGGCGACCGACCGGCTGCACGGGCGGCTGCGATACCGGCGTCAGGCGGCGGAGGGACCCTGGCGCAAGGAGCGGCTCTGGCCGTGAGCGCCGCCGCTCAGGCCTTCGGCTTCCAGGCGACGCAGTCGATCTCGACCTTGCAGTCCACCATCATGCTCGCCTGCACGCAGGCGCGCGCCGGCGGGTGGGCGCCGAAATAGGAGGCGTAGATCTTGTTGAAGGTCCAGAAGTCGCGGGGGTCGTCGAGCCAGACGCCGACGCGCACCACGTGCTCCGGCCCGTAGCCGGCTTCCTCCAGGATGGCGAGCACGTTCTCGATGGTCTTGTGGGTCTGGGGCACGATGCCGCCCTCGATGATCTCGCCATCGACCATGGCGACCTGGCCGGAGACGTAGAGCCAGCCGTCGGCCTCCACGGCCCGGGCGAAGGGCAGGCTCTGGCCGCCGGCGCCGGCCTTGCTGGCCCCGTAACGTGTGATGCTCACGGCGTGTCCTCCGTCGGTCAATGGAAGCTGGTGGTCTTCAGGAACTCGGCCAGCCGTTCGGTCTGCGGCCTGACGAACATGGTCTTGGGGTCGCCCTCCTCGCCGATCCGCCCCTGGTTCATGAAGACGACGCGGTCGGCGACCTCGTAGGCGAAGCGCATCTCGTGGGTGACGAGCAGCATGGTCATGCCGTCGCCGGCGAGGTCCTTGATGGTCTGCAGCACCTCGCCGACCAGCTCGGGGTCGAGGGCGGAGGTGACCTCGTCGAACAGCATCAGCTTCGGCGACATGGCGATGGCCCGGGCGATGGCGACGCGCTGCTGCTGGCCGCCGGAAAGCTGGCCGGGATAGTGGCCGCGGCGCTCGGCGAGGCCGACGCGCGTCAGCCAGCGCTCGGCCACCGCCACCGCCTCGTCCCTGGCCATCTTCTTCACCTTGATCAGGCCGAGGGTGACGTTCTGCAGCGCCGTCATGTGGGGGAACAGGTTGAACTGCTGGAAGGCCATGCCGGTCAGCGCGCGCTGGCGGGCGATCTCGCGCTCGGGGCGGCGGATGCGGCGGCCGGAGGCGGTGTCGTAGCCGATCTCCTGGCCGTCGATGCGCACCGTGCCCTCCTCGAAATCCTCCAGCATGTTGAGGCAGCGCAGCATGGTGGTCTTGCCCGAGCCGCTGGAGCCGATGATGCAGACGACGTCGCCCCTGGCCATGGCGAGGTCGACGCCCTTCAGCACCTCGGTCTCACCGTAGCGCTTGTGCAGGTTGCGGACGTCCAGGATCGAGGGTTCGGACATGGCGGTCTCGAGCATCGGCATCAGGGGAGGGCGACCTTCTTCTCGACGAAGCGGCCGAGCCGCTCGATGCCGAAATTGATCAGGAAGAACAGGAAGCCGGCAAAGAAATAGAATTCCAGGCTCATGAACGTGCGGGAGATCTGCTCCTGCGCGGCGAGCAGCAGCTCGACCACGCCGATGATGGAGAGCAGCGTCGAGGCCTTGACCATCTCGGCCGCGGTGTTGACCCAGGTCGGCAGGATCTGGCGCAGCGCCTGCGGGAGGAGGACATAGGCGAGCGTCTGCGGGAAGGTGAGGCCGATCGCCTTGGCCGCCTCGCCCTGGCCGCGGGGGATCGCCTGCAGCGCGCCGCGGATGATCTCGCCGACATGGGAGGAGCAGAACAGGGTGAGGGCGAAGACGCCGGCCTGGAAGGCGCTGAGCTGGATGCCGACGAAGCTGAGGATGTAGAAGGCCGCCAGGATCAGCACGAGCACCGGGGTGCCGCGCAGGAAGTCGACATAGAGGCGCACCAGCCAGCGCAGCGGCCGCGCCCCATAGGTGAGGGCGAGGCCGACGGCGACGCCGAGCAGGGTGCCGAGCACGATGGCCAGCGCCGAGATCGACACGGTGACGCCGAGGCCCGAGAGGATGGCCCAGCGGGCGATCCAGAGCTGCGGCAGGAAGGCGGACAGGTTCATCGGGCCCTCCTAGCGCGGGATGCGCAGGCGCTGCTCCATGAGGCGCAGGCCGAAGACGATCAGCGAGCAGGCGCCGACATAGAGCAGGCTCGTCACCATCCAGGTCTCGATCACCCGGAAGCTCTCGACGTTGATCTTGCGGGCATAGAAGGTGAGCTCGGGCACCGAGATGGCGGCGGCGAGCGAGGTGTCCTTGAACAGCGACACGAAATTGTTGCCGAGCGAGGGCAGCACGTTGCGCAGCATCACGGGAATGGTGATCGAGGATCGGATCTGCCACTCCGTCAGCCCGATGGTCAGGCCCGCCTCGCGCAGCCCCGGCGGCAGCGCGACGAGGCCGGCGCGGAACACCTCGGTGAGATAGGCGCCGGCATAGATGGAGAGGGTGAGGATGAAGGCCTCGATCTTGTCGAGCCGGAGGCCGAGGCGCGGCAGGGCGAAATAGGCGAAGAGGATCAGCACCAGGATCGGGGTGTTGCGGATCGCCGTGACGTAGACGGTCGCAACCCCCCGGGCCAGGCGATGCTTCGAGACCATGGCGAAGGCCGCGATGAGGCCGATCACGCACCCCACGCCGATGGCGACGACGGCCAGCGCCAGGCCGAGCCCGAGCCCGGAGAGGAGCAGGCCGAAGTCGCGCCAGACCGCGGCGAAGTTGAGGGTGTAGCCCATGGCGGCGCTCGCTCGGGCCGGCTTACTTGTACTCGACAGGGAAGCCGATCGCCGGCGGTGGCAGGTCGACGCCGAACCACTTCTTGAACGAAGCCTTGTAGCTGTCGAACTCGACGCCGGTCATCGCCTCGTGGAAGACGGTGTTGACGAAGTTGACCCATTGCTGGTCGCCGCGCGGCATGGCGCAGGCATAGGTCTGCGGGTTCCAGCCATAGCCGGCATCCCTATACTGGCCGGGGGTCTGCAGGATCAGCCATTTGGCCGAGGACTGGTCGGTGGCGGCGGCGTCGGCCTGGCCGGCGTTGAGCGCCTGGTACATCAGGTCCGGGCTCTCGTACTGGTCGACCTTGGCGTCGGGCAGGGCGGCATGCACCATGGATTCAGCATAGACGTTCTGCAGCACCGCCACCTTGACCGCCGAGCCTGCCTTCTTCAAGGCGGCGTAGTCGGCATAGGAGGAGTCGGCCTTGAGCAGCAGGGCGACGCCCTCGCGGTAATAGGGGATGGAGAAGGCCACCTGCTGGGCCCGGCCGGCGGTGACGGTCATGAACTGGCAGGTGATGTCGACCTTGCCGGTGGTGATGTTGGGCAGGCGCGCGTCGGAGGACTGCTGCACGAACTCCACCTTGGTCGGGTCGTCGAACAGGCCCTTGGCGATCAGGCGGGCCATGTCGATGTCGAAGCCGACGAGCTCGCCCTTCTCGTCCTTGAAATGCCAGGGCGCGTTGGTCGAGCCGGTGCCGACGATCAGGTGGCCACGGGCCAGCACCTCGTCGAGCTTGCTCTGCTGGGCCTGGGCCGGACCGGCCGCCATGCCTGCAAAGGCCATTGCCGCGAAGGCCACGGCCGCCATCCCTCTGGTGATCGTCATCGTCATGCTCCGTTGATCGGGCTATTGGTCCACTATAGCGGACTTTATTTCCGTATAGTGGACCAAGCTGTAGGAGCGGCCTCGATAGCTGTCAAGGTGGCGACCGGTCGTGATGGCGTGGATTCTGGGGGGCCTCAGGTCGTCCCGACATCGCGCAAGATCTTCGACGGTTGCGGCAAGGACGACTGCGGCTGCACCACCCGCCGCCGTCATGGGCGGGCTTGATCCGCCCATCCACGCGAACATCGGTCCGTCAGAACCAGGCTCCAACTGGGCGGAGAGCCAGCGAGGCCGCCGTCGCGTTCGCGTGGATGGCCGGGTCAAGCCCGGCCATGACGGAACCGTTGCGGCTGGAATGGCAACGACTGCCCCATCCTCGACCGTCAGGGGCGGACTTGATCCGCCCATCCCGAGCGAAATCGAATTCGATTTCGCGGGGACCACCGGCGGTGAAGAGGGGGCGACGGCTGGTCGCGCGGCCGGCCCGGTCATGACGGGAATCGTCGTGGTCAAAGACGTCGCCGGCTCAATAGCCGGCAAATCTCAGCTGCTCTCGCGCTGGATCAGCCGGAACGGCATCACCTGCCGCTCGGGCGGCACGGCCGCACCCCGCCGCGCCGCTTCGATCGCCCGCAGCAGGAGATCGCCGGCGGAGCGGCCGATCGCCTCGGCATCGACCGCCACGGTGGTGATGCGCGGGAAGGCGCAGCGCCCCACCTCGAAATCGCCGAAGCCGGCAATGGCGATGCGGCCGGGCACGGCCCAGCCGCGGCGGTGGCATTCCATCAGCGCGCCGAAGGCGGAGAGGTCGGAGACGCAGATCGCGGCGTCGATATCCGGCCATTGCGACACCAGACGCACGATCGCCTCGGCGCCTTGCTCCATCGAGATCGGCGGCTGGCCGAAGGAGATCGTCCGCCCGTGCGGCAGGCCCAGCTCCTCGACGGCCTGGACATAGCCCTGGCGGCGATCCTCGCCGCGGGTATCGCGGTTGCTGGTGCCGCCGATGAAGCCGATGCGGCGATAGCCCCGGCCATGGAGGTGATGGACGAGGGCGCGCATGGCGGCGGCGTTGGAGAAGCCGACGACATGGTCGATCGGCTCGGCGGGCAGGTCCCAGGTCTCGATCACCGGAATGGCCGCGGCGGCAAGCAGGCGGCGCGCCCGCTCGGTGTGGCGTCCGCCGGTGACGACGATCCCCTCCGGGCGGCGCTGCAGCATCGAGGCGATCAGCCGCTCCTCCTTCTCCACGACATAGTCGGTATAGCCGAGCAGGAGCTGCAGGCCGCTGGCCTCGATCGCCTCGGTGAGGCCGCGGGCGGTGTCGGAGAAGTTGGAATTGTTGATCGACGGGATCAGGGCGGCGACGAAGCCCGAGCGCTTCGAGGACAGGGTGCCCGCGGTCTGGTCGAGGACATAGCCGAGCTCGTCGACCGCGGCCAGGATGCGCCGGCGCGCCTCCTCGGAGATCGAGGCGCCCTTCTTCAGGGCGCGCGACACGGTCATGGCGGAGACGCCGGCCTTCTCGGCGACGTCCGCCATGGTCGGCTGGCTGCGCGGGCGCTTGCTGGCAGGGTCGTCCGCGGGCATCGGGGTCTGGCGGCCCCTTCTCGTGTCGCTCAGGCCCTCACCCCGCCGTGCCGCCCCACGGCCCGTGATGGGTGCCGGGCTGGTCGATGCGCTCGAAGCCGTGGGCGCCGAAGATGTCGCGCTGGGCCTGGACCAGGTCGAGGGTGGTGCGATGCGAGCGCAGCTGCTGGAGATAGGACAGGCCGGCGGCGAGCGAGGGCGCGGCATGGCCCTTGCCGATGGCGAGGCCGAGCACGCGCTGCATCGCCGGCAGGGCGTCGGCCAGGATCGCGGCGAAGCCCTCGTCGAGCAGCAGCGAGGCGAGGCCCGCATCCTTGGCATAGGCGCCGGCGATGCGGTCGAGCAGGCTGGAGCGGATGATGCAGCCGGCGCGCCAGATGCGGGCGATCTCGTCGAGCGGCAGGGTCCAGCCCGAGCGGGCGGAGGCGGTGGCCATGACTTCGAAGCCCTGGGCATAGGCCAGGATCTTGCCGGCCAGCAGCGTCTTCTCCAGGTCGGCGATCAGCTCGGGCGTCGCCTCGCCGATGCGCTCGCGCGGGGCATCGCCGAGCGTCTTGCTGACGGCGGCCCGCAGCGCCTTGGCGCTGGAGAGGCCGCGGGCCTCGACCGCCGCGACGATGGCGCCGGCGGCGACGCCGAGGTCGAGCGCCTCGATCGCCGACCAGCGGCCCGTGCCCTTCTGGCCGGCGCTGTCGAGGATGACGTCGACGATCGGCCGGCCGGTGGCGGGATCGGTGGTGCGCAGCGCCTGCGCCGTGATCTCGATGAGGTAGGAGGCGAGCGGGCCCTTCGTCCAGCGCTCGAAGATCTCGGCCATGGCGGCCGGCTTCAGGCCGAGGCCGTCGCGCATCAGGCCGTAGATCTCGGCGATCATCTCCATGTCGGCATATTCGATGCCGTTATGCAGCGTCTTGACGAAATGGCCGGCGCCGGCCGGGCCGAGATAGGCGGCGCAGGGCGTGCCCTCGTAGCGCGCGGCGATGGCGGTGAGCAGCGGGCCGATGCGCTCGAAGGCCTTGGGCGCGCCGCCGGCCATGATCGAGGGCCCGTGCCGCGCCCCCTCCTCGCCGCCGGAGACGCCGACGCCGAGGAAGTCGAGGCCGTCGGCCTTCAGCGCCGCGTCGCGGCGCATGCTGTCGTGATAGTCGGCATTGCCGGCATCGATGATGCAGTCGCCGGGGGAGAGATGCGGCTTGAGCTGGGCGATGCTCTCGTCGACCGCGGTGCCCGCCTTGACCATCAGCAGCACGGTGCGCGGCGGCTCCAGCGCCGCCACCAGCTCCACGATCGAATGGCAGGGCACCAGCTTGTCCGCCAGCGGTCCGGCGGCCACCAGCGTCTCGTCGACGCGCTCGACCGTGCGGTTGTAGATCGCCACCCGGAACCCCTTCTCGGCCATGTTGAGCACGAGGTTCTGGCCCATGACGGCAAGTCCGATGACTGCGATGTCGGCGCCCGCCATTGTTCACTCTCCCTTGTCGACGCCGGCGCGGCCGGCGAATGCGTGCTGGTCCCGAAAGAATATCTGCGCGGTGATATAGGGCCGATTCCACTTCGGCCAGCCGAAACAGCGAGTCCGGCGCGCAGAAATCGGCCCGAACGCCGTCAGCCGGTCGGCAGCGGGAAGTCTTCGGCGCGGAAGACGGTGTGAAAGATGTCGCCTTCGAACATCGCCATCAGCTCGCCGGTGACGACGCGGCTCTGCGCTCGCACGTCCGAAGCCAGCGCCGCCTCGATTGCGGCGCGCGAGGGATAGCGGATCGCCAGCACCATCTCCAGGCGCGGCTCGGCGACATCGGCCTCCTCCTGGCGCAGCACCCGCACCTCCTCGGCCCCGGGGAAGCGGGTCCACAGCGGCACCAGCCGCTCGCGCACGAAGGCGGTGAAGGCATCCTCGCAGCCGGGCTTCACCCGGCCCCGGAAGAAGGCGCAGCGTATGAACATGAGGGGCTCGGGAAAGGGGGATGGGCGGGGCGAAATGGGACGGTGCAGGAGGAGACGCGACGTGTGCGCCTTCCCTCCCCCTTGTGGGGAGGGATAAAGGGTGGGGGTCGTGCAGAATGAGGCGGATTGGTCTGCAAAGGGCGCCTTGTGATAAGCGCTGTGCCCTATCCTGATGGACCCCCACCCCTAGCCCCTCCCCACAAGGGGGAGGGGAAAAACGGGCGTCGCGCCCGTTGAGGCTTTCCGTCAGTTCACGCCCCAGATCTTCTTGTAGGCATCCCGATATCCGTTGTCCGGGTCGAACACGTTCTTCGGCCCGCCGTCGAAGCCGACATTGTCCGGGGTGACGAGGTGGACGCCGGGGACGTAGCCGGACCATTTTTCGTGGGCGAAGGCGCGGTTCAATTCGTCGACCAGCTGCCAGCCCTGCATGGCCAGCGGCTCGGGCACGGTGGCGGCCTGGTGATCCTTGGCGCGGATGCGCTGATAGGCGGATTCGGAGCCGTCGCCGGCGGAGATGTTCTGCGGGTCGCCGTCGCCGGCGATGCCCGCCGCCGACAGGGCCGGCGGCATGAAGTCATAATAGAGGTCGTTGATCGCCAGCGAATGCGTCCACTTGGCGCCGTTCTGCTGCAAGAGCGTGGTGGTGAGCTGCGGGATGCGGGTGGAGACGTCGGCGAGCGGCGTGTCCTGGAAGGAGAGCACCGTGCAGCCGCTGCACTGCTTGATCACCGCCTCCATGGCCCGGCCCTTGGCGATGGCGATGGCATAGGTGGAATCGGCGAAGATCACCACGCCGGCCTTGCCGTCGGAATCGGCGATCGCCTTCATCGCCGCCACCTTGGCGACCTCCATCGAATCAGTGGTGACGTTGGCGAAGACCGGCGTGCCGTCGAGCGGGCCGGGCTTGGGGCCGGAATGCCAGCCGACGATGGTGATGCCCTCCTTCGCCGCTTCCTCCAGGCCCGCCTTCTGCTCGACCGCGTCGCTGCCGCCGACGATGAGCGCATCGGGCTTGAGGGCGATGGCCTGGCTCAGCGCCGTCGACTGGCCGGAGACCGTGCCCTGGCCGTCGATCTCGCGATAGTCCCAGCCGATCGCCGCCGCCGCTTCCTTGACACCCTGCGCCACGCCGAGAATGCCGCCGTTGCGCATGTCGCCGGCGACATAGACCACGGTCTTCTTGCCGACGGCCTTGGGGCCGGTGGTCGGCCCGTCCCATTTGTCGACGCGGCCGACCGCCTTGGCGACGACGGCTTTGGCCTCGTCGAGGAAGGCGTCGGCGCGGGCGGCGGGCGCCGCCGCGGCCAGGGCCAGCGTGGCGGCCGTCGCCAGCATCAGGGATCGAATCATGGGCTTTCCTCCGGGGGTTGGGAGCGCGCTCAGGCGCCCGTCTTCTTGAACGATCTGGCGCTCGCGCCGCGCCGCCGCTGGGCGTAGCCGGCAATGCCGATGGCGATGAGCAGGGTGACGCCGTTGAACATCGGCTCGACCCAGAAGGAGCCGCCGAACTGCTGGATGCCGGCAATGCCGACGGCGAGGATGGCGACGCCCACCAGCGTGCCCCAGACATTGACCCGGCCGGGCTTGATGGTGGTGGAGCCGAGGAAGGCGCCGACCAGGGCGGGCAGGAGATATTCCAGGCCGACGCTGGCCTGGCCGATGCGCAGCTTTGAGGCGAGCAGCACGCCGGCGACCGCGGTCAGCGCGCCGGAGGCGACGAAGGCGCCCATGGTGAAGCGCTGCACCGGGATGCCGTTGAGGGCCGCGGCCTTGGGATTGGCGCCGATGGCATAGAGGTAGCGCCCGATCGGCAGGTGCTCCAGCACCAGCCAGAGCACCAGCGCCAGGGCGAGGACGTAGAAGCCGGTGATCGGCAGGCCGAACACCATGGTGCCGTTGAGGGCGAGGAAGCCCTGCGGCAGCACCGCCACCACCTGGCGGCCGCCGGTGTGCCAGAGCGCAACGGCGTAGAGCACCGTGCCGGTGCCGAGCGTGGCGATGAAGCTGTCGATGCGGGCGACCTCGACCAGCACGCCGTTGACCAGGCCGACGCCGGCGCCGAGCAGGATCACCACCAGCACCGCCAGGGGCCAGGGCAGGCCGAGCATGGTCTGCAGGCTGATGGCGAGGATGTGCCAGAGCACGATGCCGTAGCCGACGGTGAGGTCGATCTTGCCCGAGACCATCGGGATCATCGCCGCCAGGGAGAGCAGGGCGATGATCGCCTTGTCCGAGACGATCGACCGCACGTTCAGCATGGTCGGGAAGGTCTGCGGCAGCAGGATCGAGAACAGCACGGCCAGCGCCACCGCCAGGATCGGCAGGCCGAAGACGGGCAGGCGCCGCAGCAGCCGCTCGCGGGCTCCGAGCGGCTCGAGCTCGGCCCGGGTCGGCTCCAGCGCGTCGGACTTGATCGAGTTCATCGACATGCCGTCTTCCCTCTCTCAGGCCGCTTCCGACGCGGAGGCGGCGGTGATCACCGCCTCGGTCGTCAAGGCATGGCCGGTGAGCTCCGCGATGATCCGGCCGCGGTTGAACACCAGCGCCCGGTGACAGATATGGGCGACCTCCTCGAAATCGGTCGAGACCACCACCACGGCGAGGCCCTCGTCGAGGGCGCGGGCGATCAGGCGGTAGATCTCCGCCTTGGCGCCGACGTCGACGCCGGCGGTCGGGTCCTCCGCCACCAGCAGGCGCCGGCCGGTGGCGAGCCAGCGCCCGACCACCACCTTCTGCTGGTTGCCGCCGGAGAGGCCCTCGATCGGCAGGTCGGGGTCGTTGGGGCGCAGGCCCACCGAGGCGCCGAGCGCCACGGCCCGGCGCGCCTCGGCTCGCGGCGACAGGGCCGAGAACAGGCCGCGACCGGCGGCGCCCGGATTGAGGAAGGCGTTCTCGCGCACGCTGAGCGAGGGGGCGACCGATTCCTCCGTCCGGTCGCGCGCCACCAGGCCGATGCCGGCGGCGAGCGCCGCGCGCGGCGAGGACAGGTCCGGCTGCGCGCTGTCGAGGGTGATCGTGCCGCGATGCGGCGCCGCGCCGAACAGCGCCCGGCCGACCTCCTCCTGGCCCGCGCCGCGCAGGCCGACCAGGCCGAGCAGCTCGCCCTCGCGCACGTCGAAATCGATCGGCCCGGCGGCTGGTGTGGCGAGGCCGCGCACGGCAACGCGCACCGCGCCCGAGCGCAGCTCGGCCTTGCGGAAGAGGTCGAGGGTCGAGCGGCCGACGATCAGGCTGACCAGCTCCTCCGGCGTGGTCTCGGCCACCGGCTTCTCGCCGACCTTGAGGCCGTCGCGCATCACCACGACGCGGTCGGCGATGCGGAAGATCTCGTCGAGGCGGTGCGAGACATAGATCATGCCGACGCCGCGGGCCTTGAGGCGGCGCACCGCCTCGAACAGGCGCTCGACCTCGTCCGCCGGCAGGCTGGCGGTCGGCTCGTCCAGCACCAGGAAGTCGCAATCGACCACCAGGGCCCGGGCGATGGCGACCAGCGACTTCTCGGTGCGGCTGAGGCTGTGCACCCGGGTGGTCGGGGCGATGTCGCAGCCGACGGCGGCGAGCGCCGTCGCGGCGCGCTGCTCGGCCCGGCGCCAGTCGATCAGGCCGAGCGCGCCCGACCAGGCCCGGCCGGAAAAGCCCTGGGCCAGGCTCATGTTCTCGGCCACGGTCATCCATTCCACCAGGCCGAGGTCCTGGTGGATGAAGGCGACCTCCCGGCGCTCGCCGCGCGAGCGGGCGCGATGCCGGTAGGGCTCGTCGCCGATGGTGATGTGGCCGCTGTCGGCCCGGAAGATGCCGCCGAGGATCTTGATCAGCGTCGACTTGCCGGCGCCGTTCTCGCCGAGCAGCGCCACGACCTCGCCGCGCGCCACGCTCATGCTCACGCCCTTGAGGGCACGCGTGCCGCCGAAGGTCTTGACGATGTCGTCGAAGCGCAGGACGCCGGTCACGCCTTTCCTCCCGGTCCGAGGCCTGATGGCCTTCTTGGCGGTGCGGTGGTGTCGTCCGCTCCGTGCTTGTTATCGATAACAAAGGGATCGGTGGGTGTAAAGGCCGATTTGGTTGGAGCGCGCCGGCGGCAGTCACCATTGCTCGGGCCACGTGGAGCGGTTGCGGCCGTCGTGTCGCCGGCGTCGTCCTGACTATGTCAGCCGGACGGCTTCAATCTCGAGGCGCGCGCGGCCTCGGCGTTCGGCGCGGAACGGCGTTTCCTTTCCTCGAACGGCAGTGTTCGCGTGGATGGCCGGGACAGGCCCGGCCATGACGGACCGGTTGCGGCAAGAATGGCGACGGTCCCTCCACCCGCGACCGTCATGGGCGGACTTGATCCGCCCATCCACGCGAACGCCACGTCGATAGTAGAGTGCCACGCCGCCCGATGGACCCCCGCGTGCGCCAACGGCGGTCACCGCGACATCTGATCGATCACACGGGATGGCTATACATGGTATGCCCCGATGATATCGCTATCAGTCGGCCGCGCCGCGCCGTTGCAGCGCCGCGGCCGCCTCCTCGACCAGGGCCTCGGGCGGCCTGGCGATATCGAGCGTCAGCGCGCCCTCGTCCGCGTCCGGCGGCTCCAGGGTGGCGAACTGGCTGCGCAGCAGCTCGACCGGCATGAAATGACCGCTGCGATGGGCCATGCGCCCGGCGATCAGCCCCTCCGCGCCGGCGAGGTGGACGAACCGGACCTGCGGGTCGGCGGCCCTGAAGCGGTCGCGATAGCTGCGCTTCAGCGCCGAGCAGGCCAGCACCGCGTCGGTGCCGGAGGCGACCCAGCCGCGGATCGCCGCGGCCATGGCGGCGAGCCAGGGCTCGCGGTCGGCATCGGTGAGCGGAATGCCGTGCGACATCTTCTCGACATTGGCGGGCGGGTGGAACGCATCCGCATCGAAGAAGCGGGCGCCGATCCGCTGCGCCAGCAGCGCCCCGAAGGTCGACTTGCCGCTGCCCGAGACGCCCATCACCACGATCACCATCGCCATGCCTTTCTGGTTTTGGCCTTTAGGGCTGACCCATTCTGCTTTCGAGCGGATGGGGAATCCTCTTTTACGCAACGCTGGCCGATCCCCCCTTGCGGGGAGGGGTAAGGGGTGGGGGTCCATCAGGATCAGGCTCAAGCTCGGCCGAGGAGCGCAGCCTGATCCTGATTCGTCGAGCTTCACGCCTGCGACCCCCACCCTTTATCCCTCCCCGCAAGGGGGAGGGAAGACGTCGGCGTCGCGCCCCGATCGACAAGAGCCGCGTCTCGCCCCACCGTCGCGTGCCTCGATGCAGGTCTCCGCCCCCTACACCACCGGCGTCGGCAGGGGCGCGCCGGCGAAATGCGCGTCGAGGTTGGCGAGGACGAGGTCGGCCATGGCCTGGCGGGTCTCGCGGGTGGCGCTGGCCATGTGCGGCGTCAGCACCACGTTGGGGAACGCCATCAGCGCCTCGGGCACATGGGGCTCGTTCTCGAACACGTCGAGCGCGGCGCCGCCGAGGCGGCCATCGCGCAGCGCCGCGATCAGCGCCGCCTCGTCGACCAGCGAGCCGCGGGCGACGTTGACCAGCACGCCGTCCGGCCCAAGCGCCGCCAGCACCGCCGCGTCGATGATATGACGGGTCTCGGCCGACGCCGCGGCGGCGACGACCAGCACCTCGCAGTCGCCGGCGAGCGCCAGGGGCGTGGCGTGATAGGCGTAGGGCACGTCGCGCGGCGAGCGGTTGCAATAGGCGATGATGGCGCCGAAGGCCTCCAGGCGCCGGGCGATGCCGAGGCCGATGCGGCCGAGGCCGAGGATGCCGCAGCGCCGGCCCGCGACCTTGCGGCCGAGGCCGAGATCCCCGGCCGGCCAGCGACCCTCGCGCACGTGCCGGTCGCCGAGCACGAGCTGGCGCTTCAGCGCGATCAAAAGGCCGACGGCGAGGTCCGCCACGTCGTCGGTCAGCACATCAGGCGTGTTGGTGACGCGGACGCCGCGCCGCCGCGCCTCGGCGAGGTCGACCTTGTCGTAGCCGACGCCGTTGATCGCCACGATCTCCAGCCCCGGCAGCGCCGCCGCCACCTCGGCGGGAATGCCGACATTGCCGGCCGTGGCGACGGCGCGGATGCGCTCGCCGGCCTCGTCCAGCGCCGCCCGGCGCTGCGCGTCGTCGAAGCCGCGATGCACGGTGAAGCGGTCGGCGAGCCCCGCCTCCAGCGCCGGGGTCAGCGGGCAGAGCTGCAGCACCTCTGGTCTCATGGGGTCCTCCTCCGGCGCTCAGAGCGTGGCGAGCACGCCGCCGTCGACATAGATGATCTGGCCGTTGATGAAGTCCGAGGCCGAGGAGGCGAGGAAGATCGCCGCGCCCTGCAGCTCCTCGATCCGGCCCCAGCGGCCGGCCGGGGTGCGGCCCTTCAGCCAGGCGTCGAACTTGGGGTCGTCGACCAGCGCCTGGTTCAGCGGCGTGACGAAATAGCCGGGGCCGATGGCGTTGACCTGCAGGCCGTGACGGGCCCAGTCGGTGCACATGCCCTTGGTCAGGTTCTTCACCGCGCCCTTGGAGGCGGTGTAGGGCGCGATGGAATAGCGCGCCGCCTCGCTCTGCAGGCTGGCGATGTTGATGATCTTGCCGCGCCCGCGCGGGATCATCCGCCGGGCCACGGCCTGCCCGACATAGAAGACGCTGTCGAGATTGGCGCGCATCAGCTCGTGCCAGGTCTCGACGGAAAAATCCTCCAGCGGCGTGCGCCGCTGGATGCCGGCATTGTTGACGAGGATGTCGATCGGGCCGATGCCGTCCTCGATGGCGGCGACGCCGGCGGCCACCGCGCTGGGATCGGTAACATCGAACGGCGCGGCCGCCGCATCGAGGCCCTCGCCCCTGAGCTCGGCCACGGCCGCATCGAGCTTGCCCCGGTCGCGGCCGTTCAGCACCACCCGGGCGCCGGCCCGGCCGAGGCCGCGGGCGAGCGACAGGCCGATGCCCTGGCTCGAGCCGGTGATCAGGGCGAGGCGCCCGCCGAGGTCGAAGAGCTGGGTCGACATGGCGCCTCCCGTCCGCACCCGCGGCTTTCCCGCTTGTGTTCGGGATAAAGCATGTTATCGATATCAAGACAAGAGCCCCGGGAGGAACGCCATGAAGGCTGCCGTGCTGCACGCCGCTGAGGACCTCAGGGTCGAGGACCTCGCCGAGCGGGAGATTGGCCCGGACGAGGTCAGCGTGCGCTTTGCCGCCGGCGGCATCTGCGGCTCGGACCTCTCCTATTACTTCAAGGGCCGCGTCGGCGACTTCGCCCTGCGCGAGCCGATGGTGCTCGGCCACGAGGTGGCCGGCGTGGTCGAGCGAGTCGGACCGAAGGTCGAGGCGGTGAAGCCGGGCGATCCGGTGGCGGTCAATCCGAGCCGGCCGTGCCGGACCTGCGACTATTGCCGCATCGGCCGGGGGAACCTCTGCCGCAACATGCGCTTCTTCGGCAGCGCCGCCATCTTCCCGCATGTGCAGGGTGGCTTCAGCGAGACCATCCTCGCCCGCGAGGACCAGTGCGTGCGCGTGCCGGCTTCCATGCCGCTGCGCGTCGCCGCCTGCGCCGAGCCGCTCGCGGTGAGCCTGCACGCGGTGCGCCGGGCCGGCGAGCTCCTCGGCCGCAAGGTGCTGATCGCCGGCTCCGGGCCGATCGGCATGCTCTGCGCCCTGGCGGCGCGGCGGGCCGGCGCCGCCTTCATCGCCATCACCGACCTCGTCGCCGAGCCGCTCGCCCTGGCGCGGCAGGCCGGCGTCGACGAGACCATCGATGTCGCGGCCGAGCCGGAGCGCCTCCAGCGCTACGAGGCCGACAAGGGCTTCTTCGACGTGGCGCTGGAGGCGACCGGCTCGCCCAAGGCCCTCGCCTCGCTGTTCAAGGTGGTGCGTCCGGGCGGGCGCGTCGTCCAGCTCGGCATGATGCCGCCCGGCGACATCCCGGTGCCCGCCAACATGCTGATGGCGCGCGAGATCGACTTCGTCGGCGCCTTCCGCTTCCACGAGGAGTTCGGCACGGCGGTCGAGGCGCTCGCCCGCGGCCTGATCGACGTCGCCCCGATCCTGTCCGCGGAGATGCCGATGGCCCGGGCCGACGAGGCCTTCCGCCTCGCGGCCGACCGCACCCGGGCGATCAAGGTGCACCTGCACTTCTGATTGCCCTCTGGAAGGAGACGGGCCGTGGGGTCCCCGCCGCGCAAGCCGACCATGCAGGACGTCTCGCGCCTGGCGGGCGTCTCGCCCATGACGGTGTCGCGGGTGCTGGCCGACCCGCAGCGCGTCACCGAGCCGACGCGCCGGCGCGTGCTGGAGGCGGTGGCGCAGCTGCGCTATGTGCCCGACATGGTGGCCGGCAGCCTGTCCTCGCGGCGCACCAGCTTCATCGCGGTGATCCTGCCGACCCTGACCAACGCCAATTTCGCCGACACGGCGCACGGCCTGACCGAGGCGCTGCGCCCGGCCGACTACCAGCCGCTGATCGGCTACACCATGTACCGGCTCGACGAGGAGGAGCGGCTGATCCGCGCCATGCTGGCCCGCCGGCCGGAGGCGGTGGTCGTGGCCGGCACGGTGCACACCAAGGCGGCGAGCGAGCTGCTCCACCAGGCCGGCGTGCCGGTGGTCGAGATCTGGGAGCGTCCCGACCGGCCGATCGACCGGGCCGTCGGCTTCTCCAACCACGAGGCCGGCCGCGCCGCCGCCCGCCGCCTGATCGCCCTCGGCCACCGGCGCATCGGCGCGCTCGGCCCCGGCATCGACGGCGCGGCGCGCGACTTCCGCGGCGAGGACCGCCTCGCCGGCTTCGCCGCGGCGCTGCGCGAGGCCGGGCTCGGCGACGAATTGGTGCTGCGCCACGGCGAGCCGCCGGTCTCCTTCGACCATGGGGCGCGGGCGCTGGCCGTGCTGCTGGAGCGGGCAGGTGATGTCGAGGCAGTGTTCGCGGTCAGCGACATCGCCGCCGTCGGCGCGCTGATGGAGTGCCGCCGGCGCGGCATCCGGGTGCCGGAGGACCTCTCCCTCATCGGCTTTGGCGATTTCGAGATCGGCCGCCAATGCGTGCCCTCGATCGACACGATCCGGGTCGACGCCCAGCGCATCGGCCGGCGCACCGGCGAGCTCCTGCTCGCGCTGCTCGGCAAAGGCAGCCCGGCGGGCGAGCCCGCGAGCCTCGACGTCGGCTTCGAGCTGGTGGTGCGGGAGACGACCGCCGCGGCGCGGCGGGAGCGGGGAGGGGAGCCGTGACGCAGCGCATCGGCATCGTCGGCGTCGGGGTGATGGGTAGCGCCATCGCCGCCCGCCTGATCGCGCGCGGGCATCGGGTGGTGCTGCGCGATCCCCATCCGGAGAAGCTCGCGCCGCTGCTGGCGCAGGGCGCGACGGCCGCTTCGAGCCTCGCCGGCCTGGCCGGCGCCGTCGACACGGTGATCACCAGCCTCAACACGGCCGAGATCGTGGAGAGGGTGCTGTTCGCGCCGGACGGCCTCGTCGCCGGCCCGGTCGCCGGCAAGCTGCTGATCGACATGTCGAGCATCGACCCCGGCGCGACGGCCGCCATGGCGAAGCGGCTGCGCGCGGAGGTCGGCATGGCCCATGTCGACGCGCCGCTCTCCGGCGGCGCCCCGGCGGCGCGCGAGGGCCGGCTCACCCTGATGCTGGGCGGCGAGGCGGCCGACGTCGAGCGCGCCCGGGCGGTGCTGGGAGACCTCGCCGCCAACATCACCCATATGGGCCCCTCCGGCGCCGGCCAGACCACCAAGCTGATCAACCAGGTGCTCTGCGCCTGCTCCTTCCTGGCCGTGGCCGAGGCGACCCGCCTCGCCCTCGACGCCGGCGTCGACGCCGCCCGCATCCCCGCGGCCCTCGCCGGCGGCCGGGCGGATTCGCGCATCCTGCAGGAATTCATGCCGAAGATGGCCGCCTTCGACCTCTCGCCGACGGGCCGCATCGACAACATGCTCAAGGACCTCGAAGGCGCCCAGCGCCTCGCCGCCCGCCTGCGCACCCCGATGCCGCTCACGGGGCTGGCGACGGAGCTGCACAGGATGCTGGTGGCGGCCGGGATCGGCCCGGAGGACAGCGCGGCGTATATGAAGCTGTTCGATTTCGGGCGGGGGCGGAAGGGGTAGCGACGGCTGGGCGAGACGCCATGGCTTCAGATCGAGCTCGACGCCTGCGTCTTCCCTCCTCCTTGCGGGGAGGGATAAAGGGTGGGGGTCGTGCAGAACGGGATGGAAGGGTGTTCAAAGGGCTCCCTTGACCGACGTGGTGCTTTATCCGGATGGACCCCCACCCCGTACCCCTCCCCGCAAGGGAGAGGGGATCGGCTGGCGTCGAGGGCGACGAGCTGACGGTGTGATTCTCTTCACCCCCGGAACACGTGTGCCGTCCCGGCCACCGCGAGGCGGACCAGGGTGCCGACTGCCGGAATCTCCAGGCTCGATCGCCGCAGCAGCAGCGGGGGCGTGGCGCCGCCGCCTCGCAAGGCCACCACCACGGTGCAGGCGGCGCCGGCGAAATCGGTGTCGACCACCTCGCCGAGCGGCGTCGGCTCGGCATCGGCGGCCCATCCCTCCGGCACCGGGGTGAGGGAGACCTGCTCGGGGCGCAGCATGATCTCGGCCGCGCCGCTGAGCTCGCGGTCGTCGACGCCGACGCGGCCGAGGGCGCACTCGGCCCAGCCGCCGGCGATGCGGGCGGGCAGGATGATGGCCTCGCCCAGGAACTCGGCGATCATCGCATCGCGCGGGCGCAGGTAGAGTTCGCGCGGCGTGCCGACCTGGCTGAGCCGGCCCTCGCGCATGACCGCCACCTGGTCGGCGAAGGAGAGCGCCTCGGCCTGGTCGTGCGTCACCAGGATGGTGGCGATGCCGGCGCCGCTGAGCAGGTCCGCCACCGCCTTGCGGGTCGAGGCGCGCAGGCCGGTGTCGAGGGCGGAGAAAGGCTCGTCCAGCAGCATCAGCCGCGGCCGGCGGGCGAGGGCGCGGGCGAGGGCCACACGCTGCTGCTGGCCGCCGGAGAGCTCGTCCGGCCGGCGCCGCAGCATGGCGGTCTCCAGGCCGACCATCGCCATCAGCTCGGCGATGCGGGCGGCGCGGCCGGGGTCGCCGCGCTCCAGGCCGAAGCCGATATTCTCGGCGATGGTGAGATGCGGGAACAGGGCGCCGTCCTGCGCCACCACGCCGATGCCGCGCCGGTGCGCCGGCACGGCGCCGCGCGCATCGGCCAGCACCTCGCCCTCCAGCGTCACCCCGCCGGCATCCGGCGCCTCGAAGCCGGCGACGACGCGCAGCAGCGTGGTCTTGCCCGAGCCCGAGGGGCCGACCACCGCCGTGCGGCTGCCGGCGGCCACGGTGAGGTCGACGCCGTCGAGCGCCGCCACCGCGCCGTAGCGCTTCGTCACCGACCGCAGCTCCAGGAAGCTCATCGGCCGGCCGTCCGCTTCGACTGGACATAGAGCAGCCAGGTGAGCGGCAGCGACAAGAGCACCATCATCAAGGCATAGGGCGCGGCCGCCGCATAGTCGATCTCGCTGCTATAGGCCCAGAAGGCCATGGCCAGCGTCCGGGTGCCGTTGGGGGCCAGCATCTGCGTCGCCGTCAGCTCGTTGGTGATGCCGAGGCCGACCAGCGCCATGCTGGCGGCCGCGCCGGGGGCGGCGAGGCGGATGGTGACCGCCCACAGCGCCCCGGCCGGCGAGCGGCCGAGGCTGTGCGCCGCCTGCTCCAGCTCCACCGGCGCCTGGGCGATGCTGGCGCGCAGGCTGACCAGGGCCCGCGGCAGGAACATCAGGACATAGGCGAACAGGATGGTGGCCGCGGTCTGGTAGAGCGGCAGCGCCACGCGCACGGTGATGGTGGCGAGCGCCAGGGCCACGACCACGCCCGGCAGCGAGCCGACGATGTAGTTGGAGCCCTCCAGCAGGCGCTGCAGCCGCCCCGGCGCCCGGATCGACAGCCAGGCCATCGGGATGGCGGCCAGCGTGGTCAGCGCCGCGCCGATGAGGGCGAGGCCGAGGGTCTGGCCGAGGGTCCGCAGGATCTCGTCGAAGCGCCAGATCTCGGCGCCCCCGGCGGCCAGCCAGCGCGCCAGGGTGACGCAGGGCACGCCGAGGGCGAGGGCCGTGACGATGGCGGGCAGGGCGAGGCAGGGCAGCCGCGCCCGGCCGAGCCGGCGGGGCTGCGGCTGGCGGTCGGCCCCGGCGCCGACGCGGGCATAGCGCGCCCGCCCGCGCAGGCCGGCCTCGAAGCCCAGCAGGCCGAAGCAGCAGGCGACGAGCACGATCGCCAGCATGTTGGCGGCCGGCCCGTTATAGCTCGACTGGAACTGGTCGATGATCGCCGTGGTGAAGGTGTCGAAGCGGATCATCACGTAGAGGCCGTATTCGGCCAGCAGGTGGAGGCCGATCAGCAGCGAGCCGCCGCACAGCGCCAGGCGCAGCTGCGGCAGCACCACCCGGAAAAACACCCGCCAGGGCGAATGGCCAAGCGAGGCGGCGGCATCCTCCAGCCCGGGATCGAGGCGGCGCAGCGTCGCCGAGACCGGCAGGTAGAGGAAGGGGAAATAGGCGATCACCGAGACCAGCACGCCGGCGAGCGGCCCCTCGAGGCTCGGGATCAGCGTCACCCAGGCATAGCCCTGGACGAAGGCGGGCACGGCGAGCGGCGCCACCGCCAGCCAGGACCAGAGCCGGGCGCCGGGCAGGTCGGTGCGCTCGGTCAGCCAGGCGAGCGCCACCGCGAGCACGGCCGAGATCGGCACGGTGAGCGCCACCAGGAGGGCGGTGTTGACCAGGAGCTCGCCGACGCGCGGACGGACAATGAGAGCCGAGGCGGTGGTCCAGCCGGTCTGGATCGCCACGGCGACGACGAAGCCGAGCGGCAGGAGCGTCGCGAGGGCGACCAGCACCGCGGCGGCGACCATCCAGGGCGCCGCCAGCCGGCGGCGCGCCCCGGCGCCCGGGAGGGCGAGCCGGCCCGGCCGTCCGATCTCAGCCGTGGGATGCGCGGCGGTCATTCCAGCAACAGGTCCTGTCCAACGCAAAACTCCCGCGAGCCGCGACCCGCAGGAGCCAATAGCAAGGCGAAGGCCCTTCGCCAAGGAGGCCGGAATGGCACGGACCGGATGCGCGCCCGGTCCATGCCGCCCGGTTCAGAGCAGTCCCGCCTCGGTCATCAGCTCGGTGACCTTGGCGCTGTTGAGCTTCGAGGCCTCGACCTTGGGCGCCTGCAGATCGTCGAGCGGCACCAGCTTGGGGTTGGACTGCGCGCCGACGCCGACTGCATATTCGTAGGACGTGCCGGTCTTCAGGATCTCCTGGCCGCCCTTGCCGGCGACCCACTTCAGGAAGGCCTGCGCCTCCTTCGGATGCTGGCTCGAGGCGAGCACGCCGCCGCCGGAGATCGAGACGAAGGCGCCGGGATCCTGGTTGCGGAAATAGTGCAGCGCCACGTTCTTGGAGTTCTCGCCGGTCTTCGCCTGGTCGCCGAAATAATAGTAGTGGTAAATCACCGCGCCCTCGACCTGGCCGGCATTCACCGCCTTCATGGCGACGCTGTTGCCCTTGTAGGCCGTCGCGTTCTGCTTCATCGCCTTGAGCCAGTTGAGCGTCGCCGCCTCGCCCTTGAGCTCGAGCAGGGCGCTGACGATGGCCTGGAAGTCGGCGCCGGAGGGCGAGGCGGCCCAGCGGCCCTTCCAGGCGGGATCGGCGAGGTCGAGGAGGGACTTGGGCAGCTTGTCCTCGGTCAGCCTGGTCTTGTCGTAGGCGAAGACCGTGCTGCGGGCCGCCACGCCCACCCAGCGGCCGTGGGCCGGCCGGAACTGCTCGGGCACCTCGGCCAGCGTCTCCGGATCGATCGGCGCGAACAGGCCGGCATTGTCGACCAGCACCATGGCCGGCGAGTTCTCGGTCAGGAACACGTCCGCCGGCGAGCCCTTGCCCTCCTGGACGATGAGGTTGCCGAACTCGGTGTCGCTGCCGTTGCGCAGCGTCACCTTGATGCCGGTCTCCTTGGTGAAGCCGTCGGCCCAGGCCTGGGTCAGGCTCTCATGCTGGGCGTTGTAGACGACGATGCCCGCGTCGTCGGCGGCCGCCGCCGGCGCGAGCATCCCCGGTGCCGAGATCAATGCGAGGGCGAGCGAGGCGATACCGGCGAGGGATGGAACAGCAATCTTCATGAAAACCTCTGCGGTGCAAAGACACGTTCGCCAGCCCGGGGGGACGTGGCCTTTTGCTCGCGGGTCTTGCCGCCGTCAACGTCTATCTTTTGTAATTATTATAACTCGAAACTCCGTCGATATTTCTATGTTAGAATATATCTAATCTTGAGGCCGGCTCCGAAGACCGCTGCGACGCCGAGACAGGCCGAGCGCGGACGCCCCGGTGAACATCTCGCCCGTGCCGCTGCCGGGTGCGCCATTCCCTGATAGGATGGGCGTCGAGCCTGCCGTCCGCCGTTCCACGATCGCGCCGAGGACCGCTCCATGACCGCACCGAGACCGTCCAAGACCCATATCGGCAACCATGCGCTGCATCCCGAGACGCTGATGCTCGGCTACGGCTTCGACCCGCAGCTCTCTGAGGGCGCGGTCAAGCCGCCGGTGTTCCTGACCTCGACCTTCGTGTTCAAGTCGGCCGAGGAGGGGCGCGACTTCTTCGACTATGTCTCGGGCCGGCGCGAGCCGCCGCGCGGCACCGGCGCCGGGCTGGTCTATTCGCGCTTCAACCATCCCAACAGCGAGATCGTCGAGGACCGCCTGGCAATCTACGAGGGCGCGGAGGCCTGCGTGCTGTTCTCCTCGGGCATGTCGGCGATCGCCACCACCCTGCTCGCCTTCGCCCGGCCGGGCGACGCCATCCTGCATTCCCAGCCGCTCTACGGCGGCACCGAGACGCTGCTGGCGCGCACCTTCGCCACCCTCGGCATCGCCGCGGTCGGCTTCGCCGACGGCGTCGACGAGGCGGCGGTGCGGGCCGCGGCGGAGGAGGCAGCGGCCAAGGGCCGCGTCTCGCTCATCATGATCGAGACGCCGTCCAACCCGACCAACACGCTGGTCGACATCGCGCTGATGCGGCGCATCGCCGACGAGCTCGGCGAGCGCCAGGGCCACCGGCCGGTGGTGGTGTGCGACAACACCCTGCTCGGGCCGGTGTTCCAGCGCCCGCTCGAGCACGGCGCCGACGTCTCGGTCTATTCGCTGACCAAATATGTCGGCGGCCATTCCGACCTGATCGCCGGCGCGGCGCTCGGGCGCACGGCGGTGGCGAGGCCGATCAAGGCGCTGCGCGGGGCGATCGGCACCCAGCTCGACCCGCATTCCTGCTGGATGCTCGGCCGCTCGCTGGAGACGCTCAGCATCCGCATGCAGCGGGCCGACGACAATGCCCGCGTCGTGGCCGAGTTCCTGCGCGGCCATCCCAAGGTGGAGCGGGTGCACTACCTGCCGTTCCTGGCGCAGGGCACGCCGGCGGCCGAGGTGTTCGGGCGCCAGAGCCTCGGGGCGGGCTCGACCTTCTCCTTCGACATCCGCGGCGGCGAGAAGGCTGCCTTCGCCTTCCTCAACGCGCTGGAGATCTTCAAGCTGGCGGTGAGCCTGGGCGGCACCGAATCCCTCGCCAGCCACCCCGCGGCCATGACCCATTCCGGCGTGCCGGCGGCAGTGCGAGCCCGCATCGGCATCCTCGACACCACGATCCGGCTCTCCATCGGCATCGAGCATCCCGACGACCTCGTCGCCGACCTGACCCAGGCGCTGGCGGCGGCGGGGTGAGGGGGACACGGTGAGCGTCGCGCCTGAAGCATCCTGGGATCAGCGCAGGGCGTTACGCCACGCTCCGCCTTTCGCGTGCGCCTTCGCACTTGCCCCCACGGCACGCGACGTCCACAGTCCGGCCCAATTCCAGGGGAGGATTCGGGTATGTCGGGCGCGAATATCGTCTTGATCGTCGTTGCCGTTCTGATCGTGCTCGTGCTGTTCGCCGGCATCAAGACCGTGCCGCAGGGCTACACCTACACCGTCGAGCGCTTCCGCCGATACACCCGCACGCTGTCTCCCGGCCTCAACCTGATCGTGCCCTTCTTCGACACGATCGGCGCGAAGATGAACGTGATGGAGCAGGTGCTCGATGTCCCTCGGCAGGAGATCATCACCAAGGACAATGCTACCGTCGCGGTCGACGGCGTCGCCTTCTACCAGGTGATCGATGCCGCCAAGGCGGCCTATGAGGTCTCCAACCTCAACAGCGCCGCCCTGAACCTGATCATGACCAATATCCGCACGGTCATGGGCTCGATGGACCTCGACCAGCTCCTGTCGCATCGCGACGAGATCAATGTGCGGCTGCTCAACGTGGTCGACGCCGCCGCGACGAGCTGGGGCGTCAAGGTCACTCGCGTCGAGATCAAGGACATCGTGCCGCCGGCCGACCTGATCGCCGCCATGGGTCGGCAGATGAAGGCCGAGCGCGAGAAGCGCGCCGTGATCCTGGAGGCGGAAGGCCAGCGCCAGTCGGAGATCCTCAAGGCCGAGGGCCAGAAGCAGGCGCAGGTGCTGGAGGCCGAGGGCCGCAAGGAAGCCGCCTTCCGTGACGCCGAAGCCCGCGAGCGTTCGGCGCAGGCCGAAGCCGCCGCCACGCTCGTGGTCTCCGAGGCGATCTCCAAGGGCGACACCGCGGCGCTCAACTACTTCATCGCCGACAAATATGTGAAGGCGTTCCAGAGCCTGGCCTCGGCGCCCAACCAGAAGGTGCTGGTGCTGCCGATGGAGGCGACCGCCCTGATCGGCTCGCTGGCCGGCATCGGCGAGATCGCCAAGAGCGTGTTCGGCGATGCCGCCACGCCCCCGGCGCGCCGGCCGGCCGGCGGCATTCCGCGCGTCGAGCCCCGCGAGGAATGAGCGGCATGGCCGAAAGCGCCCTTCTCGCGCTCGGCATCTGGACCTGGTTCCTGGTGGCGGCCGTGCTGATGATCCTGGAGCTCGCCGCGCCCGGCGCCTTCATGTTCTGGCTCGGGCTCGGCGCCGCGGCGACCGGCGTCGTCAGCCTCGTCTTCGTCAACCTCACCTGGCAGCAGGAGCTGCTGGTCTTCGCCGTGCTCGCGCTGGCCTCGGCGGCGATCGGCCGCTCTGTGATGCGGCGCGTCGCCGCCCGCAGCAGCGACAGCCCCTTCCTCAACCGCCGGGCCGAGGCCTTTGTCGGCCGCGAATTCGTGCTGGCCGATCCGATCGTCCATGGCGGCGGCCGGGTGCGGATCGACGACACGGTCTGGCGGGTGACCGGCGCCGACGCGCCGGCCGGCACGCGGGTCAAGGTGACGCGGGTGGACGGCGCGGCCCTGGTGGTGGTGCCGGTGTAGCGGCGTGAACCGCAGCGGCCGATGCCGTCAGACGGCCTGCGGGGATGCCGCGCCGATCCGTTCGACGGCTGCCGCCAGCCCGGCCGCCGGGCTGCTCAGCGGCCGTGGCCCCCGGGTGACCAGAGCGGCGGCATCGGTCATCGACGCCTGGGCGAGGGCGACGATCGACGCGCCGTCGCCATAGGCTTCGTCCGCCGCCCGCGCGATCGCCCGGAGATAGCCGTCGCGATCGCCGGCCCGGAACAGGGCCCAGGCGCCGGGCACGAGGCGGATGTCGAGCCTGGCGCCGGACCGTGCCGCCGCTTCGGCGAAGAGCCGCGTCGTCGGCACCACCGTCGTTTCCAGGGCGCAGAGCACCGCGACCGCTCCGCCGGCGCCGGTCGCCCGCTCCGCCAGCGCGCCGTCCGCGCGCAGGATGGGAACCGGGGCGGCCGGTGCGGCCGTGGCGGCCGCCTGCCCCAAGGTCGAGCAGGTCAGGAGCACGGCGTCGGCGTCCCGGCCGAGCTCGAGCAGGATGGCGCCGGTCTCGTCCGCGATGGCGGGCGTGAGCCCGCCGGCATCCTCGGCCGCGCGCAGCAGCTCCGGCCGGACCTCATGATGCAGCGTGCCGTCGGGAAGGCCGAGCGCCGCCGCGGCCTGTTCGAACATGGCGACGTTGCCCTCGTGGGTGTGCAGGCAGGCGATCTTCACAAAGGTCTCCGCGCGAGGCGAGCGGCCGGGCCGCTCCACACCCGCTCTGTCGCATGGGACGCCGGCGCCGGCAATCTCAGCCGGCAACGTCCGCCAGGCCGACGAGCCGGCGGATATCGGCGGGCGTGGCGCCCTCGGCCCGGAAGGCGCGCAGGCTCCTGGAGGCCAGGCTCTTGGACAGCTTCTCGCCGTCGCCGCCGCGGATCAGGCCGTGATGGCGATAGGCCGGCGCCGGCAGGCCGAGGAGGTGCTGCAGCAGCCGGTGCACGGCGGTGGCCTCGTAGAGGTCCTGCCCGCGCACCACGTCGGTGACGCCCTGCAGGGCATCGTCGACCACCACGGCGATGTGGTAGCTCGCCGGGAATTCTTTGCGCGCCAGCACCACGTCGCCCCAGCGCCCGGGATCGGCGGGCACGGTGCGAGGCGTGCCGTCGGGGTCCTGCTCGGTCCAGGCGAGCGGCGGGGCGAGCGCGCGCGCGCGGGCCATGTCGAGCCGCAGCGCATGTGGCTCGCCGGCGGCGAGGCGGGCGCCATCGGCGTCATCCGGCAGGGCGGCGCGGGGATGCAGCGGCGCGCCGTCGGGATCGCGCGGCCAGGCGCCGGCGGCCTCCAGCGCGGCGACCGCGGCGGCGATCTCCTTGCGCGAGGCGAGCGAGGCATAGGTCAGGCCCTTCGCCGTGAGGCGCCCGAGCACGGCGGCATAGTCGGCGAAATGCTCGGACTGGCGACGCGGCGGCCCGTCGAAGGTCAGGCCGAGCCAGGCGAGATCCTCCAAGAGGTCGGCGACGAAGGCCGGCCGGCAGCGCGTGATGTCGATGTCCTCGATGCGCAGCAGCAGCCGGCCATCGCGGCGGCGCGCGAGATCGGCGTTCAGCAGGGCCGAGTAGGCATGGCCGAGATGCAGGTGGCCGTTGGGGCTGGGCGCGAAGCGGAAGGTCGGACGCGGGCTCGGAATGATCGTCGCTCGTCGGGGACGGGAGGGCGGGATATTTCCGGAGTTCGGCGGGGAAAGCAAAGAGACGGAAGCAGGAGTCGGATCGGAGCAGGGCGCCGTCGGCGGAGCGAGATGGGACCGTTGCCGGAGCGAGCTCGACGCTTGCGTCTTCCCTCCCCCTTGTGGGGAGGGATAAGGGGTGGGGGTGGTCGACGTAGTACGCGCCCTGTCCGGAAGGACCCCCACCCCCTACCCCTCCCCGCAAGGGGGAGGGGATCGGCCAGCGTCGTGGCAGGGCCGTTCGCAAGACAGGATCCGGACCCTCCCATGCCCCGCATCATCATGACGCCGGACGACATCGCCGAGGGCATGGCGGCGCTCGCCGCCGCCGATCCCCGGCTGGCGGCCGCCCACCGGCTCACCGGCATGCCGCCGCTGCGGCGCACCGCCGGCGGCTTCGAGGGGCTGGCCTGGATCATCGTCTCGCAGCAGGTGTCGGTGGCGAGCGCCCGCGCCATCTGGGCGCGGACCCGGGCGGTGTTCGCGCCCTTCTCACCGGACGACCTCATCGGCGCCGAGGAGGCGCGCTTCCGGGCGGCCGGCCTGTCCGGCCCCAAGATCCGCACGCTGCGGGCGCTGGCGCAGGCGGTGGCCGAGGGGCTCGACCTCGACGGGCTGGCCGGCCTCGCTCCCGACGAGGCCCATGCCGCCCTGACCGCGGTCAAGGGCATCGGGCCCTGGACCGCCGATGTCTACCTCCTGTTCTGCCTCGGCCATGCCGACGCCTTCGCCGCGGGCGATCTCGCGGTGCAGGAGGCGGCGCGCGCGGCGCTCGGCCTGCCGGCGCGGCCGACGACCGCGGCGCTGCTGGCCGAAGCGGAGGCCTGGCGGCCGTGGCGGGGCGTTGCCGCGCGGCTGCTCTGGGCCTACTACGCTTGGATGAAGGCGGGCCGCGAGGGTGCGCCCCTGCCCACCGGAGACCCGACATGACGCTGCTCGACGGCCCCCGCCTCGCCCCCCGTTCCGGCGCCGCCGCCAGGAGCCTCGTCGTGTTCCTGCACGGCTACGGCGCCGACGGCAACGACCTGATCGATATCGGCCGGCACTGGCAGGGGCTGCTGCCGGACGCGGCCTTCGTCTCGCCGCACGCGCCGGAGCCCTGCGCCGGGGCGCCCTTTGGCCGGCAATGGTTCCCTCTGACCTTCCGCGTCCCGCACGAGCGCTGGCGCGGGGTGCAGGCGGCGATGCCGGTGCTGAACGCCTTCCTCGACGCCGAGCTCGAGCGTCTCGGCCTGCCGCCGGAAGCCCTGGCGCTGGTCGGCTTCAGCCAGGGCACCATGATGGCGCTGCATGCAGGCCTGCGCCGGCCGCAGCCGGCGGCGATCATCGGCTATTCCGGCCTCCTGGTGACGCCGGAGGACCAGGAGCCCGCCGCGATGCAGGCGGAGGTGACGGCGCGCCCGCCGGTGCTGCTGGTGCACGGCGATGAGGACCAGGTGATCCCGCCGGAGGCGCTGATGTTCTCGGTCCAGGGGCTGGCCGCCCTCGGCGTGCCGGTCGAGTTCCATATGAGCCGCGGCGTCGGCCACGGCATCGACGGCGACGGCCTGCGCCTCGGCGGCGAATTCCTCGCCCGGCACCTTCCGCACGCGGCCGCCAGGCCATGACCGCGGCCCTGGCCGACGAGCTCGCCGGCCTGCTCGGCCCGGAGGCGGTGCGGGCCGGCGCCGCGGTGGCGCTGCTCGATCCCGGCTGGAACCCGCACAACCTCGATGCCGGCCTGGTGGTGTCGCCGGCGACCACCGCCGAGGTGTCGCGCCTGCTGGCCTTCTGCCATGAGCGCGGTATCGGCGTGGTGCCGCAGGGCGGGCGCACCGGCCTGGTCGGCGGGGCTGTGTCGCTGCCGGGCGAGGTGGTGCTGTCGCTGACGCGCATGGCCGCCGTCGCGGCGATCGACCCGGTCGGCCGCACCGCCGTGGTCGAGGCCGGCGTGACGCTGGAGCGGCTGCAGCAGGCGGCGGCCGAGCACGGGCTCGACCCGGCGATCGACACCGCCGCGCGCGGCTCGGCCACCATCGGCGGCATGATCGCCACCTGCGCCGGCGGCATCCGTGCCTTCCGCCACGGCGTCATGCGCCACCGGGTGCTGGGCCTGGAGGCGGTGCTGGCCGACGGCACGGTGATCGACGACATGACGCAGGTGCTGAAGACCTCGAGCGGCTACGACCTCAAGCAGCTCCTGGTCGGCTCGGAGGGCACGCTCGGCGTCGTCACCCGGGCGGTGATCCGGCTGGAGCCGCTGCCCGGTCCGCGCGCCACGGCGCTGATCGGCCTGCCCGGCGCCGCGGCGGCGCTCGCCGTCGTGCGGCACTTCCTCGGCGCGGACGGTCCGAGCCTGCAGGCGGCGGAGATCATGAGTGGCGGCTATGCCACGGGCTCGGCGGCGGCGCTCGGGGTCGACGGCGGGGCGCTCGGGCTCGGCGCGCCGGTGCACCTCATCGTCGAGGTCTCGGGATCGATCGAGGCGGAGACGCGCGAGGCCCTGGAGGACGGGCTCGCCACGGTGTGGGAGAGCGCCGGCATCCAGGGCGGCGTCGTCGCCGCCACGCTGAAGCAGCGCGAGACGATCTGGCTGATTCGCGAAGCCTCGGACGCCATCGGCCGCGCCTACGGGCTGGAGCTGTGGTACGACGTCTCGGTGCCGCCGGCGCGCATCGACGCCTATGTCGCCGAGGCCGGCCGGTGCCTCGCCGCCGTCGACCCGGCGCTGGAGCTGCACTTCATCGGCCATCTCGCCGACGGCAATCTGCACGTGATGGCCGCGCGCCGGGAGAGGCCGGAGCACGTTCCGCACGAGGCGATCGAGGCGGCGCTCTACGAAGGCCTGCGCGAGGCCGGCGGCGCCTTCTCGGCCGAGCACGGCGTCGGCCTCGACAAGCGCGAGGCGCTGGCGCGCCACGGCGACCCCGGCAAGCTCGCGGCGATGCGGGCGGTGAAGGCGGCGCTTGACCCGCGCGGCATCCTCAACCCTGGCAAGGTGCTGCCGCCGGCCTGACGGCGGCCGCCCGCTCCCCTGCCGCCGTCGCCCGGCCCGTCCCCGGCCGGGCCGGCTGGGACCTCCGCCGCGTCGGTCGAAAGGGGCTCCCCACGCATAACGATCCGCAATACACTGATAAACGTGGCCGCATGTGTCACGCAGATTGCATGGATGTCGGGCATGCACACAAAAGCGGCGTTTGTGGAGAATGTCGGCGACTCATTCCCGTTGTCAGTTTCGGACCAGCGTGCAAGTCTTCGTTCCATGACAGACCGGAAGGCCTGTCGGGACCGCATCCGGAAGAACTGTAACAAGCCCGAAACGGGCAGCAGGGCGTCGCTTCGTTCCGCCGCAGGGCGTGAGCCAACAACCAGACGGGAGACATTGCAATGAAGGACAAGATCTGGACCCCGGGCGGCATCAGCCGCCGGTCGATCCTGAAGGCGGGCGCTGCGGCCGGCCTCGGCCTGGTCGCCTCGCCGGCGATCGTCTCGAACGCCTTCTCCTCCTCGGGGGAGGTCAATTTCATGGGCTGGTCGGGCTACGACTTCAAGAAGCTGTTCGACAGCTTCACCGCCAAGACCGGCATCAAGGTGAACTTCCTGGAGCAGCCCGACCAGGATTCGATGTTCGCCCAGTGCAAGCTCTCCCTGCAGACCGGAGCGGTGGATTTCGTCGAGCCGACGGTCGACCGCGTGGCGAGCTGGGTGGCGAACGGCATCCCCCAGCCCTGGGACGAGACCAAGATCAAGCTCGACAACTACGACCAGGCCTTCGTCACCGGCGTCGCCGGCGACACGGCCAAGGTCGACGGCAAGCGCTACTTCATCCCGAGCGTCTGGGGCACCGAGGCGCTGACCTATTCCACCACGGACGCCAACACCGAGTACGGCAAGGCGAGCCTGGCCGACCTGTTCGACCCCAAGTTCGAGGGCAAGGTGGTGGTGCGCGCCCATTCCTCGCTCGCGGCGATGGGCCGTGTGCTGGATTCGCAGGGCAAGCTGCCCAAGCCCTTCCTTGACAGCTACAAGGACGAGGCGACGATGAAGCAGATCTGGGACATCGTCCTGGCCGAGGCCATCAAGCACAAGTCCAACATCGCCCAGTTCTGGAACGGCGAGAACGACGCCCAGGCCGCCTTCCGCACCAATGGCTGCGTCCTCGGCCTGACCTGGGACTCCACCGGCTACAACCTGAAGAAGGACGGGCTGGCGTTCGGCTTCGTCGCGCCGAAGGAAGGCGCCTTCGCCTGGCTTCAGGGCTACTTCCTGATGAAGAACGCCAAGAACACCGAGCAGGCCTACGAGTTCGCCAACTTCGTCTCCACGGCCGACGGCTCCGCCCTCAATGCCACGGCCTTCTCGGCGAACCCGACCGGCAAGGGCGGCATCGACAAGATGGATGCCAAGGTCACCGAGTTCTATCATGGCGCCTATCCCGGCGATGCGTTGTCCAAGCTGTGGTGGTGGCCGATCCAGGATGCCTGGTTCGTCAAGCTGCGCGGCGAATACGCCGACAAGTGGAAGGCGGCCTGAGCCCGAGCCGCACGGCCCGCCCGAGTCACGGGCGGGCTGCTCCGCCGGCGGCCTGAGACGGGCCGCCGGGTCCATCCCGCGTCATGCCGGCGGCGATGGCATCGCATTTGCGTGTTCCTGCCCGCGAGGCCGGCGCTGCCGCCTCGCCAACCTGAGTGCCGGGGGCCGATGAGCGAAGACGTCCAGCTTTCCAGCGTGACCATGGAATTCGGCAAGTTCCGCGCGGTCGACAACGTCGACGTCACGATCAGGGCCGGCGAGTTCTTTTCCTTCCTCGGGCCGTCGGGCTGCGGCAAGACCACGATCCTACGCATGATCTCCGGCTTCAACGACCCCACCGCCGGCGCGATCCATATCGGCGGCCGCGACATGCGCGGCATCGGGCCGAACCAGCGGCCGACGGCGCTGATCTTCCAGAACCTGGCTCTGTTCCCGCTGATGCCGGTCTGGGAGAACATCGCCTTCGGGCTGGAGGTGCGCGGCGTGTCCAGGGAGACGCGCCGGCGCCGGGCCGACGAGCTCCTGCGCCTGGTCGACCTGCCGGATGCCGCCGACAAGCGGGTCAGCCAGCTCTCCGGCGGGCAGAAGCAGCGCGTCGCCATCGCCCGGGCGCTGGCGGTCGAGCCCAAGGTGATGCTGCTCGACGAGCCGCTCTCGGCGCTCGATCTCAAGCTGCGCCAGCACATGCGCAGCGAGCTGCGCGCCATCCAGAAGCGCACCAACGTCACCTTCGTCTACATCACCCACGACCAGGGCGAGGCGCTGGCGATGTCCGACCGGGTCGGCATCATGTCGCAGGGGGTGCTGCAGCAGGTCGGCACGCCGCAGGAGATCTACAACGCGCCGGCGAACGGCTTCGTCGCCTCCTTCGTCGGCGAGAACAACCGCTTCGCCGGCCAGGTCGTGTCGGTGGCGGGCGAGGCGGCGCGCTTCGACACCACCGCGGGCACCTTCGCCACGCGCCTGGGGCCCGGCATCGGCCAGGGCGCGAGCGCCAAGGTCTATGTCCGGCCGGAGCATTCGACCCTGGAGGCCCAGCCGGTGGAGGGCATGAACAGCGTGCCGGTGACGGTGCAGGAAGTCGCCTTCGAGGGCAATTTCATCCATGTCCATGCGCACGACACGCACGGCGCGGTGCACATGGTGCAGCTGCCCAACGATCCGTCGAGGCCTCCGCCCGCCGTCGGCGCCAGGCGCCACCTGACCTTTGCACCGGAGCACGCGGTCGTCCTCGCCGACGCCGCCGTGCGCGGCCGGGCCTAGAGGCCGTCATGACCGCCCTCCTCAGGCGCTACGGCCGCGGCCTTACCATCGCCATCCTCGGCCTGACCGCCTTCTGGCTGCTGGCCCTGGTGGTGCTGCCCTATTTCATCATGTTCCGCTATTCCTTCCGGCCCTACCTGCCGGTGGACCAGCTCGGCGGACCGAACGACGTCTACACCCTCGGCAACTACGCCACCTTCTTCAGCAGCCCGCGCACGATCCAGCTGTTCGGCTGGGCCTTCGACATCCCGATCCATGTGCAGATCTTCGTGCTGACGGTGTTCTATTCCTGCGTCGTCACGGTGATCTGCCTGGTGGCCGCCTATCCCCTGGCCTATTTCCTGGCCAAGATGGCGGCGCCGAGGAACGCGCCGACCCTGTTCATCGTGCTCCTGATCCCGCTCTGGGTCAGCGAGGTGCTGCGCTCCTTCGCCTGGTTCATCATCCTGTCGTTCCAGGGACCGCTCAACACGTCCCTGATAGGCCTCGGGCTGATCGCCCGGCCGGTGCGCTGGCTCACCGGCTTCAACGGCGTCGTCGTCGGGCTGGTCTACACCTATGTGCTGTTCATGCTGTTCCCGATCTACAACGCCATCCAGTCGCTCGATTCCAACCAGATCGAGGCGGCGCAGGATCTGGGCTCGCCGACCTGGCGCACGCATTGGCGGGTGGTGATCCCCCATTCCAAGCCCGGCATCGCCTCGGGCTGCGTCATGGTGTTCATGCTCTCGGCCGGCTCGATCCTGGTGCCGACCCTGCTGGCCTCGACCACATCGCGCTGGTTCACCGAGATCGTGCAGCAATGGATGTTCGAGAGCCAGGACTGGAACACCGGCTCGGCCTACGCCTTCCTGCTCCTGCTGATCTGCGTGCTCTTCGTCAGCCTGATGATGCGCCTGTTCAAGGTGCGCCTCGCCGATATCGCCAAGTGAGGAGGGGCGGATGAGACAACACGCGTTCGGCCGCCTCCTGATGAAGATCTTCGTGGCGGTCTTCCTGTTCTACATGCTGATGCCGCTGGTGATCATGGGCGGCGCGGCGCTGAACAATTCGCGCTTCCCCTCGATCTATCCCTGGGTCGGCTTCACCGGCCGCTGGTTCGAGGACCTGTGGGCCGACACGCGGATGTGGACGGCGATCCGCAACACCCTGCTGGTGGCGCTCTCGGTGGTGGCGCTCGCCGTGCCGATCGGCACGGCGGCGGCCATCCTGATCAACGGCATCGATGCCCGGGCGCGCGGCTTCCTCTACGGCGTGATGATCGCGCCGATCCTGACGCCGGGCGTGGTGATCGGCATCTCCACCCTGCTGTTTTGGAACGCGTTCAACGCTCCCGCGGGCCTCTGGCTCTCGGTGCTGGGCCAGGTCTCCTTCATCGCCGCCTATGTCATGCTGCTGGTGCTGGCGCGGCTGCAGAGCTTCGATCCCCTCCTGGAGGAGGCGGCGCTCGACCTCGGCGCCAGCCACACCCAGGTGATGCGCCGCATCGTGGTGCCGCATCTCTACCCCGCCATCGGCGCCGGGGCGCTGATCGCCTTCTTCCAGTCGGTGGAGAATTTCAACGTCACCCTGTTCACCAAGGGCAATTCGGACACGCTCACCGTCTATGTTTTCTCCAAGACGCGCTCGGGCATCACGCCGACCATCAACGCGCTGGCGCTCAGCCTGATCGCGCTGACCGTGATCGGCGCCATCGTCTACGAGATCACCCGCCGCCGGGCGGAGAGGCGGGCCATGGAGGAAGCGGCGGCCGCGGCCGCCGCCGAGGACGCCGACCTCGCCGCTGCCGGGCCGCTGGCGACGCCGGCGGCGGCGTAGCGGCCGGGCTCACGCCGCCCGGGGATCGAGGAGCGCAACGCCGAGGCGCTCGAAATCGCGTGACTGGCGAGGGCGATTGTCAGAGGTCGACGTCGCGTGGCAGGTCGCGTTCGCGCTCGAGATCCAGTGCGGCGGCCCGTAACGGCGAAGCCAGGAGAAACTCGGCGAGCGTGCCCTGCCGAACCGTCACGCGCGCCCATTCCGAGACGGACACGACCACGACGCTCGGTTCGCCGTTGCGGGTGATGATCTGGGGGCGCTCCTGGGCAAGGTCGATCACTTCGGAGAACCGCGCCTTGGCGCTTGCCGCCGTCCAGCTCTTTCCCGTGTCGATTTTCGTAACGGCCATGGCACCATTCCGCTGACCGGAATGCCCTCTATGCCGTTGACGTCCGCCCGGCAAGGCCTCAGATATCCACCCCCCTGTCGCGCTTCTTCCTCCTCCGCTCGATCAGCACGGCGTTGAGCTCGGCGCCGATGAGGAACACCACCGAGACCAGCCAGAGGAAGAACAGCGCCGCCACCACGCCGGCGAGGCCCGCATAGGTGCGGGAATAGCTGGCGAAGTCGGCGAGATAGATGCCGAACAGGCCGCCGCCCGCCAGCCAGAACACGAAGGTGAGCAGCACGCCGGGCCAGACGTCGGCGAGCCTGCGCTCGCCGGCGGCCAGGAAGAGATGGACCAGCACGATGGCGCTGCCGAGCACGACGAAGGCGGCGGCATAGCGCAGGGCCGTGACCGGCATGGCGAGATCGCCGAGCGGCGGCACCAGGGTGACGGCGGCATCCCAGAGCACCGGCCAGAACAGCACGAAGCCGGCCAGCACCATCAGGGCGAGGGCGCCGATGACGACGAAGAGCAGGCCCTGCAGGCGCAGCAGCCAGAACGGGCGCATCTCGCGCACGCGATAGGCGCGGTTGACGCCGACGCGCATCGCCTCGACGCCGTTGGTGGCGAGCAGGAAGGAGAGGACCGCGCCGAAGGTCAGCACGCCGGGCCGGGAATTGCCCAGCACCTTGTTGACCTCGTCGGCGATCGGCGCGGCCACCATATGCGGCCAGGTCTCGAACAGGAGGCGCACGATCTCCGCCTGCACCGCCGGCGTGGTGAGCTGGCCGGCGAGGGCGGTGACGAAGATCAGGAAGGGGAACAGCGCCATCAAGGCCGAGAGCGCCATATGGCTCGCCATCGGCCAGCCGTCATCCTCGGCGAAACGGTCCCAGACGTCGAGCAGCAGGTGCAACCCCGGCATGCTCAAGCCCTAATCGGGGTCGGCGGCCGCTTCGATCGCCTCCATGTCGTCGTCGGACAGGCCGAAATGATGGCCGATCTCGTGGACCAGGACATGGGTGACGAGATGGCCGAGCGTCTCCTCGTGCTCGGCCCAATAGTCGAGGATCGGCCGGCGATAGAGGGAGACCATGTTCGGCATCTGGCCGGTATGGCCGGTGGCGGTCGCCTGCGCCAGGCCGACGCCCTGGAACAGGCCGAGCAGGTCGAACTCGTCCTCGATGCCGAGCTCGTCGAGCACCGCGTCGGTCGGGAAATCCTCGACGCGGATGATGACGCCGGCGCTCATGCGCCGGAACGCCGGGGGCAGGCGCGCATAGGCCTCCTCGGCCAGGCGCTCGAAATCGGCGAGGGTCGGGGCGCTGAGCCCGGCGAGATCGAGATCGGTCATCGGGCACCCAATTGCCGCACGAGGAGGATGGCCAGCACGATCACGCCGACCAGCGAGAGCCCGCGGCCGATGCGCCGGCCCCAGAGCTCGATCCTGTCGGCGGGGTCGGCCTCGCGGGCGGCGAAATGGTCGGCGGTGCGGCGCAGCGCCGAGCCGAGCACGTCGCCTTCGCGGTCGACCCGGTCGAGGATGCGCCGGGCTTCCTGCTCATCGTTCATGCCGCCCCCTGAAGATCGTAGGCCTCCTCGATGATATAGGGCCCGCCGCCGACGGAATCACGCGAAGACATCAGGACGAAGCGCTCGGCGCGGAAGGAATGCCGGCCGCCGCCGCGCAGGGCCAGCCAGTCGGCGGTGCGGCGGGCGGTCGCCTCGACCCGCAGGCGCGCCAGGGTGACGTGCGGGGTATACTGGCGGTTCTCCATGGGCACGCCGAGGCGGCGCAGCAGCCGCTCCTGCGCCGCCTGCAGCTCCATGAGGGCCGGGACCGGCGCCACCGCGGCATAGACCGCCTTGGGCCGGGCGCCGCCGAAGGCGTCGAGGTCGGCGACCGTCACCTCGAAGGCCGGCCGCCTCACCCCGTCGAGCGCCTCGGCGACGTCGCGGGCGAGGGCGTCGTCGAGGTCGCCGATGAAGCACAGGGTGATGTGGTAGTTCTCGACATCGATCCAGCGCGCGCCCGGCAGGCCGCCGCGCAGCAGCGAGAGGGCCATGCCGACGGTCTCGGGCACTTCCAGGGCGGTGAAGAGGCGCGGCATGGCGGGAGCCCGCGGTCAGGGCGCCGGGTTCATGTGCAACTGGTGGATGGCGTCGATCTCGGCCTCCAGCTCCGGCGGCAGGACGACGTCGATCGAATCGATCGCGGTCTTGAGCTGGGCCATGGTCGAGGCGCCGATGATGGTCGCGGTCAGGAACGGCCTGGTGTTGACGAAGGCGAGCGCCAGCTGCGCCGGGTCGAGGCCGGATCTGGCCGCCAGGGCGACATAGGCGTCGATGGCGACGGCCGCGCCGGGCTTCTCGTAGCGCTGCAGGCGGTTGTAGAGCGCCTTGCGCGAGCCCGGCGGCAGCGCGCCACCCTGGTACTTGCCGGTGAGGTAGCCCTGGGCCAGCGGCGAATAGGCCAGCAGGCCGAGCCCCTCGCGCATGGCGACCTCGCCGAGGCCGGTCTCGAAGGTGCGGTTGATCAGGGAATAGGCGTTCTGGATCGACTGCATGCGGGGCAGGCCCTTGACCTCGCTCTCCCTGAGGAAGGTCATGGCGCCCCAGGCGCTCTCGTTGGAGAGGCCGACCCAGCGCACCTTGCCGGCCTTGACGAAATCGTCGAGCACCTCGAGCTGCTCGGCGATGGTGGTGGTCTCGGTCTGCGGCGAGGGCCGGAACGCGGTGGGATTGGCACCCCATTGCATCGGCCGCTCGGGGAAATGCAGCTGGTAGAGGTCGATATAATCGGTCCTGAGGCGCTTCAGGCTCTTGTCCAGCGCCTCGGTCATCTGCGCCCGGTTGAGGCGGCTCTCGGACCCGTCGTCGCGGAACCAGGTCATGGCCGAGGCGCCGACCACCTTGGAGGCGAGGATCACCTGGTCGCGGCTTTTGCGCGAGGCGAACCAGTCGCCGATGATCCGCTCGGTCGAGCCCGTCGTCTCGGCCTTGGGCGGAACCGAATAGAGCTCGGCCGTGTCGAAGAAGGTCACGCCCCGGTCGAGGGCGTAGTCCATCTGGGCGAAGCCCTCCTCGGCCGTGTTCTGGTCGCCCCAGGTCATGGTGCCGAGGCAGATGACGGAGACGGTCTGGCCGGTGCGGCCGAGCGGGCGGTACTGCATGGGAAAGGTCCGGAAGGCGGGATAAACGTTTCACCAGATCGGGCCGGGCCCTGGCAAGGGGAGCGAGACCCTCGTTCTTCACTTTCTGCTCGACGCATGCCCGCAATTTCTTTCAAGGGCGCAACCTTCGTCGTCATGGACGGGCTTGTCCCGTCCATCCACGCGAACATAGTTCCATGTCGAGTTCGCGTGGATGGGCGGATCAAGTCCGCCCATGACGTCGCGGGCGGCACCGCCCTCTCCGCATTGTACTCAACCGTGCCGTCATGGCCGGGCTTGTCCCGGCCATCCACGCGAACGCCGGCAGTGCGGCAAAGCACCGGTGGCGGCGTGGCAAGCGCTGGCCATCGTCACGTTCGCGTGGATGGGCGGATCAAGTCCGCCCATGACGGTTGTGCGTGGAGATACGTCGAGAATATATGATCAGCGTTTCTCGACAGTTCTGCCAGGCACCGGAATTGCAGGCTTCACGTTGTTACTCGCCAGCCCGTCCACCGCGCGGCGGATCCAGGCGAGGCGGGGCTGCGGGATCAGGCCATAATTGTAGAAGTTGAAGGCCCGCGCCCCGCCGGCTTCCGCCGCCGCGACCTTGGCGGCGAGGTCGTCCGCGCCCGCCATCTCGGGATGGAACACCCGGAATCCGGCGCCGACGACCTTGTCCGGGCCGGCCGCGGCGCGGGCCCTGGCCAGCACGGCGTGCGTCGCCGCCGCGTCCATGTCATAGGCGCAGATCAGCAGGCCGTCGCAGGCGCGGGCGATCGCCGCATGGTCGCAGCCGCCGAGCCAGCCTTCGCTGAGATCGATCGTCACCACCTGGCTATCGGGATGGGCGGCCTCGCGGATCTCGGCGACGAGGCTGGTCACCGGCTCGAAGCGCCAGGCGAGGAAGGCATGGAGCTCCGGCCAGGGCGCGAAGGCGGTGAGGCCGGCGCCGGGAAAATCGGGAAAGCGGGCCTGTGGCACCTCTTGCTCGCAGGCCTCGCAGATCCAGCCGCGCACCAGCTGCCGCGCCGCCTCGACCGGCACGCCGGCGCGGGTCGCCCGCTCGGTGCAGGCCGGGCAGAAGCACAGCGACATCAGGAAATTGGCGTCCGGCGTGAGGCCGACGCCGTCCTTCTCGTGGTGGTAGCCGTGGACGAAGTCCATGAAGCAGGGGCTCTCCAGCTCCACCCGGTCCGGCCGCCAGGTGTGGGTGAGGTCGGCCACCAGGGTGCGGACATAGGCGCGCGCGTCTTCGTTGGACGGGCAGAGGCTGAAATAGCTGGGATCGCCGAAGGCGTTGCGCGCCACCACGTCGGGATGGCGCATGCCGAGCCGGGTGTTGTGGAGGCAGACCGTCCAGCAGGAGACGCCGAGGCCCGAGCGCTCGCGCGCCGCCAGGAGCCCGGCGAAGACGTCCTGCTCGGCGACGATCGAGGCGACCTCGGGCGTGACGGCGAGGTCGGCCCAGCGCTCCAGCGTCGGCCGGAAATAGATGGTGCCGTCCTCGGGGAAGTAGGAGCGGCGGCGCGGGCTGCGCGGCTGGAGGAAGCGGCCGGCATGGTAGGAGGTCGCCAGGCTGATGCCGTCGAGGCCGCAGGCATCGCGGATCTCGCCGCACACCGTGTCGAGGCCGAGGTCCTGCACGTCCCAGGGATAGGTCCAGATCGAGCGGTTCATGGCGTGCTCCCTTCAGGCCCGCAGCGGCTCGGCCACCTGGATCAGGCAGTCGCCGGCTTCCGACATGGTGTGCAGCCGGCAGGAGATGACGATGCCGGCCTCGGCGAAGCGCAGGGGCTGCTCCTGCGCCGTGTCGTCGTCGAGGTCATGATACCAGCCGGCGAGATCGCCCGCCGCGACGGCCGCGCCCGGCTCGACCGCCGGCTCCCACCAGCCGCGGCGCTCGGCGTAGATCGCCTGGGAATGGCGGGCGAGCGAGAGCAGCGCGGTCGGCCGCTCCACCGGCGCATGCTCGCCGAGCAGCGGCGCCGCGGTGATGCCGAGGCGCATCATCAGCCCGTCGATGGCGCGGGCGGTCAGCGCCATGCTGGCCGGCGTGGTGGTGCCGCCGCCGCCGAACTCGCCGCTGACGCCGATGGCGCCGGCCCGGCGGGCGGCGCCCATCGAGGTCGGCGCGCCCGGCCCGTTCGCGGCGACGAAGCCGTAGGGCATGCCGAGCGCCTGCAGGAGGTCGAGCGCCCGGGCGTGGCGGGCGGTGTCCTCGTCCTTCTCGATCAGCGAGCAGGGCAGGTGCGCCATGGAGGTGCCGCCGGAATGGAGGTCGAGCACCACGTCGTGGCGCGGGAAGATCTCCTTCTCCAGCATCCAGGCGAGGCGGCCGGTCGGTGCGCCCAGGGGATCGCCGGGGAAGGCGCGGTTGAGGTTGCCCGCGTCGAGCGGCGAGCAGCGCTTCGCCGCAATGACCGCCGGCCGGTTGGCGACCGGGAGAATGGTGACGGCGCCGCGGATGTCGGCCGGCTCCAGGCGGCGGGCGAGGCGGGCCAGCGTCAACTCGCCCTCGTACTCGTCGCCATGGTTGCCGGCCATCAGCAGCAGACGCGGCCCCGGGCCGTTGCGCACGGTGACGACAGGGGTGCGCACGTGGAAATAGGGCGAGCGGTCGACCGAGAACGGCATGCTGACATGGCCGCGGGCCTTGCCGTCGCGCTCGAAATCGAGGTCATGGAAGACGCCGGAATGCATGGCTCGAGCCCTAGCCGAAGAAGGTGGGGAAGGCGTGCTGCACGAAGCCCTTGCCATCGGCTCCGAAGAGGACGCGGTAGCGGTCGAGGCAGGTGCAGGGATGGGAGATGCCGAACTCGACGACGTCGCCGACCCGGATGTCGGCGCCCGGGCCGAGCGCGAGAAAGGCGTGCTGGTCGTTGAGCTTGGTCACCTCGGCCGCGGGGGGCCGGTCCTGGCGCCGGCCGTCGCGCCAGATGGCGAGGGCCGAGGGAAAGCCCTGGTCGAAGGAGGCGTCGCGCATGCCGAGGCCGCAGACGGCGAGGCCAGGCTCGGGGCGCGACAGCACCTCGGCCCAGAGCCGCAGCGCCGGCCGGAACAGGGCGCGGGCGGCGGCCGGTGCGCCACCCGGGTGGAAGCCCTGCCGCGCGTCGAGGGCGGCGAAGGCACGGTCGTAGACGCCATGGTCATGGAAGAAGATGGCGCCGCTGCGCAGCACCAGCTCGGCCGCCCCGTCCGCGGCGACCACGGGCCCGAGCGCCGCGATCACCCGGTCGAAGAACACCGAGCCGCCGGCGGTGACGATCAGCGGCCGACGGTCGCCGAGCCGGCGGCGCAGCAGGGCGAAGGCCTCCGCGGTCAATTCGAGCAGCCCGGCAATGATCTCGAGCGTGCGCTCGGGGGAGGCGACCGCCGCGGCGCCCTCATAGGTGGCGACGCCCGCCGGCTCCAGCCGGCCGCCGCTGGCGAGGACGACGTCGAGAATGGCCTCGACCTCGGCGAGGCTGCGCGCCCCGCCGCGGGCGGCGCCGGTCTCGGCCAGCACGCGCAGCGGCGGCAGGGCGGGATCGGCGCGCCAGGCCGCGGCGAGCGCGGAAGCGGCAGCCACCGAATCGACGAAGACATGCAGCAGCGCTCCGGGATAGCGGCGGATGAGGGCGGCGAGCCGGCCGGCGCCGCCGGCCCCGCCGATGCCGTTGGCCAGGATCAGCCGGTCGAGCCCGGCGCGCAGCATCACGCCGGCCTGGCGGATGTCGGCCACGGTTGTGCCCCAGGCCCCACCCTCGACCAGGGCGCGGGCGAGGTCTGGCGCCATCGGCGTCTTGGCGTGCGGGGCGACGGCGACGCCCTGCTCCCGGGCATAGGACAGGAACAGGTCGCGGTTGGCGCGGAAGGCGGTCTCGTCCAGCGTCAGCACCGGGAGCGCCATGCGCCCATCCGCGGGGTGCCAGCGCAGGAGCGGCAGGTCCGCGGCGGAGAGATCCGCGGTGCCCGGCGGCACGCCGCGCAGGCTGTCGTCGAGCAGCACCGGCCGGGCTGAGGCAGACAGGAGCGGGGCGGGCAGAAGTGTCGGGGCGTCGGTGGTCATCTTGCATCCCTCGGCAAATCAGGGTCTGGCTGGGCGGCCATGGAGGACGGGCGATGTATGACGGGCCGGTGATCGACGCGCACCATCATCTGTGGGACCTGGCGATGGGCCGGCATCCCTGGCTTGCGGCCACGGCCGGCGAACTCGGCGGCCTCGGCGATCTCGGACCGATCCGGCGCAATTACCTCCCTGCCGATTTCCTGGCCGACGCCGCCGGCCAGACTGTCGTGGCGAGCGTGCATGTCGAGGCCGGCTGGCAGGAGGGCGACGGCCTCGGCGAGACGCGCTGGCTCGACGGCCTCGACAAGGCCGGCGGCGTCGCCAGCCGCTATGTCGCGCGCGTGGCGCTGGCCGATGTCGGCGCGGCGGCGCAGATCGAGGCGCAGGCGGCCAATCCGCGGGTCGCGGGGATACGCGACATCCTCAGCTGGACGCCGGATCCGGCCCGGCGCTTCGCGCCGCGCGGCGACCTGATGGCCGATCCGGCCTGGCGCGCCGGCCTCGCCCGACTGCAGCGCCACGGCCTCGTCTTCGACCTCATGCTGTTCCCGCCGCAGCTCGCCGAGGCGGCACGGCTCGTCGCCGACCACCCCGACCAGCTCTTCGTGCTGGAGCACGGCGGCAGCCCGATCGACCGCGATCCCGAGGGTATGGCGGTCTGGCGGCGCGGCCTCGCCGAGCTGGCGCGGCGGCCGAACGTGGTGATCAAGATCTCCGACCTCGTCGCCTATGACCCGCACTGGACGCTGGAGAGCATGCGCCCGGTGATCGGCCATTGCCTCGACGGCTTCGGGCCGGAGCGCACGATGTTCGGCAGCGATTTCCCGGTGGCGGGGCTGCATGCAAGCTATGGAGAGGTGGTGGGGACGCTGCGTGCGCTCACCGCGGATCTCAGCCGGGACGAACAGCGGGCGGTGTTCCACGACACGGCGCGGAGGGTGTATGGGGTGGGGTAGGGGGCTTCGGTTACGCCTGGGTCGGACGCAACGCTCGTTGAACGAGGCGCAACGCCAGCCAATCCCCTCCCCCTTGCGGGGAGGGGTAAGGGGTGGGGGTCGTAACGCCCGCCATGGCGGATGGAAAGTCAGGGACAAGGCCTTTCGACCGACGTCGCGCCCTATTCTGAGGGACCCCCACCCCTCACCCCTCCCCGCAAGGGGGAGGGGAGCGGCTAGCGGCGCGCCTGAGGTCTTTCTTTCCACCCCGCCCATCACCGCCGCGCCGCCTCGCGCCCCGAGAGCAGCAGCAGCGCCAGGATCAGCGAGCCGAACAGGATGCTGCGCCAGCCCGGCGAGGCGTTGATCACGGTGATCAGGGCGGTGATGGTCACCAGCAGGATGGCGCCGGGGATGGTGCCGGCATAGGTGCCGCGGCCGCCGAAGATCGAGGTGCCGCCGAGCACCACGGCGGCGATCGAGGCGAGGAGGTAGGGATCGCCCACGCCGACATAGCCCTGGCCGTTGTTGCCGAGCACCAGCACGCCCGCGAGCCCGGCGGCGAAGCCGCTGAGGGCATAGACCGCGAGGATGGTCGCCGGCACCGGCACGCCGGAGAGGCGCGCCGCCAGCTCGTTGGCGCCGAGGGCGTAGACCCGGGCGCCGAAGGGCGTGACGTGCAGCACCAGCAAGGCGAGGGCGGCGCAGGCGATCCAGAGCAGGATGCCGGCGGGGATGCCGGCCGGCCGGGCCGAGCCGAGCCAGGAGACCAGCGGGTTGGAGGGCGTGATGGCGCTGCCGCCGGCGATGATGATCAGCAGGCCCTGCAGGAAGGTCGCCATGGCCAGGGTCATGATCATCGGATGCACCCGGAGCCAGGCGATGCCGGCGCCGTTGAGGAGGCCGATCAGGCTGGTCAGCGCCAGCACGCCGACGACCGGCACCAGTCCGGTCTCGTCCCCGGAGACGGAGAGGAGCGGCAGCGCCACGGCGGCCACGGTCACCAGCGCCGCCACGGAGAGGTCGATGCCGCCGGCGATGACCACGAAGGTCTGGCCGATGGCGACGAGCCCGATCACGGCGGCGAGCTCCAGGAGATAGCGCAGATGGCCATAGGCGCCGAAGCCGCGCGAGACGAAGCTGGCGCCGATCCACACCGCGACGACCAGCAGGGCGGTGAGGACGGCGCGGTGGGCGAGGATGCTCTTGAGGCGAGGGGACAGGGTCATGGCAGCAGGGCCTTGCGCAGCTGCGGCAGGGCGACGGCGCCGATGATGATCAGGCCCTGCGCCACATATTGCGAAACCGGCGAGAAGCCGAGGTGGAACATCACGCTGATCATGACGCTGAGCAGCAGGCTGCCGGCCAGCGCGCCGCGCATGGTGCCCTGGCCGCCGAGGAAGCCGATGCCGCCCAGCACGGCGGCGGCGATGGAGTTGAGCGTGAAGGCCTGGCCGATCAGCGGGTCGCCCGAGCCGGTCTGGGCGGCGACGAACAGCCCGGCGCCGGCGGCGAGCAGGCTGGAGAGCGCATAGGCGGCGATGCGGGCGCGGTCGACCGGCACGCCGGAGCGGTAGGCCCCGACCGGGTTCTCGCCGGCGGCATAGAGGCTGAGGCCGAGGGGCGTGGCGAGATAGGCCTTCCAGGCCAGCACCACCAGGACCAGGATCGCCAGCGCCGTCGGGCTGTTGCCAGCCAGGAGGTCGGAGAGCCAGTCCGGCACGCTGCCGCCGGGCCTCGGCAGGACCACCAGCGCGGCGCCGCTGATGATGAAGGAGCCGGCCAGGGTGACGACGATGGCCGGCAGGTTGAGGCGCACGACGATCAGGCCGGTGACGAGGCCGCTGGCGAGGCCGGCCAGCGCCACCGCGGCGATGCCGCCGGCGACGCCGCCGCCCCCGGCCATCACGGTCGCGGCGATGACGGCGCCGAGGCTGACCGTCGGGCCGATGGCGAGGCTGATGCCGCCGGCCAGCATCAGCATGGCCTGCGCCATCGCGACCAGGGCGAGGGGAAACCAGCTCTGGGTGAACTTGGCCAGGCCCGCCGGGGTGAGGAGCCCGGGATGCAGCACGGCATAGGCGAGGAGGAAGGCCGCGACCACGGCGAAGAGGCCGAGCGAGCCGGCATTGCGCCGGCCCTGGATCGCCGCATAGAGCCGGCCGGGGGCCGGCCCCCGCATCGTCGCGTCAGGCATGGGCGGCCTCCCCTGCGGTCGCGCCCATGGCGGCGCCGACGATGCTTTCCTCCGACAGGGCCTCGCGCTCGAGCGCGGCGACGATGCGTCCGTCGCGCACCACCGCGACCCGGTCGCACAGATGCACCAGCTCGGGCGTGTCGGAGCTCAGGAGCACCACCGCCCGGCCCTCGGCCGCGAAGCGGCGCAGCATGGCATAGATCTCGCGCTTGGTCTCGACGTCGACGCCGCGGGTGGGATCGTTGAGCAGCAGCACCTTCGGCTCGTGCGGCATCCATTTGGCCAGCGCCACCTTCTGCTGGTTGCCGCCGGAGAGGGCGAGCGCCGGCCGGTCGAGGTCGCCCTTGATGGCGAGGCGCGCCGCCAGGCCCCGGCCGGCCAGCCGCTCCCGCGCCCGGCTGCGCGGGGCGAGGGCCGGAGCCCGGGCCTGGGCGGGAAGCATCAGGTTGGCGAGGATGGTGTGGACGAGGTGCAGGCCTTCGCGCTTGCGGTCGGCCGGGACATAGGCGAGGCCGAGGCGGTTGGCCCGCGGCACCGAGGCCGGCAGTCCGGGCTCGCCGCCGACCGTGGCCCTGTCGGCGCCGGCGCGGATGGCGCCGTAGAGGCCGAGGAGCAGGTCCTCCTGGCCCTGGCCGACCAGGCCGCCGATGCCGAGCACCTCGCCGGCGCGGATGTCGAGGTCGACGCCCTGCATCATGCCGGCATGGAAGCCGCGGACCTCGACGACGGGCGGCCGCTCCTCCTGGCGCTGCCAGGCGGGGAAGATGTCGCCGGGATCGCGGCCGACCATCAGGCGGACCAGGCCGGCGGCGTCGAGGTCCTGCATCGGCCGGTCGGCGGTCACCTGTCCGTCCTTGAGCACGGTGACGTGCGAGCACAGGGTCAGCACCTCGTTGAGCCGGTGCGAGATGTAGAGGATGGCGGTGCCCTGGTCTCTCAGCCGGTGCAGCACGGCGACCAGGGCCGCGGTCTCGTGGGCGGAGAGCGAGGAGGTCGGCTCGTCGAGGATCAGCACCCGCGGCCTGCGGTACAGCGCCTTGGCGATCTCGACCATCTGGCGCCGGCCGAGCGGCAGCTCGCCGACGGGCGTGGCGAGCGGCTCGTCGAGGCCGACCAGGGCGCAGACATGAGCCGCCTCGCGCCCCAGGCCGACATAGTCGACGAAGCCGAAGCGGCGGGGATAGGCGCCGAGGCCGATATTCTCGGCGATGGAGAGATGGCTGGTGAGGCTGAGCTCCTGCTGCACCACGGCGATGCCGGCCCGCCGGGCGGCTGGCGGGCCGTACCGCGCCTGCGGCTTGCCGTCGATCTCGATCGAGCCGCCGTCGGGGCGCAGCGCGCCGGAGAGGAGGTTGATCAGGGTCGACTTGCCGGCGCCGTTCTCGCCGAGCAGGGCGTGGATGCGGCCGGGTTCCAGGCGGATCGACACGTCCCGCAGCACGGTGTTGCCGAAGAAGGAACGGGTCGCCCCGCGGGCGGCCAGGACGGGTTCGGGCATGAAGAGGTCTCGTGGACGCGATACGGCGCGCGCGACGTGAGTCGATGGAGCACGGGGAACCCCTCTCCCAGCCGGGAGAGGGGGGCAGCAAACGTCATGCCTGGTCCCTGGCGGCGCTTACTTTCCGGCCAGCAGCTTCTCGAACAGCGCCTGGTCGTAGGGCGAGAAGATATAGCCGTCGGCCGGGAAGTCCTTGGCGCGGGCCAGGTACTGGTCGATGTTGGAATTGTCGATCACCGGCAGCGGGATCTTGACGAAGGCGGGCACGTCCTTGCCGGAAAGCGCCTGGACCGCGACATAGGTCGCGAAGGCGCCGAGCCAGTTGGGCTGCATGGTGGCCCAGGCCTTGAGGTCCTTCTCCTTCCACAATTCGAGGAACTGGCGGGCGTTCTCGCCGGTGATCGGCACCATCGCCCGGCCCTGCTTGTCCATGGCGAGGACCGCGCCGGCGGAGAGGGCGCCGCCGAGGGAGAGCACGCCGTCGATCTCGGGATTGGCGAAGAGCAGGCTGGTCACCGCCTCCTGGGCCGGCGCGGTGTTGTAGGCGGTGTTGGTCTCGGCCAGGATCTGCACGTCGGGATGGGCCTTCAGCACCGGCTCGGCGCCCTTGCGGCGGTCGTCGGAGACGGAGACGCCGGCCGGGCCGTTGAGGACGATGATCTTGCCCTTGCCGCCGATCGCGTCGATCAGGAACTTGGCGGCGCCGGCGCCCCATTGGGACGAATCGGTGTTGATCTTGGCGGTGACCTGGTCGGTGTCGACCAGGCTGTCGAAATTGATGATGGCGATGCCCTTGGCGCAGGCGTCGGCGATGACGCGGGCGGGGGCGGTGGAGGAGCCGGCGATCAGGATGATGGCGTCGACATTGGCGTCGATCATCGACTGGATCTGCTGGATCTGGATGTTGGCGTCGCCCTGGGCGTCCGTGACCACCAGCTTGTCGACGAGGCCCTGCTTCTTGAGGTCGGCGACCTCGGCCTCGATGGTGCCCTGGGTCTGCTTCATCCAGGTCGGCACCGAATAGATGTTGGCCCAGCCGATGGTGTAGGGCGGCTTGCGGTCGCCCTTGATGCACTTGGCCGCGGCCTCGGCCGCCGTGGTCGCGGCGAGCGCTGTGAGCAGGCCGAGGCACAGGGCGCTCGCGGCCGTTCGGAGTGAAAGCTTCATGTCACGATCCCTTCGATGGTGCCCGGCGCTTTGGCCCCCGGGAAGCGCGTCCCGGAAGCTCAGCCGTGCGGCTGTTCTTATGAAGTCCAATATAGTGGAACGATGATCAGTATATCGGACGAAGGGATGCTAGACCGGGCCCCGACGACGCGCAAGAGGGCGCGATGGGAGCGAGCAGGGTCGAGCTCACCTCTGCGCGTCGCGGGCGTGCCCGTCACGCCCCAGGCAGCCCCATAGCCGTGGAGGATCGTCAGGGCGGGCTCGCCCGGGTCAGCCAGCATTGGCGGCGCGACCGATTTGCGTGGGTGGCGTTCTCCACGCGGGCACGGGCGTGGCGGGGAGAGATACGCCGGTGCCGAACGGTCGAGGTCTTTCGCCTCGGCCCCCGCCGGCTGCCGCCTCCGATTCCTCCCACGCCGGCTTCGGCCACGCGCGGACGGAGATCGCGCGATATCGCTCGGTTATGCCGGCCGCTGCTCCTCGGGCTCGGCGAGTTCGCTGAAGTTGGTGATCGATACCGACGCGTCCGGGAAGCGCGCCGTGATCTCCAGCTTGCCCCCCAGCGCCTCGATATAACGGCGCAGGTTGCTCACATACATGTCGGCCCGACGCTCCAGCCTGGCAACGGCCGGCTGCCCGACATGCAGGTCGCGGGCAAGCTCCTCCTGCGACTTCTCGCGGGCTTGGCGCAGCTCATGCAGCGCCATCTCGTGGAGCATGGCCTTGGTGGCTTCGGCATTGCGGGTACGGCGCTCCGGCGCCATTCCCTTGCGCAGCTCATCGAATGGGCGGCGTCCGGTCATATCAGTCCTTCCTTCCTGATCTCGATCAGGTGCTCCTCGTACAGGCGGTCGGCGACCGGGATCATCGTCTCGTAGAAGCGATCGTGCCCGGCTTTGCTGCCGCCGATGAGCAGAATGGCCGTCCGCCGGGGATCGAAGGCATAGAAGACCCGGTAAGGCTCGCTACCGCTCTGGATACGCAACTCGCGCATATGGGTGTGCCGCGAGCCCTCGATCCCCGATGAGTAAGGGAACGGCAGTTGGGGGCCTCTGGCCTCCAGCATGCCGACCGCCCGGTCGATATCGTCCTGGATTCCCTCGATCAGGGTCTCATACCACGTGCCAAACTCATCCGTGTACTCGACATCGCAGCCCATGCCGTCGCCCAAAATATTCCATGGATGTAATAACGCAAGATTATTCCATCCATGGAATATCGCATGCCGACGATCCGCGGCAGACCTCATCGCGTTTCTTCATCCGCGCGCCGGCTGACCGGCAGGATGAGGCGGGACGGGGCTTCAGCGCCCTCACCGCCGCCCGCCGCGGCCGACGATCTGGGTCGGGTTGACGAAGCGCAGGGCGATCAGCAGCCAGACCAGGGTGGTGGCGGTGTAGACGACAGCCATGGCGTCGATCGACTGCACGGCGCGCACGCCAGGCGCCTTCCCGCAGGTTCGAGCGTCCGATCAGAGCAGCGCGTGGACGGAGACGCGGCCTTCGCCGTCGTCCCTGCTCGGCCGGATGACGATCTCGACATCGCGATGGAGCCGCGTCAGGAAGCTCATCAGCCGTTCCACCGAAAACCCATCCAGCCGGTAGTTCATCAACGCGGAGACCTTCGACTGCGGGATGCCGAGCACTTTCGCGGCCTCAACCTGGCGCAGCTTGCGATCCTTGATGATCTCGGTCACCGCCAGGGCTAGACGGGTCTTGGTCTGCCGGTTGGCCGCATCGGGCAAGCCGAGGTCGGCGAACACATTGCCAGTTCCACGCTCGACGGTCATCTCGAACCCCCCTCGGCTGTCGGTCATCGGTTCGCCTCGTAGTCTTCCCGGGCTCGCTTCAACCGCCCGGCAATCAGCGCAACGTCCGGTGTTGCAGTCCGTCTTCCCGAAGGGCTCTTCTTCTGGAAGGCATGCAGCACATACACGACACCTTCGAACCGCACGGTGTAAACGGCACGATAGGTGTCGCCGTCATGGTCCTCGACCACCTCGAACACGCCGGGACCCTCTCCCTTCCAGGGCTTGGCGTGTGGGTGCTTGCCGCCGAGTTGTGCCAAGCCGAGGGCATAGCCCATGTCACTTTTTACCGCGTCGGGAAACGCGAGGAAATCGTGCTTGGACGTTCCCACCCAATGGAGGGGCTTTTCACCCGACAGGATGGGAGGGCGTGCCATCGCAATAAATATACCTGTTTGGATATATTAACACAAGGCATTGGTGCACTTCTATGCCAGGCAGCCGATCGGGGCGCTGCCCTCGGCCGACACCGGCAAAGACCGCCACCCCTCACCGCCGCCCGCCGCGGCCGACGATCTGGGTCGGGTTGACGAAGCGCAGGGCGATCAGCAGCCAGACCAGGGTGGTGGCGGTGTAGACCACCGCCATGGCGTCGATCGACTGCACGGCGCGCACGCCGGCGGCGAACACGGAATAGTAGAGCGCCACCACCAGGGTCTGGCTGGTCGGGCCGGCGGTGAGGAAGGTCAGTTCGAACATGGCGATGGTGCGCACCAGCACCAGCAGCAGCGCCGCCAGCACGCCCGGCGTCAGCATCGGGATCAGCACGTGGCGGAAGAGCTGCAGCGTGCCGGCGCCGAACACCCGCGCCGCCGCCTCCACCTTCGGGTCGATCTGCTCGATGAAGGGGATCATCACCATGATGACGAAGGGCACCGAGGGCACGAGATTGGCCAGCACCACGCCCCAGAAGGTGCCGCCGAGCCCGAGCTGGTAGAGCACGGTGGCGAGCGGGATGCCGAAGGTCATCGGCGGCACCAGGAGCGGCAGCAGGAAGATCAGCAGCACCAGGCGCTTGCCGGAGAAGTCGCGCCGGGCCATGGCATAGGCGGCGGGCACGCCGATCAGGCCGGAGAGCAGGACCACGGCTCCCACCACCTCGAAGGTCGTCAGCAGCACGTCGCCGAGCTGGAACTCGCGCCACGCGGCGAGGTACCAGCGCGTGGTGTAGCCGGCCGGCAGCCAGGACTGCAGCCAGCGGGTCGAGAACGAGCTCGTCACGACCGTCGCCATCATCGCGGCGACGTTGAGCACGAAGAAGCCGGTCAGGACCCAGACCAGGGTGGACCAGAGCCGGGCGCCGGTCGTGGTGTCGCGGATCACGGCCTCACCCCTTCGAGCCGGCGGTCGAGCCGCGATAGAACAGGCCGCGTGCCGCCAGCACCGCCACCACCACGGCGAGCTGCACCAGCCCCATGATGATGGCGATGGCCGCGCCCATCGAGGCGTCGTAGCGCTCGAAGGCGGCCTGGTAGGCGGCGATCGAGATCACCCGCGTCTCCCCCGCCGGCGCGCCGAGCAGCACGGCGGAGGGGAAGACCGAGAAGCTCTGCACGAAGGACAGGCAGAAATTGATGGCGAGGCCGGGCACCAGCAGCGGCAGGAAGACATGCACGAAACGCCGCCGCGCATCGGCGCCGAGCGTCGCCGCGGCCCGCTCCAGCGCCGGGTCGATGCCCGAGACATAGGAGAGGGTGAGCAGGAAGGTGAAGGGGAAGCCGGTGATCAGCAGCGAGGCGAACACGCCCCAGTAGTTGTGCACCAGCCGCAGCGGCTTCTCGATCAGGCCGAGCCAGATCAGGGTGCGGTTGAACCAGCCCTGGGGCCCGAGATAGTTGAGCAGGCCCTCGGCCACCAGCACGGTGCCCAGCGTGATCGGGATCACCAGGATGGTGGTGAGCAGGCGCTGGCGCCGCATCAGGCGGACGCGGAAGGCGATGGGCAGGGCCAGCACCAGGCTGACCAGCGTCACCGGCACGGCGATCCACAGCGTCGCCGGGATCGTGTCGTAGAGGAAGGGATCGGAGAAGAAGGCGACATAGTTGCCGAACGGGCCGCCCTCCTTCGGCTCGAAGGACAGCACCAGGCCATAGGCGAAGGGATAGACGAACAGCAGGAGGATCAAGAGCAGCGCCGGCACGACCAGCAGCGTCACCCCGTCGATGCCGCGGGCGGCGAGGCGCCGGCGCCAGTCCGGGCCCTCGTCCCGGCCGCTCATCGCGGCCCCCCCGTCCGTGGAAAGACCAGGACCTTGGCGGGATCGGGCACCAGGGCGATGGCCGCGCCGACCTCGGCCGGCGTCTCCGCGCGGAACACCAGCGACAGGCCGCCGGGCGTGCGGGCCGAGCCGACGAATTCGCGCCCGCGATATTCCATGGTCTCCACCACGGCCGGAATGCCGCCGGCCGAGGCGGGGCCGGCGACGAGATCGTCGGGCCGGAACACCGCCAGCACCGGCGCCCCGTCCGCCAGCGCGCCCTGGGCGCGGCCGGTCAGCACCGCCTCCGCCGCCTCGATGCGCGTCTCGCCGCCGGCGCCGGCGCGCCAGGTGCCGGGCACGGCGTTGCGAAAGCCCATGAACTCGGCGACGTCGACGTCGGCCGGCGTCTCGTAGAGCTCGCGCGGCGTGCCGACCTGGCGGATGACGCCGTCGCGCAGCACGACGATGCGGTCGGCCAGCGACAGCGCCTCGTCCTGGTCGTGGGTGACGTAGATGGTGGTCGCGCCGAGCGTGTTGTGGATGCGGCGGATCTCGGCCCGCATCTCCAGGCGCAGCTTGGCGTCGAGGTTGGAGAGCGGCTCGTCCATCAGCACCAGCGGCGGCTCGATCACCACCGCCCGGGCGATGGCGACGCGCTGCTGCTGGCCGCCGGAGAGCTGCCCCGGCAGCTTCTCCTCCTGGCCGCCGAGGCGCACCAGGCGGATCGCTTCCTCGACGCGCCGGCGGGTCTCCTCACGGCCGACGCCGCGCATCTTCAGGCCGAAGCCGACGTTCTGGCGCACGCTGAGATGCGGGAACAGCGCGTAGTTCTGGAACACCATGCCGAAGCCGCGCTCCTCCGGGCGCAGCGGGTCGATCCGCCGGCCGTCGAGCAGGATGCGGCCGGCCGAGATCGCCAGCAGGCCGGCGATGCAGTTGAGCGTGGTCGACTTGCCGCAGCCCGACGGCCCGAGCAGCGCGACGAACTCGCCGCGCCGGATGGTGAGGTCGACGCCGGCCAGGGCGTTGTGGTGGCCGAAGCTGCGGCCGACGCCTTCCAGGGCCAGGGTCTCGAAACGCGACGCGGCAATGGCCATCGGGTCTCCCATGCCATGGGCCGCGGCGACAGCCGCCGCGGCCGTTCTTCCCTACTTCTTCAGCTTGGCGCCGCCGATGTCGCGGTCCCATTTCTCGAACATGGCGACCAGCGGCTTGGCATCGAGCGGCGGCTCGACCGGGTTGTCGGCGATCATCGCCGCATATTCCGGCCGGCCGAAGCGCTTGAACGTGTCCTGGCTCTCCGGCGGGGCCATCTCGATCGGCACGTCCTTGATCGCCGGGCCGGGATACATGTAGCCGTGGTCGTACATGAAGGCCTGCTGCTCCGGCTTCAGGATGAAGGCGATAAGCTCCAGCAGCACGCCGAGCTTCTCCTCCGAGACCCCCTTGGGGATGGCAACATAGTTGGCGTCGCCCACCCAGTGGAAGCCCTTCAGCGTCGCCACCTTGTATTCCTCCGGCACGATGCCGAGATAGCGCGGGTTGACGTCCCAGCCCGTGGTGGTGGCGATGATGTCGCGGCTGCCCTCGCCGAGCTCCTTCATCGTCGCGGTGGTGCCGCCGGGATAGTACTCGATGCAGCCGTCCAGCTCCTTCAGGTAGGCCCAGGTCTTGTCCCAGCCCTTCACCGGGTCCATCGGGTCCTTGTCGCCGAGGAGATAGGGCAGGCCCATCACGAAGGTGCGGCCCGGGCCGGAATTGGCCGGGCGGGCATACATGAAGCGGCCGGGATTGGCCTTGCACCAGGCGAGCAGCTTCTCGGCGGTGTCGGGCACCTCCTTGACCCGGTCCGGCGCATATTCGAGCAGCGGGCCGGAGGGATACCAGTCGTCGACGAAGGCCTGGCCCCGCGCCATCTTCTGCATGGCCCAGGCGCCGGGCAGGTAGATCTTCTCCAGGTCCGGGAACTTGGCCTCGTATTTCGGCAGGATCTCGGTCCACAGGCCCTGCTCCATGCCGGCGGCCAGCGCGTCGTTGCCGGTGAGCACGAAGTCGATGTCGACCCGGCCGGCCGCCTGCTGGGCCTGGAGCTTGCCGGCGAGCTCGGGCGCCGTCGCCTGGGTGAAGACGAATTTCGACACGAGGTCGGGATGAGTGGCGGCGAACTTCTCCAGCGCCGGCTGGCTGAGCTGCAGGTCGCCGGCGACGTCGATGACGCTGATGACCAGCGGCTGCTTCAGCTTGGGGAAGTCCTGCGCCGCCGCGAGCTGCGGCAGCGCCGCGAGGGCGAGGCCCGCGGTCAGGATGGAGAGGATGGCAGTGCGTCGCGTCGTCATGATGTCCCTCTGTTGCTGGAGGCCCGTGTTCTTGCTGTCGTCTTCTCGTTGTCGCCGCCGGTCAGGCGCCGGCGGTGTCGGGGATCTGCCGCAGCAGCGCGGCGGATGGCGGATCGAGGAAGAGGTGGCAGGCGGAATGCCGGCACAGGATGCTGGCCGGCACGTCAGGGGTGACCGGCCCTTCGATCGTATCCCGCACCGCCTGCGCCTTGCGGCTGTCGGGCACGGCGAGGACGATCAGGCCGGCCCGCATCATCTGCGGAATGGTCATGGAGATGGCTTCGTGCGGCACGTCGTCCAGGGTCGGGAACCAGCCCTCGCCGAATTGCTGGCGGCGGCAGCGCTCCTCCAGCGCGACGACGCGGAAAGCCTCCGTCGCCTCGAAATCCGCCGGCGGATCGTTGAACGCGAGATGGGCGTTCTCGCCGATGCCGGCGAACAGGACGTCGATCGGATGGGCCGCGATCAAGGCGTCGATGCGCGCGAGCTCGGCGGCGAGGTCCGGCGCGTCGCCCTCGATGAAGTGGAAGGCGCCGAGCGCAGGCAGGCGTGAGGTGAAGCGCTCCTTGAGATAGCGCCGGAAGCTGGCGGGATGGCTCTCCGGCATGGCGATATATTCGTCGAGATGGAAGGCGGTGACGCGAGCCCAGTCGATGTCGTCCCGGCGGACCAGCGCGGCGAGCAGCTCGAACTGGCTCGCCCCGGTGGCGACGACGACGTTCGCCGCCCCGCGCGCCGCGATGGCGGCGCGGATGGCGCTCGCCCCGAGGGCGGCCGCCGCCTCGCCCAGGCTCTGCTTGGTCGGCTCGACATGGATCTTCATCAGAACGGCTCCGGGAGTGCAGCGGCGCTGCCGGGCTCGATGCCGGGCAGGCCGAGAGAAGCGGCTGAGGCCGGCGCGGCCGTGGTGGCGCGGATCACCAGCTCGGTCGGCAGATTCAGCGTCCGGTCGCGCGGCGCCTTGCCGTCGAGCACGTCGAGCAGCAGGTCGACGGCCTCCTCGCCGGCCCGGGTGCAGTGCGCCGTCACCGAGGTCAGCGGCGGGTAGGTGGTGGTGGCGAGCACGCCGTCGCAGCCGATCAGGCTGATGTCGCCCGGCACCGAGAGGCCGCGGGCGGCGAGGCCCGCCATCACGCCCTGGGCCATGACGTCGTCGAAGGCCAGCGCCGCCGTGGCGCCGCTGGCCAGCAACGCGTCGGTGGCGGCTCGGCCGGCCTCGAAGCTCGGCCGCGAGGTCGGGATGCGGGTGAGGGCGAGGCCGAGGCGGCGGGCGGCCTCGAGGCTGGCCTTGTGGCGCTGGCGGTTGGACCAGGACAGGGTCGGCCCGGCGAGATAGGCGATGGCGCGGTGGCCGAGGCCGGCGAGGTGCTCCACCGCGCGGGCATAGCTCGGGCCGGTGTCGATCAGCAGGCGCGGCAGCTTCGGCACGTCGCGGTTGATCAGCACGAAGGGCCGGCGCTGGGCATGGTGCAGGATGCGCTCGCGCGACAGGCGCGAGGAGGCGAGGATGAAGCCCTCGACCTGGGCCGAGAGCTTGGCGAGGAGCATGTCCTCCAGCTCCGGCGTCTCGTCGGAATCGCCGAGGAAGGTGGCAAAGCCGGCGTCGCGGGCCTTGGCCTGGGCGCCGCGCATCAGCGCCGCGAAGAAGGGGTTGGTGATGTCGGGCACGACGAGGGCGATGTTGCCGGCCCGCCCGGTGCTGAGGGCCCGTGCGGTGTGGTTGGGCACGTAGCCCAGGCGCGCGGCCACCGCCTGCACCAGCTCCACCGTCTCGCGGCTGAGCAGATGCGGCTGGCCGAAGGCGCGCGACACCGTGGCGCGCGACACGTTCGCCGCCTCGGCGACGTGGCGGATGGTCGGCGTCGATCGGGGACCTCCAGGGGATCGGACCGGCATGCGCGCTCGCTTCTGCAACCGGTTTCATGAAACCGGTTGCAGAAGGAGCTGTCAAGGGGCGGAGGGGAGGGAACATTCGCCGCATCGGGTTTTGAATCATCGGGCGCGACGCCAGCCGCTCCCCCCCTTGCGGGGAGGGGTACGGGGCGGGGGTGGTGCCGAATGGGGCAGATCGACCGGCAAAGAGCGCCCTTTGACACGCACGGCGCCTTATCCTGATGGACCCCCACCCCGTACCCCTCCCCGCAAGGGGGAGGGGAGCGGTTGGCGTCGCGGATCGGCTTTTGCCGTCGCCGTATCTCGCTGGCGTTTCGCCCTTCGCCGGGCTGCTGGCCTGATCACTTCGTCGATCCCGCCAGCAGCCCGGCGATGAGGTAGCGGTTGAGGAAGATCACGAGCAGGCAGGGGATGACGATGGCGATCGAGCCGCCGGCCATGATCAGCCCGTAGTCGACGAAGTTCTTGCCGGCGAATTCGGGGATGAGGACCGTCAGCGGCTTGGCGGCCTTCGGCGAGAACACCAGCGGCACCACGTACTGGCCCCAGGCGCCGAGGAAGGTGAGGATCGCCGCCGCGGTCAGGCCGGGTGCGGCGATCGGCGCGATGATCGAGAACAGGATGCGCAGGTGCCCGGCGCCGTCGATGCGCGCCGCCTCCTCGAGCGAGCGCGGCAACGAATCCATCACGCCCTTGAGCAACCAGAGGCAGAGCGGCAGGAAGGCGGAGACATAGATCAGCGTCACGCCGAGATAGGTGTCGATCTGGCCGAGCGACACCATCAGCCGGAACAGCGGGATGAGCACGGCATAGCCCGGGACCGCCATCGTGGCGACGACAGCGGTGAACAGCGCGTCCCGGCCGGGAAAGCGGAGCCGCGCGAAGGCATAGGTCCCGAGCAGCGACATCAGCACGCAGAGCACCGTGGCGCCGCCTGCGGTCAGGACGCTGTTGAGCAAAGCGAGGCGGAACTCGCCGGCGACGTCGACGCCGCCGACGCGCCCGTCGGCGAGGCCGAGGAGGCGCAGGTAATGGCCGAACGTGGGATCCTCGGGAAAGAGGTGGATGGGCCGTGCGCTGAACTCGGCCGCCGGCGTCAGGCTGGAGACCAGCGTCCAATAGATCGGCAGCAGCGACCAGACCAGCAGCAGCGCGATGCCGGCCGGGATGCCGAGGCGGATGGACCAGGGCTCGCGCATCAGTCCAGCCTCGTCGAGCGGTGGATGCGCAGGACATAGCCGAGCGAGACGGCCAGGGACACGAAGGTCACCATCAGCGACAGCGCCATGCCATAGGAGAAGTTGAACTTCTTGAAGGCCTCGAGATAGATCTGCATCAGGATCGGCCGCGTCTCCAGGCTGTTGCGCGCCAGCACGAAGGCTTCGTCGAACAGGTTGAAGGCCGAGACGGTGGCATTGGTCATCGCCACGGCGATGGCGCCGCGCGTCAGCGGCAGCGTGATCAGGCGGAACATGCCCAGGCGCGTGGCCCCGTCCATGCGCGCCGCCTCGTAGAGCTCCGCCGGGATACCCTGCATGGCGGCCAGCACGATGACGATGGTCAGCGGCATCATCCGCCAGACATGCACAATGGTGACCGCCAGCATGGCGCTGGTGCTGTCGTTGAACCAGACATGGCCCTCGAAGTCGAAGCCCATGAGCAGGAGGAGCCCGTTGAGCAGGCCGGGTCCCGGCGCGAAGATCCACTGCCAGATGACGCCGCTGACGACGCCGGGCAGGGCCCAGGGCAGCACGACGGCGGCCAGCACCCATTGGCGGCCGCGCTTCACCTGGTTGATCAGGGAGGCGGCCAGCACGCCGAACACCGTCTCGGCCGATACGGCGAGGAAGACGTACTTGAAGGTGTTGAGCCAGGCCTGCCCGACCTCCCGGTCGCCGAACATGCGCGTGTAGTTGGCGAGGCCGACGAAGGGCGTGCCCGGCTGCATCGGATTGACGCGGTGCAGGCTGTCCCAGGCCGTGCTAGCCAAGGGATAGAACACCAGCCCGCCCATGGTCAGCACGATGGGCAGCACCAGGAGGAGGCCGGTCACGAGGCCGGAGTCCCCTCCCGCCCCGTGACCGCGCCGCGCAAGCGCGGGGGCCGCCTCCGACGTCACTGCTTCATGGCTTCGGCGGCGGCGTCGGCGATGCGCTGCATGGCCTGGTCCACCGTGATCTCACCCTTGGCCGCGCTGTTGATGGACGTGTTCACGGCCAGCGAGAATTGCGGATACCAGGTCGGCGTGCCCGCCGGGAACAGGGCCTCGACCGTCGGCGCCTGCTCCACCAGCGCCGCGCCGCTCACCAGCTTGCCCTGCTGCTGCAGGTCGGCCAGCGCGGAGGTGCGCGTCGGCAGCACGCCGTTGCCGTAGTTGTGGATCTGGAACTCCCGGGTCGTCATCCACTTGACGAAGACCTTGGCGGCTTCCGGATTGGCGGCGTTCTTGGGGATGCCGAGGCCCTCCAGCAGGCCGAAGCTGCGCGTCTTGCCGCTGGCGGTCGCCACCGGGATGGCCTCGACCTGGCCGGCGACCGGCGAGTTCGCCGGGTCGTTGAAGGCGCCGAGGCGGCCGGGCTCGCCGCTGATCATGATGCTGGTCAGGCCCTTGCCGAAGACGGCCTCGTTGATCTCCGAGTCCTTGAGCCCGGTCGAGGCCGGATCGACCAGGCCCTCCTTCAGCAGCATCAGCTCGAAGGCCATGGCCTTATGGCCTGCCGAATCCGGCGCCGTGAACAGGGGCTTCATGTCCTTGTCGAACAGGTCGCCGCCGAAGGCCTTGGTGAGGAGGTACCAGCTCGTCGAGGCGCCCTCGGTCGCCGACAGCGGCAGGCCGATCGGGTATTTGACGATGCCCTTGGCCTTGACGGCCTTGGCCGCGGCCACGAGCTCGTCCAGCGTCTTCGGCATCGTGGTGACGCCCGCGTCCGCGAAATGCTTCTTGTTGACCAGCATGACGCGGAAGTCGTTGGTGTAGGGCACGGCCAGCAGGTTGCCGTTGACGGTGAAGATGGTCGAGCCCTTGATGTCCTCGACCGTCGCCTTGTCGACGATGTCGTTGAGCGGCAGGTACCAGCCCGTGGCCGCGAACTGCCCGGTCCAGGACCAGTCGAACTCGGTCACGTCGGCGGGCGCCGTGCCGGCCAGCAGGGCGGTGGAGACCTTGACCGAGACGTCGTCCCAGGACGCGGTCTGCAGGTCGAGCTTGATGCCAGTGGCCTTCTCGAAGTCGGCCGCCATGGTCGCATCCTGCGGGGACGGCAGCAGCACCGAGATCGATTGTCCGGCAAAGGGCTTGGCATCGTCCGCCAGCGCGATCGCGCTGGTCGTGGTCAGGAAGGCGGCGGCAAGGGCTGGAATCAGCCGCGATCGGGTGAGATGCATCTCTTTCTCCTCTGGCAGGCGGGGACCGTCGTCCCTTCTTGTCGTGCTTGCGGGTGCGCCAGCACAGGCTGGTCGTTGCGACGCTATCGCTGGAAATCCTGATATTCTTGCCGGTTTCGTCGCAAGTCTTCAGCTTTTTCAGCGCCCGCGCTCGGCCGTCAGTCGCGGAAGCGCCGGCGATAATCCCGGGGCGTGCAGCTCAACTGGCGCTGGAAGGCATCGTAGAAGCGGCTCAGCGATCCGTGGCCGCTCTCGAAGGCCACCTCGATGATCGCCATGTCCGTGTCGGCCAGCAGCTTCTGGGCATGGTTGAGCCGCCGCTGGCGCAGATATTGCGCAATCGACTGGCCGAGCACCCTCTGGAAGGTCGCCGTGGCGTTGGTGGGATGCAGGCCGCCGACGCGGGCGACGTCGGTCACGTTGATGGGCCTTGAGAACTCGGCGTTGATGAAGCTCGTCATCTCCTGCACCCGGGCGATCGCCCGCCGGTCGGCGACATGGGTGGCGTTGCGCCGGTGGTCGCCGTCGAATCCGCCCTCCACCGTGTCGGCCCGCCGCTGGTCGGCGGCCAGCCGGCGCACCCGCAGGCGGACCTCGTCGCGCAGGATGTCGGCGACGAGCTCGCCGGCGCCGTCCCAGTCCCGCGCCCAGCGCGCCACCATCAGCGCGTCGGCCGGATCGACCGACGGCGCGGTCAGGACATGGCCGGTCATCAGGTCGTTCTTGAAGTCGCTGGAGACGGCGAGCGACAGGAGGTCGGCGAAGGGCACGTAGACGCAGACCAGCACCGTGCCATCGACGGCGGAGATGACCTGGTGCGGCACCGCCGCCCAGAAGCTGTAGATCGCGCCCTCCTGCAGCCGGACCTGCTTGCCGTTGATCAGGTAGGTCATGCCGCCATGGGTGATGACGTTGAGCTCGACATGGTCGTGCCAGTGCGCCGCCGGCATGGGCTCGACCACGTGCGTCTCGGCCAGGAACTCGTCGGGCTTGAGGAAGCGGTTCCCGGTCTGGTGCGGATCGAGCTGGCGCATCGGCGTCCTCGTGGCGGGCCGCGTCCGGATGCCGGCGGTCACGCCTCACTTAAAATCCGGAAATAACACGGACATTCAAGCAAGCATTTTCTGTTTTCCGATGGCAAGACAAAGCTTGCGCCGTCGGCGCCAAACTCAGGGAAGGGAGGACCCGCCATGCCCAAGATCTGTCTCGTCGGTGCGGGAAGCACGGTGTTCGCTCGCGCCATCCTGAGCGACGTCCTGAGCAACGAGGCCCTGTCGCACTGCGAGATCGCGCTCTACGACATCGACCCCGAGCGCCTCGCCACCTCCGAGGTGATGGCGCGCCGCATCTGCCGCGCCCTCGGCCTCGCCGGTCAGGTCAACCTCGTCGCCACGCTCGACCGCGCCGCCGCGCTCGAAGGGGCGGACTTCGTCATCCTGATGATGCAGGTCGGCGGCTACCGGCCGGCGACCGTCACCGATTTCGAGGTGCCGAAGCGCTTCGGCCTGCGCCAGACCATCGCCGACACGCTCGGCATCGGCGGCATCTTCCGCGCTTTGCGCACCATTCCGGTGGTGTTCGACATCGCCGAGGACATGCGCCGGCACTGCCCGCAGGCCTTGATGATGAACTACGTCAACCCGATGGCGATGATCAGCTGGGCCATGGGCGAGGCCTATCCCGACATCCGCTATGTCGGCCTGTGCCATTCCGTGCAGGACACCTCGCAGTTCCTGGCGCGCACGCTCGGCGAGGACATCGCCGACATCGACTATACCTGCGCCGGCCTCAACCATGTCGCCTTCTTCCTCAAGTTCGAGAAGCGCCTCGCCGACGGCAGCCGCGTCGACCTCTACCCCCGGCTGCGTGCGATCGCGGCGGACGGCACTTTCCCGCCCAACGAGGCGGTGCGCTTCGAGGTGATGAAGCGCTTCGGCCATTTCGTCACCGAAAGCTCGATCCATTTCTCCGAATACACGCCATGGTTCATCAAGCGCGGGCGCGAGGACTTGCTTCAGGAATTCCAGCTGCCGCTCGACGAATACATCACGCGCTGCGAGCGCCAGGTCGCCACGTGGCACCACCTGCGCCAGGAGCTGGAGGACGAGAGCCGCCCGATCGAGGTCTGCCGCAGCCGCGAATATGCGGCGGCCATCATCCATTCCTGCGTGACCGGCACGCCGAGCCTGATCTACGGCAATGTCCGCAATGCCGGCCTGATCGAGAACCTGCCGGCCGAGGCGGCGGTGGAGGTCGCCTGCCATGTCGACCGCAACGGCATCCAGCCCCTGCGCCTCGGCCGCGTGCCGGTGCAGCTCGCCGCCATCATGCGCAGCAACATCAACGTCCAGGAGCTGGCGGTGACGGCCGCCCTCACCGGGCGGCGCGAGCACATCTATCACGCCGCCGCCATGGACCCGCACACGGCGGCCGAGCTGTCGCTCGCCGAGATCGAGGCGCTGGTCGATGCCCTGATCGAGGCGCACGGCCCGCTGCTGCCGGTCTTCGCCCGGGCCGCGGCATGAGTGGCTTCGACTTGTCCGGCAAGGTCGCCGTCGTCACCGGGGCGCAACGCGGCATCGGCCTCGGCATCGCCGCCGAGCTGGCGCGCGCCGGCGCCCATGTCGTCCTCACCGGCATCATGGACGCGGAGGGCGAGCGCGCCGCCGCCGAGCTTCGGTCCGGGGGCCTGCCGGCCTCGTATCGAAGCATGGACATGCGCGACGAGGCGGCCGTGCCGCGCGTGGTGGGGGGAATCGCGGCCGAGCATGGCCGGCTCGACATCGCCGTCGCCAATGCTGCGATCTATCCCAACACGCCGATATCGGCGATCGCGCCCGAGGAATGGGACGCGGTGATGGCGGTGAACCTGCGCGGCCCCTTCCTGCTGGCGCAGGCCTGCCTGCCGCATTTCCAGCGCCGGCGCGGCGGCCGGGTGATCTTCCTGTCCTCGATCACCGGCGCCCGCGTGTCCTCGCCGGGCTATGCCCATTATGCCGCCACCAAGGCCGGCATCCTCGGCTTCATGCGCACCGCCGCGCTGGAATTCGCGCCCTGGAACGTCACGCTGAACGCGGTCGAGCCCGGCAACATCCTGACCGAGGGCGTGCTGGAGCACCAGCCGCGAAGCTTCGTCGAGGCCCAGCGTGCCGCCGTGCCGCTGCGCCGCCTCGGCACGCCTGAGGACGTGGCCCATGCCGTGCGCTTCCTCGCCTCCGACGAGGCCGCCTACATCACCGGCCAGAGCATCGTGGTCGACGGCGGCCAGCTCCTGCCGGAAATGGCAACGGCGATCCTGCCGGAGGCGGGGGCGTGACGGAGGGCGAAGCTCACGGCACGATCTCGAGCCGTGCGATGGCATCGCCGTCGAGGACGAAGGCATAGCGCAGCTCGATGGGGCTGCCCGGGAAATTGCCGGTGACACGGCTGGTGACGATGGTCCGGTCGCCCTCGCGGGCGACGGCCACGGGCTCGCTGACATAGTCGTATTTGGTCGCGGCCTCCGTCTTCCAGCGGCGGATGGCATCGCGCCCGGCATGGGTGTGTCGCTCGTCGACCACGACGGCGTCTTCGGAGAAGCAGCGGGCAATGGCGTCGCTGTCGGCTCTATCGGCGGCGAAATAGGTCGCGATCGGCTTCGGCAGGGTGATCGTCATGACGGGACCTCTCCTCGGCGTTGCGTCACGACAGAGATCGCCCTAACCTTACCAAATGACAAGAACGCACGAAAAAGTAAGGTACACACCAGAAAGTAAGGACCACGGCTATACGCGCGAAACGGCCGCGGAAGGCGTCGAGCAGGCGCTGAAGCTGCTGGAGGGCCGCTGGAAGCTGGTGATCCTGTTCCACCTCTTCGGCGGCCGCATCCTGCGCTTCTCCGACCTGGAGCGGGCGATTCCCGCCGTCTCGCAGAAGATGCTGATCCAGCAGCTCCGGCAGATGGAGAAGGACGGCATCGTGCGCCGCATCGTCCACCACCAGGTGCCGCCCAAGGTCGAGTATGGGCTGACGGCGTGGGGACAGGCCCTGTGCCCGGCGCTCGACGCCCTGCTGACCTGGGCCGCGCAGCGCGGCGAGGTGCCGGCTCCGGAGCCGGGGCCCGAGGCGAGCGTCGAGGATCGGGACTGAGGCTGCGTCGTGACGGGCGTCGGGGGTGGACGGCGTTGCCGTAGAACTGTGTCGAGCTCGACGCCAGCCACTCCCCTCCCTTGCGGGGAGGGGTACGGGGTGGGGGTCGTGACGCCCGCCTCGACGGGTAGAAAATCGAGTGCAAAGCTCGTAGACCGGCGTCGCGCTCTGTCCTGGTGGACCCCCAGCCCCTTACCCCTCCCCCGCAAGGGGGAGGGGAGCGGCAGGCGTCGCGCGCTCATCGACGAGGGGCGCGTCATAGGGCCAGCACTTCCGCATCGCCCCGCTCAAACCTCCGCGGCCGCCCGCACCGCCTCCACCCGGATCTCCTCCGTCAGCCGCGCCTTCAGCGCCGAGAAGTCCGGGCTGGTCTTCAGCGTGTAGTGGCGGGGATGCGGCAGGTCGACCGGCACCTCGGCCTTGATCCGGCCCGGCCGGGCCGACATCACCACGACGCGGGAGGCGAGGAACACCGCTTCCTCGATGTCATGGGTGACGAACAGGACCGTCTTGCGCTCGCGCTCCCAGATGCCGAGCAGCAATTCCTGCATCAGGCTGCGGGTCTGGTTGTCCAGCGCGCCGAACGGCTCGTCGAGCAGCAGGATCTCCGGCTCGTTGGCGAGCGCGCGGGCGATGGCGGTGCGCTGCTGCATGCCGCCGGACAATTGCCGGGGATAGTGGCGGGCGAAGCCGGCGAGGCCGACCTTGTCGAGCCATTCGGCGACGACCTGCTCACGGCGCGCCTGCGGCACGCCCTTCTCGCGCAGGCCGAAGCCCACATTCTCCGCGACCGTCAGCCACGGGAACAGGGTGTAGGACTGGAACACCATGCCGCGGTCGCTGCCCGGGCCGGTGACGGTCCGGCCCTCGATGGTCACCGAGCCGGCGGTCGGCTTGTCCAGCCCGGCAATGATGCGCAGCAGGGTCGACTTGCCGCAGCCGGAGGGGCCGAGGATGGTGATGAAGTCGTTGCGGGCGACGTCGAGGCGGATCGGCTCGAGCGCCCGGGTCGGCTCGCCGCCGTGGGCGGCGGGGAAGCTGCGCGTGACGTCGCGGACGGCGAGCAGGCTCATGCCAGCCTCCAGGCGAACAGGGCGCGGTTCAGCATCTTGAACAGGAAGTCGGAGACGAGGCCGATCAGGCCGATGACGATGATGCCGAAGATGATCTGCCCCGTCGCCAGCCGCGACTGGCTGTTGATGATCATGTAGCCGATGCCGGAGGAGGAGCCGATCAGCTCGGCGACGATGACATAGGTCCAGGCCCAGCCGAGCACCAGGCGCAGGGTCTCGGCGATGTCGGGGGCGTTGGCCGGGATGATCACCCGCCGGACGATGCCGGTGCTGGTCGAGCCGAGGGTATAGGCGGCCTCCACCAGGTCGCGGCGGGTGTTGCCCACGGCGACCGCCACCATCAGCACGATCTGGAAGAAGGAGCCGATGAAGATCACCAGCAGCTTCTCGACCTCGCCGATGCCGGCCCAGAGGATCAGCAGCGGGATGAAGGCCGAGGCCGGGAGGTAGCGGGCGAAGGAGACGAAGGGCTCGAAGAAGGCTTCAACCGGTTTCCAGGCGCCCATCATGATGCCGAGCGGCACCGCGATCACCGAGGCCAGGACGAAGCCGCCGAACACGCGCCAGATGGTGATGGCGATGTCGAGCAGGAAATTGTCCTCGACGATCAGCCGCCAGCCATCGGCCAGCATGGTGAGGGGATCGGCAAGGAAGATCCGCGCGACGTGGCCGCCGAAGGTGAGCCAGGCCCAGGCCGCGACGAACAGCACGAAGAAGGAGATCCCCAGGCCGATGCGCAGCACGGGGGAGATGGGCTCGAGAGGGCGGGGCATCTTGATCCCGGAAAGGCGTCGTTCGAAGACAAGTGAGGCGGTCCGTCATGGCCGGGCTCGTCCCGGCCATCCACGCGAACGCGACGTCCGATGGTGTTCGCGTGGATGGCCGGATCAAGTCCGGCCATGACGGCGGAGGGTGCAGCGCAAGTACCAGCACACGCCCGCGTAGACCCTCATTCTCTACCCTCTCTTGAATGGGAGACGCGCCCTCAGTTCACGAAGCGCGTGTCGGCGAGCGTCGCGACATCAGGCGCGGCCTTGATCAAGCCCATCTGCAAAAGCAGGTCGCCGGCCGTCTTGGAGAAGGACTGGAACTCGTCGTTGAAGAATGTCTTGTTGTCGTCCCGGCTGGCCCAGCGCAGGTACTTGGCCGAATCCGCGAACTCGGCGGCGGACTGCTTGACGTCGGCGCCCATCAGCCCGTTCGACTTGTCGGGCTCGGCCTTGATCAGGTCGAGGGCCTCGTAGTAGCTCTCCACCAGCGCCTTGGCGGCATCGGGATGGGCGTCGAGGAAGGTGGGCGTGCAGCCGAGCGTATCGAGCACCATGGGATAGTCGAGCGTGGTGGCGAGGATGTGGCCCTGGTCCGGCTTGTCGCGCACGGCGGAGAGGAAGGGCTCGTAGCTCACCGCCGCATCGTTCTGGCCGGCGAGGAAGGCCTGCGCCGCCGCGTCCGGCTCGAGATTGACCACGGTGACGTCCTTGGTGGTGAGGCCGTTCTTCCCCAGCACCCAGGCGAGCATGAAATAGGGCGAGGTGCCGGGCGCCGAGGCGGCGACGGTCTTGCCCTTCAGGTCGGCGACGGTCTTGATCGGCCCGCGCGCGACGATGCCGTCGGCGCCGTAGGACTTGTCGAGCTGGACGATCTGCTTGGTGGCGACGCCGTTGGCGTTCCAGACGATCCAGGTCTCGACCGTGGTCGCTGCGCATTGCAGGTCGCCGCTGGCGATGGCGAGCGGGCGGGTGGCCTGCGGCACCTTCTTCAGCGTCACGTCGAGCCCGTGCTTCTCGAAGATGCCGGCAACCTTGGCCAGCGTCAGCGGGGCGAAGCCCGTCCAGCCGCTGATGCCGATCGCCACCGGTGTGGCTGCCGACGCCGGGGCGGCGAAAGCGATCGAGAGCGCAGAGAAGATCGTCAGCATACGCGTTTTCACGGGTTTTCTCCCTTGGGCGGATCGTCCGCCTGCGGGCGCAGCGCAGACCCTGGCGCGGCATTTGTCCAGCCCAATTTTTGCCTTTCGGCTGGCGCGGAAAGCGGCGGCTCAGAAGCCGGCGATCGGCCGCGGCCGCGAGCCGTCGGAAAAGCGTGAGAAGCGGAAGTCGCGGGGGTCGACCAGCGGCGGCGCGCCGGTGACGAGGTCGGCGACGAGGCGGCCGGCGCCTGGGCCGATGCCGAAGCCGTGGCCGGAAAAGCCGGTGGCCACCACGAGGCCGGGCACGGCGTCCACCGGCGAGATCACCGGCACTGCGTCCGGCATCACGTCGATCAGCCCGGCCCATTCCTGCAGCACCCGCGCCCCGACGAAGGCCGGGAACTGGCGGGCGAGGCTCGCAAGCGCCGCGGCGAGGTAGCGCCGGTCCGGCGCGGGATCGAGCACGCGCACCTCTTCGTAGGGCGAGACCTGGTCGAGCGGCACCGGGGCCGCCTCGCGCCATTCCTGCAGGAAACGCCCGTCGAGCCGCAATCGGAGGTCGCTCCAGCCCATGCGCAGCGCCGGCAGATAGTCGGCAAAGAAGCGGACGCTGTCGGGCACGACGGGCACGACGTTCACATGGCCGTTGGCGATGGTGTAGCCGCCGTCGAGGCGCTTGCGGAAGGCGGCGTCGCCGCACCACAGCGCCGTCTCGGGGGCGCCCTCGATCGGCGCGGTGCGCAGCACGCTGGCGCGGACCTTGAGCTGGGGCAGCGTCAGGCCGACATCCCTCAGGAAGCGGCGCGACCAGGCGCCGGCGGCCACCACCACGGCGTCGCAGGCGATGCGGCCGCGCTCGGTCACCACGGCCGCGACCTTGCCACCGGCCCGGTCGAGCCCGCGCACGGCGCAGCCGGTCAGGATGGTGGCGCCGGCCCGGCGGGCCGCGGCGGCGATGGCCGGCGCCGCCTTCTGCGGCTCGGCCCGCCCATCGGTCGGACAGTAGAGCGCCGCTTTCCAGCGCGCGCCCGGCATCAGCCGGTCGAGCTCGGCGCCCGCGACCATGCGCGCCTCGATCTGGTAGGGCCGCGCCAGCTCGATCCAGGCCTCGCCGCGGGCGACCTCCGCCTCGGTCTCGGCGGCGAAGACGATGCCGGTGCGCCGAAAGCCGGTCTCGGCCCCGACCGCCTGGTTCAGGCCCTCCCAGAGCCGCAGGCTTTCCACGACCAGCGGGATCTCGCGCGGATCCCGCCGGGCCTTGCGCACCCAGCCCCAGTTGCGGCTCGACTGCTCGCCGGCGATATGGCCCTTCTCGCACAGCACGACCGAGACGCCCCGCTGCGAGAGATACAGGGCCGCGCTGGTGCCGATGATGCCGCCGCCGACGATGACCACATCCGCGCGGGCGGGGAGAGCGGGATCGGAGGGGACGGGGTCGACTTGCGGGCCCATCAGGCAGCGCTCCCGCCGCAAGGATTTGTCGTCATGTGCGCGCTCCTGGCCATCGATCTTCCTTGGACCTTTCGAGGCCGCGGCGCCAAGCCCAAAGATCGGGTGGGATGCGCCACCGGAATTCAGGCGGTGAAATCCGCCGCAAAGGTCTCGGCGATGGCGAGCACGGCCGCATGCACCGGCCCCGAGGTGATCGCGGGGACCACCGAGGCGTCGACGACATAGGCGTTGTCGAGGCCGTTGAGCCTCAGGTCCGCGTCGACCACCGCGCCGGGGTCGGCGCCCATGCGGCAGGTGCCGACGGGATGGTGATGGGTGATGGCGGCGCGGGCGATGAAGGCGGCGAGCTCCGCCTCGGTCACGGCGGCCGGGCCGGGCAGCAGCTCCTCGGCGCGCCAGGGCGCCAGGGCGGCGTGGTGGCCGATCTCGCGGGCGCGCTGCAGGGCGCGCACGAAGCTGCGCCGGTCGTGCTCTGTGGTGAGATAGGCGGGGTCGATCAGCGGCGGGTCGGCTGCGTCCGGTCCGGTGATGGCGAGGCGTCCGCGGCTGGTCGGATGGGTGACGCCGCAGAGGACGGTGTAGGCCTCGCCCGGCGGCGGGGCGGAAAAGCATTCGGAGACGGCGGGCGCGGCGACGCAGGCGAGCACCACGTCCGGCGCACCCTCGCCCCGGGTCGGATCGGCGGCGTCGAGATACATCAGCGATTCCGAATGCTGCAGCCGGGACGGGGGCACCGGCCGGCGGGCGCGGTAGAGGTTGCCGGCGGCGAGCAGATGGTCGTGCAGGTTCTCGCCGACATCGGGCGAGGCCAGCCGGCAGGCGACGCCGGCCTTCGCCAGCACCGCGGGGGCGCCGATGCCCGAGCGCATCAGGAGGAGGGGCGAGGCGACGGCGCCGGCGCAGATGAGCACGGTGTCGGCGAAGACGGGCTCGGTCCGGCCGTCGCGCGCCAGCGTCGCGCCGGTGACGCGTGAGCCCTCCAGCTCCAGGCGCTCGACCGTGGCGCCGGTGATCAGGGTCAGGTTGGGGCGGTCGAGCGCCGGAACGAGCCAGGCATCGGCGGCGCTGACCCGACGCCCGTCACGGATGGTCAGGGAATTGGCGGCGACGCCCTTGAGGCTGCGGCCGTTGTGGTCGCCGAGATGCGGCACGCCGAGCGCCAGGCCCGCTTCCATATAGGCGCGGACCACCGGGCTGAGCTCGGCGTCCGGCAGGTAGACCGGCAACGGTCCCTCGCCGCCGTGCAGCGGGCCGGCGCCGCCGGGCGGCGCGTTGGCGCCGCTGGAGAAGCTCTCGCTGCGGCGGAAGGCGGGCAGCAGCCCGTCATAGGACCAGCGCCGGGTGCCGGTGGCGGCGGCCCAGGCCTCGAAATCGTCGGGATGGCCGCGCACATGCGCCATGGCGTGCAGGCAGCTCGAGCCGCCGACCACCCGGCCGCGCGGCCAGGGATGGATGCGCCCGGCCGTGCCCGGCTGCGGCAGGGTCGCATAGGCCCAGTCGAAGGCGCGGCCCTGCAGCGCCGGCCATTTCTGCGGCACGGCGATGTCGGGATCATCGGGCATGGCGCCGGCCTCGACCAGGCCGACCCGCAGCGCCGGGTTCTCGCTGAGGCGTGCCGCCAGCACCGAGCCGGCCGAGCCGGCGCCCAGGATCAGGACATCGAAACCCATGCCGCCCCTCGTTTGATCTTTGATCAGAGATCGACGATCATGATCGTCCCGTTCGATCCGGGATCACGCCGCGTCGAGGCCGGGCGCCAGCCGGCTCATGATCTTGCGCTGGACCACGGCGAGATGCTCCCACATCGCCCGTTCCGCCGTCTCCGGATCGCGGGCGGCGATGGCATCGGCGATGGCCTTGTGCTCCTGGTCTCGGGCGAGGATGCGGGTCGGGCTGGTGGCGCTGTCGCTGTCGGCGAAGCGCAGCCGCCCGTCGGTCGCCACCTGGTGCAGCAGCACGTAGAGCGCCGAGGCCAGGCTGTTGCGCGAGCCGACCGCCACCGCCTTGTGGAAGACCAGGTCGGCGGCGCTGGGGCTGGCGCCGGGGGGTGTCGTGGCCGCCCGCTGGATGCGCTCGATCTCGGCCGGCGAGGCGCGCAGGGCGGCGAGGCGGGCCAGCGCCGGCTCCAGCACCATGCGCAGCTCCATCACCTCGATGGGATTGGTCGACTTGACCAGGTTGGCGCCCTGCTGGACGCTCTGCGAGGCGCGCCGGCCCGCCCGGGCCGGCTCCAGCTCGCCCGAGGCGCGCAGGGATTCCAGCGCCCGGCGCAGCATGTGACGCTTGATGTTCAGCCGCTCGGCGACGGCGCGCTCCGGCGGCATCGAGCCGGTCTCGGCGATGATCTCGCGGATCGCCGCCATGATCGACTGCACCGTATCGAGCCCGGTCGCGTTCTGGACCTTCTGGGCCTTGGGCATTCTGCGGCTCTTGGTCTCGGGGCCTTCGGTCGAAGCCACTCCGGTCCTCCCTTGCCGCGGAGCGGCCTGTCGTCCCCTGCCGCGGAGCGGCCCGTATCATCGGGAAGCCGCGAGGCCGACCCGCCGGAGCCCCCTCGACTTTCCGGCCAAGGGTACCAAAAACATCCACCATCTGACAACATTGGTTGCAACCGGGTCGCAACTCTTTTTTGCGGCAATCCGTCAGGTGGTGGTGCAGGGTGGATTCTGGACAGTTTTCCCGATATTTCGGCCGGAACCGCCGGGTTTGGCGACGAATTCGACACATGTCCGACCCGAGGGGACGCGGCGACGCGCCCGCGGCAGGCGGAACCGGCGGCCCGGCGGCGTCGGCGATTTGCAACCATATCGGCAAACCATTGTCTGAAATTGGTTTGATGTCTAAGCTCGGGCCTGCCGGCGCGCGCCCTTCGGCATGGCTGCAGCCGGTGTCTGGAGGAGCCCATGCCCTACGCACCCGAGCAGGACCCGGTCCTGACGCTGACCACCGGGCCGGTGGATGCCTATGCCGCCGTGCTGCGCGGCCTGGCGCGGCCGGTGCTCTACGACTACGATCCGGCCTTCCAGCTGACCTATGAGCGGGTGGTGGCGGACAAGCTGCGCCGCGCCCTGCGCAGCGCCGGAGTGCCGGTGCTGCTGCACGGCGAGCCGGTGCTGGGCCTGGAAGCGGCGGCGGCCTCGCTGATCCGCCGCGGCGACGTGGTGCTGAACCTCGTCTCCGGCGTCTACGGCAAGGGCTTCGGCTTCTGGGCGAAGCGCTATTGCGCCGAGCTGATCGAGCTGGAAGTGCCCTATGACGAAGCGATCGACCCCGGTGCGGTCGAGGCGCAGCTCAGGGCGCGGCCCGACATCGCCGTCGTCGCGGTCTGCCACCACGACACGCCGTCCGGCACGATCAATCCGGTGCGCGAGATCGGCGCGGTGGTGGCGGCGCACGGGGCGCAGTTGATCGTCGACGCGGTCTCCTCCTTCGGCGGCATGGACGTCGACCCCGAGAGCTGCAAGGCCGATATCTTCGTCACCGGGCCGAACAAGTGCCTGGGCTGCCCGCCGGCGCTGTCGATCCTCGGGGTGAGCGACCGGGCCTGGGCCCGGCTGAAGGCCAATCCCGACGCGCCACGCGCCTCGATGCTGAGCATCCTCGATTGGGAGGACGCCTGGCGGCGCGACGCGCCCTTCCCGTTCACGCCTTCCGTCGCCGAGGTCAACGGCCTCGAGGCGGCGCTCGATCTCTATCTCGGCGAGGGGCCCGAGCGGGTCTGGGCCCGCCATGCCGGCACGGCGGCGGCCTGCCGGGCCGGCGTCCAGGCGATGGGCCTGAAGCTCTGGCCGGCGCGCGAGGCCATCGCCTCGCCGACCGCCACGGCGGTGCGCACGCCGGAGGGCGTCGACGAGGCGGCGCTGCGCGCGGCGGCGCGGGCCCGCTACGGCGTGGTGTTCTCCTCCGGCCGCGGCGAGACGCTGGGCCGCCTCACCCGCATCGGCCATATGGGCCCGACGGCCCAGCCGATCCATGCCGCCACGGCGGTGATGGCCCTCGGCGGTGCGCTCGCCGCGCAGGGCGTGCGCGTGGATGTCGGGGCCGGCGCGGCAGCGGCGATGGCGGCGATCGACGGGGAGGGGTGAAGGGGGAAACGGGCTGCGCGGAAGGTCCGGCCTGCTTCACCCGCCACGGTAGCGTCATGGCCGGGCTTGACCCGGCCATCCACGCGACCACGGACGAGAGTCGTAAAAAGCGCTGCCGAGGTCGCGACAAACACGGGCTATCGGCGCGTGCGCGTGGATGGCCGGGTCAAGCCCGGCCATGACGGTTGCGTGTGGGGAGTCCGCGCCGCCATCTCCTATCGTCGCCCGCTCCCCCTACCTCTGATCCTCCGGCACCACCCTGCCGTCGATGGTCATCGGCTCGCCATCCAGCGAGAGTGAGCAGGCGCGCAGCGGGATGTCCATGTGGCAGGGGGTGTTGCGGGTGCCGCCGGCCTCGGTGTTGGGGCCGCTGGAGAACAGGAAGTTGCCGGCGAAGGAGCGGGCGTCCATGCTGAGGCCGGCCTCGGGGTCGTAGAGGCCGAGCGTGGTCCAGTGGGCGCGCTTGTGCAGGCCCCAGCCGACATGGGCCATGGCGTAGGCATCGGGGTCGTCGAACGTCTCCATGTAGCTCTTGAGATATTCGGCCTCGAAGCCGCCCTCGATGCGCCTGATGATGCCCTTCTCGATGGTGAGGGCGATCGGCTCGCGGGCGTAGCGCTTGAAGGGCAGCAGGATGTCGCCGGTGTCGATGACGATGCGGCCCTCGCAGCTGCCCTCGTCCGGCCAGGTGGCGACGAAGCAGCTCGGCCAGTGGTCCCAGCCGCCGGGCTGGTCGACGAAGCCCTGCTGCTTCAGCACGGGGTACTGGCCGACCGCGCAGGAGAACTCCGTGCCGGCCTTGGAGGTGACGGTCAGGGTCTTGGCGCGGGCCAGCCGCGCCGCCGCCGCCGTGGCCCGGCGGGCATCGTCCGGCGTCGGCTTCATGCGCAGCATCACCTCCGGCGGCTCGCAGGCGAGCAGCATGCGCGCTCCGGTCTTGAGGATCTCCTCCTGCTCCGGCGAGAACAGCAGCATCATCGTGTCGATGACGAAGTCGCTGTGCTTCATCGCCTCCAGCGCCGGGCGGTTGCCCTTGAGGGCGGTGTGGCCGACATAGCCGGACTTGTCCCGGGACAGCGCCACGTCGCCGTTGAGCGGCGGCAGCGTCAGGATGGTGAGGATGCCGCCGAGCTGGCCGACGGCGATGCGCGCCGTCGAGACCAGCTGCGGGTTGCTGTCGTCGCTGACCAGCAGGCAGACCTGCTCGCCCGCCCTGAGCTTCGACAGCGTCAGGACGTCCTTCCAGGCCTCCACGAGCGCCAGGTCACTGATCGCCATCCCATGCCTCCTTCATGCCGTTGCGTCTTCAGGCCGCCAGCGAGTCCTCGACGAAGGCGGCGGCGGCGAGCAGCCGCGCATCGTCGCCGAGCCGTCCCACCAGCTGCACGCCGACCGGCAGCCCGCCCGGCCCGAGCCCGGCCGGGACGGCGATGCCGGGCACGCGCAGCATGGTCCAGGCGCGATTGAAGACCGCGTCGCCGGTCGAGCCCAGGCCGGCCGGCGCCTCGCCGGGCGCGGCCGGGGTCAGCAGCGCGTCGAGATCGCCGATGAGGGCATGGAAGCGCTGCTGCAGCGGCGCCAGCGCCGCGACGGCGGCGTCGTAATCGGCCAGCGTGATCGCTTCCTTCTCCGCCATCAGGGCGAGGGTCTTGGGCGCCAGGCGTTCGGCGAGGACCAGCCGCTCATGGGCGAGGGCCTGCATGAGCTCCCAGCCCATCACGATGTCCTGCATGGCGAAGAGCTCGTCGAACCAGCCGGGCACCGCCACCTCGCGCACCGCGACGCCGCGCGCGGCCAGCGCCGCGACCGCCCGGTCGAGCGCCTGCCGCGTCGCCGCCTCCGCCATGTCCCAGCGCGAGGTGCGGAACAGGCCGATGCGCGGCGGCAGGGCGACGTCCGGCACGGCGAGCGCGGGGCGCCGGGCCAGCACCGCGACGGCATGGGCGGCGTCGCGCACGTCGCGCGTGATCACGCCGAGCGTGTCGAGGCTGCCGGACAGCACCTTGATGCCGGCCCGCTCCAGCGTGCCGTAGCTCGGCTTGTAGCCGACGACCCCGCAGAACGAGGCCGGCCGCACGATCGAGCCGGCGGTCTGGGTGCCGAAGGCGAGCGGCACCATGCCGTCGGCGACCGCAGCGCAGGAGCCGCTGGAGGAGCCGCCGGGCGTGTGGCCGGGGTCGAAGGGGTTGCGCGTCTTGCCGGGCGCGACGAAGGCGAACTCGGTCGACACGGTCTTGCCGAGCATCACCGCGCCGGCCTGCCTCGACAGGGCGACGCAGGGCGCGTCCCAGGCGGGCCGGTAGCCCTCATAGGCGGCCGAGCCGTAGGCGGTCGGCTGGTCGGCGGTGTCGATGATGTCCTTGACGCCGATTGCGACGCCGGCGAGCGGCCCGTGCGCGCCGGTCCGGTCGCGCTCGCGCGCCTCGGCCAGGGCGAGCTCGGGGTCGAGGAAGGCCCAGGCCCGCACGGCGTCCTCGCGCGCGGCGACGCGGGCGAGGCAGGCGGCCGTCGCCGCCTCCGCGGTCAGCGTGCCGGCCTGCACCGCGGCGGCGATGCTGCGCACGCCCGGCATCCGATCTGCCTGGGAATCTCGCTGGCTCATGGCTGGGGCGTCCGTGACGGGGAGGGCGGCCGGCGCCCGGCCCAGGGCCGAGCCCGTTCGAGCTGGCCGGCCAGGGCGAAGAGCAGCCCGTCCCTGCCGAAGCCGGCGCCGAGCTGCGCGCCGATCGGCAGGCCCTCGGCCGAGAGGGTGGCCGGCACGCTCATCGCCGGGCAGCCCGAGGCGTTGAAGGCGCAGGTGAAGGGGCCGTGCCGCCAGAACTGGTCGTAGAAGGCGTCGAGCGACTGGCCGGCGCCGGCCATCTGGCCGAGGAGCGGCGGCAGCTCGGCGACGGCCGGCGACAGCAGCACGTCGTAGCGGGCAAAGAAGCGGCCGAGCGCCCGGGCCGTGGCGTGGAGCTGGTTGACGGCACGGAGGTAGTCGACGCCGGACTTGCCGCGCGCCTCCTCGATCCAGGCGGCGTTGACCGGCTCGACCAGGGCGAGGGGATCGGCGAGGCCGCGGCGCTCGCCCTGCAGCGCCACCGCCGGCGCGACGTTGACGCCGACGATCACGCGCCAGGCCGCCTTGAGCGCCGGCGCATCGTAATCGGTGTCGGTCTCCTCGACATGGTGGCCGAGCTCCTCGCACAGCCGCCCGATGGCGCGGGCGGCGGCGAGGCATTGCGGATCGACCGGCGTGCCGAGCGGCGAGCGCAGGGTGAGGCCGATGCGCAGCGGCGGGGGATCGCGGTCGAGCTCGGCGAGGAAGGGGCGCTCGGGCTGGGGCGCGGCATAGGGATCGCCCTGGTCCGGCCCGGCGGAGGCGTCGAGCAGGGCGGCGCTGTCGCGCACGCTCCAGCTGACGCAGTGCGGCGTCGACATGCCGGCGATGCCCTCGACCACCACCGGGCCGAGCGGGTTGCGCATCCGGCTCGGCTTGAAGCCGAACAGGCCGCAATGGGAGGCGGGCAGGCGGGTGGAGCCGGCCCCGTCCGAGGCATTGGCGAGGGGAACCAGGCCGGCCGCCACGGCGGCGGCCGAGCCGCCGGAGGAGCCGCCCGGGCTGCGGCCGGGATTCCAGGGATTGCGCGAGGGGCCGAAGGCCAAGGGCTCGGTGGTGAAGCTCAGCGCGAATTCCGGGGTGTTGCTCTTGCCGATCGGCACCAGCCCGGCATTCTTGTAGCGCTGGACCAGCGTGCTGTCCGTCGGCGAGACCACGCCCTGGAACAGGCGCGAGCCCGTGGAGAGCGGCGTTCCCGCCATCTCGAAGCCGGTGTTCTTGATCAGGAAGGGCACGCCGCGGAACGGCCCCGCCGGCAGGCCGGCCTCGATCGTCCGGCGGCCGAGCTCGAAGAAGGGATGGACGACGGCGTTGAGGAGCGGGTTCAGCGCCTCGATGCGCCGCACCGCCTCCTCCAGGAGCTCCAGCGGCGTGACCTCGCGGCGGCGCACGAGCTCGGCGAGGGCCGTGGCATCGAGCCGTCCGTACTCGGCGATGGCGCTCATGCCGGTGCTCCCGCGCGCGCCTGGCGCTGGAACTCGGCCGCGTCCCAGTAATCCCGGAGCCCGGCGATGGCGCCGCCGGCGAGCTCGAAGACATGCACGCCCGGCAGGACGATCGGCTGGCCGACGCCGCGGATCGGGCCGAGATCGCGGGCGAGGCGGCCGCTCATGATGTAGGGGACGACGACGCTGGCGCCGGCGCGCACCGGCTCCCGCACCGTCCAAGCGACGTCGGGCAGCATGGCGAACAGGCGCTGCAGGCCGTCGGCGAGCGCGGCGCGCCCCTGGCGCCGCCGCCCGGTCGCCGCTTCCTCCAGCCAGCCGTCCGGCGCATGCAGCCCCGCCGCCGCCTCGGCGTCGTGCCCGTTATAGGCGGCATAGAAGGCTTCGATCGTGTCGTCCGCCATGGCTTGTCCTGACGCCTTTTGAACGCGACGCAAGGTTTTTCCCTTCCCCCTTGTGGGGAAGGGTGAGGGATGGGGGTCCATCAGGACAGGGCGAGCCCCGTGTCAACCACCCCCACCCCTAGCCCCTCCCCACAGGGGGGAGGGGATCGGTCGGCGTCGAGGTCTTCGCGATAAGCGTCGATATCCTCGAAGGCCTCCCCCTCACTCCATTCCCGCCAGCTTCTTCACCTGCGCCATGAAGCCGTCGCGCTTGACCTCGTTGTAGAGGCGCTCGCGCAGGCGCGGGGCCGGGCTGGCGTTGACGTTCTCGAACAGGGCGACGCGGCCGGCGAGCGAGCCGGAGGTCATGTCCCAGACGAAGTTCATCAGCTGCTCCTTGGCCATGGCGCTGACGCCCTTGCCCGGCAGGAGGTCGCGGAGATAGTGGCCGATCTCCGGGTTCTCGAACGCCGCCTTGCCGAAGCGCATCACCAGGCCCTGGCCGCACAGCTCCTGCAGGGTGTGGATGATGCGCGGATAGTGCTGGATCGAATAGAGCCGGCCGGCGGTGAGCATGCCGACGTCGGGCGCCATCACCTCGCCCTCGGTCGGCTTCGCCTTGGCCTCGGCGGCGTAGACGAAGGCGCGCAGGGTCTGGGCATATTCGATGATCTCGCCGAGCATGCCCTGCACCGCCGGAATATGGCTGGTGCCGAGCACGTCGAGCACCAGCTGGCCGGCGCCGACGAACAGCTCCGCCTTGACGGCGAGGCGCGTCAGCACGTGCCAATGGGCGAAGGTGCAGACCGGGCCGTAATATTGCATGGCCGTCGGGTCGCCGAGGTTGAAGATCCGCTCGGTCGGCACGAAGACGTTGTCGAAGATGATGAGCTGGTCGGCCTCCTCGCCGAGGCTCGCCACCGGGTGATCGAAGGGATCGGCGCCGGGATGGGAGACCGTCTCGCGCGAGATCATCCGGATGCCGTCGGCGTTGATCGGCACCGAGGCCCAGATGCAGGCCTCGGCTGGCGTCTCGCGGATGCCGCCGAGATTGGTGAAGAAGATCTCGTTGGCCTGGGCCGAGATCGAGCCGACGGTCTTGGCGCCGGAGACGCGGATGCCGCCCTTCTCCACGCTCTTGACGCGCAGCAGCGAGGCTTCGACGCCCTTGGGCGAGGAGCGGTCGTTCTGCGGGCCGGTGAGGCTCTCGGACGCCGTGAGGTTGTTGTCGCGGCCGAAGGCGATGTAGTTCTGGATGTTCTCGGCGAAGTCCGGCGAGCAGCCCTCGATCAGGGATTTCTTCGCCCTGAAGGTCGGGAGATAGGCGAGCAGGCCGACGGCGATGGCCGGCGCCAGATCCGGCGGGCGGCCGAAGGTGCCCGCCGTCTTCAGGCTGGAATATTCGATGATCTTGCGGCGGTCCTCCAGGTCCTTCAGCGTGCGCGGCACCTGCCAGGCGCGGCTGACGATGGCCCCCGTCTGCGGATCCTCATAGGTGGTGGCGTCGGCGAATTCCTCGGTGAACTGGTCGTCGAACATGGAGGCGATGAGGTCGATGCCGGCGCTCAGCGCCGGGTCGTCGGTGACCTTGTCGAGCTTGCGCCCGCCCACCCAGATCTGGCGCCCGTCGTCGAGCGAAGCCTTGAACTCGGCGCCGGTCTTCAGCTTGACCGGGCGGTCGGCGACCGACCGCAGTTTCCCCGCTGCCGATTCCATGATGGAATCCTCCCTCGAACAGTGCCAAAACGTGTCTGGCCGGAGCATCCGGCGGATGCAGCGACCCTTCTGGAATCCGCTTGGGGCCGGCCGTGCGACGCGGCGCCCCTTTGACGCCATACAACCATTCATTCGGAAAAATGGTCAAGACCGGTTGCCGCTTTTTTTCGGCCCGACCGGCCGGTCGTGATGCGGTGAGGCATCGATCCCGGCGTGCAGGCGGAAACGTCAAGCTCCGCAATGGAAGCTTAACATATGGACTTGATCGTCCGTATTTCCGGTTCATTGTCTCACTGCGAAACTATGTACAGGGAATTGATGCAGCTTATCACGTGCAGAGGTGACAACAGGGCATCAGACTCTATTTCGGAGTATGATTTTCCGGCATGAGGATCGTGCATCGATTGCGATGAGTGCCACGAAATCGTCGGAATATGCTGACCGCATTCAGCGGCTTGCGAATTCCATCCGGGCGGCGAGGCAGGGCGCCTCGGCGCGGAGGTATCGGGCGGCTCCGGCCGGCCGGATTGACCAATAAAATCGCTTATGGTTGAGTGGTTGTCGTGGCGGGTGGAGCGGCCTTCGCGGGCGCTCCGCCGCCCGGTCCGCTCCCGGCCGGCCGCCGCCGGGGCCGTAGGGTGAAGGTCATGCAGGACAGGTGCCGCGACGGGCTCGTCCCAGGGCGTGCCGGGACGCCGGACAGGCCGGCTCCGCCGCGGCGGGCTCAGCGGCAGACCAGCGTATCGTCGCCGTCGCGGCAGGTGAGGGCGATGTCCCCGGGCACCGCGCCGGCGGCGCGGGCGAGCGGCACCGGGCTGCGCGTCGCCCAGGAGCGGCCGGCAAGGCCGCACCACAGGTCGATCAGCGGCATGCGGTCCTGCCTGGCGTTGAGCACGAACACCTCGCCATTGGCCTTCGACGCCCACAGCGTCGTGCGGATGCTGGCGCCGGGCGCGGCCGTGCCGAGCTCCACCGAATACCAATGCGCGGTCGCCGCCGTGCAGGCGATGGGCCGCCCGCCGGCATTGACCGCGGTGAAGGGCACCGGCGTCAGGCCGTCCGTGCCGCGCACCACCACCAGGGCTTCCTCGGCCGCCAGCGGGGCCGGGGCGAAGAGGAGGCCGGCGAGCAGCGCGAGCGCGGCGGACCGGCGGGGCATCGACATCGTCGTCTCCGATATTTGGGCTTGCGAGGCGCGATGATCCTATTACGATAAAGCAAGATCACAAGTTAAAAAAGTAAACCATCGAACCATGACAAGAGGAGAACGGATCATGAGTGCCGGACGTGTGCGTCTTGGCTTGGCTGCATTGGCGTTGTCTGTGGCCTTCTCGTCGGTTTCCTTTGCGGCCGACGTCAAATCCATCGCTATATTGACGCCTGAGCAAGGAACGGATTTCGGCTGGAACCAGCAGGGCATCGCGGCCGCCAAGGCCGCTGCCGAGAAGGAAGGCATCAAGGCTGTCGTGGCCGAGAATCTCGGCTATGGCGACGTGCGCCCGACCCTGCGCGAGCTCGCCGAGGACGGCGCCGGCCTGATCATCGCCCATGCCAGCGGCTACAACACCGCGGCGCCCGAGATCGGCGCCGAGATGAAGGTGCCGGTCGCCATCACCGACATGCCGAGCGCCGCCAAGCCCGGCGCGGTGGCCGATTACACCATGAGCGGCCACGAGGGCGCCTATCTCGCCGGCCGCCTCGCCGCCAAGATGACGCGCACCGGCACGGTCGGCATCGTCGTCTCCGGCGAGCCTCCGGGCTGGAACACCCAGTCCGCCGCCTTCGCCGAGGGCGTCAAGGCGGAGAAGCCGGGCACCACCATCCGCTACGCCGTGATCGGCCCGGCCGCCTACAGCGACGCGGCCGGCGGCAAGCGCGTGACGGAATCGGTGATCGCCGCCGGCGCCGACATCATCTTCGGCCAGGGCAACGGCTCGAGCTTCGGCATGCTGCAGGCGGTGGAGACCACCAAGGCCACCGACGGCGGCAAGGTCTATTTCATCGACGTGATCGGCGACAAGTCCAGCCTCGACAAGGGCAACCTGCTCTCCTCGGTGGTCTGGAACCTGACGCCGGTGTTCACCGCGATGATCGAGGACCTCAAGACCGACAAGTTCGGCACCCACGGCTACGGCATCAAGCTGGCGGACGATTCGGTGTCGCTGCTCAAGACCAGCCACATCCCCGACGACGTCTGGAAGCAGATCGAGGGCATTCGCGCCGACATCATCAGCGGCAAGATCAAGGTCGAGCCGCAGTTCGACGCCGGCGCCGTGCACGCCCTGGTGACGCAGCTCGCCACGGCCCAGTGACCGCCCGCGGCGGACGGGGGCGTTCCCCGTCCGCCGTGGTTTCGAGATCCCAGGTGTCCATGCTCCGACCCGACCAACCCCATGCCGGCCCGCCCGGCGGTCCGGCCGCGCCGCTGGTGTCGCTCACCGGCGTGACCAAGCGCTTTCCCGGCGTGGTGGCGAACGACGCGGTCAGCCTCGACCTTCTGCCGGGCGAGGTGCACGTGCTGCTCGGCGAGAACGGCGCCGGCAAGTCGACCCTGGTCGGCATGCTGTCGGGGCTGCAGCAGCCCGACGCCGGCGAGATCTGCATCGACGGAAAGGCGCAAGCCATCACCTCGCCGCGGCGCGCGCTCGACCTCGGCATCGGCACGGTGTTCCAGCACGCCATGCTGGTGCCCTCCCTCACCGTGGTCGACAACCTCGCCCTGGGCGGGCCCTGGTGGCGCCGACCGGACCGGGCGGGGCTCGCCCGGCGCATGGCGGAGGTCTGCCGCGGCATCGGCATCGCGGTCGATCCCGCCGCCGTCACCGGCCATCTCTCGCTCGGCGAGCAGCAGCAGGCGGAGATCGTCCGGGCGCTGATGCGCGGCAGCCGGGTGCTGATCCTCGACGAAGCCACCGCCATGCTGACGCCGAAGGGCTCGGAAGACCTGGGCGCCCTGATGCGCCGCCTGGTGGCGCAGGGCCTCGCCGTCGTCTTCATCACCCACAAGCTCAACGAGGCGCTGGCCTTTGGCGACCGCATCACCGTGCTGCGCCTCGGCCGCAAGGTCGGCGAGATCGGGCCCGAGCGCCTCAAGGCCATGGATGCCGGCACGGCCACGGCGGAGGTGGTGCGGCTGATGTTCGGCGCCGCCGCGCCGGTCGACGCGGCGGTGGGCGAAGCCGCCGCGCACGCGCCGCGCCGGCCGGCCGGGCCGGCGCTGCTCGAGGTGGCGGACCTTGCGGCGGACGACCCGTCGACGCCGCTCGCCGGCGTCGCGCTGTCCGTCGCCGCCGGCGAGATCCTCGGCATCGCCGGCATCGACGGCAATGGCCAGAAGCAGCTCGCCGAGGCCCTCGCCGGGCAGAGGCCGGTCCGCGCGGGCACGATCCGGCTCGACGGCCGGCCGATCGAGGCGCTCGACGTCGGCGCGCGCCGGGCGCTCGGCCTGCGCTACGTCACCGACGATCGCCTGGGCGAGGGCACGGTCGGCGCCTTCCCGGTGGCGACCAACCTGGTGCTGAAGGAGATCGGCGAGCCGCCGTTCTGGTCGCGCGGCATCGACCGGCCGGCGGCGCTGGCCGCCCATGCCCGGGCGCTGGTGACGGCCTACGACGTGCGCACGCCGGGCATCGAGACGCCGATCGGCAAGCTCTCCGGCGGCAACATCCAGAAGGCGCTGCTGGCCCGCGAGCTCTCCGGCTCGGCCCGGGCGGTGATCTTCGCCAAGCCGACCTACGGGCTCGACGTGCAGAACATCCGCGCCACGCGCCGGCGCATCCGCGAGGCGGCGGCGGGCGGCATGGCCATCCTGCTGATCTCGACGGACCTGGAGGAATTGCTGGAGCTCGCCGACCGGATCGCCGTGATGGCGCGCGGGCGGCTGGTCGGCACCGTCGGCAATGACGGCGAGGCGCGCCGGCGCGTCGGCGAGATGATGAGCGGTGTGGCGGCATGAGCCTGGAGACCCTGGAGACGAGCGCCGCCGAGCCGGCACCCGGCGGTTCCGCCGAGCGCGGCGCCTGGATCCGCGTCATCGCCATGACGCTCGGCCCGATCGCCGCGGCGCTGGTGCTCTCGGGGGCGATCCTGCTCACGCTCGGCGTCGATCCCCTGGCCTATTACGCCACGGTGCTGGAGCGCGGGCTGCTCTCGCCCTACGGCCTGCAGGCGACGGTGACGCGGATGGCGCCGCTGCTGCTGCTCGCCGCCAGCCTGATCGTCGCCTTCCGGGCCGGCATCTGGAACCTCGGCGGCGACGGCCAGTTCCTGCTCGGCGCGGTGACCGTGGCCGCGGCCGGGCCGCTGCTCGCCACGGTGGCGCCGGTCTGGCTGACGCTGGTGCTGTGCCTGGTGCTCGGGGCCGCCGTCGGCGCGGCCTGGTCGCTGCTGCCGGCGCTGCTGCGCGCCTATCAGGGCGTCAACGAGATCATCACCACGCTGATGATGACCTTCCTCGGCGTGTCCTTCGCCAATGTGCTGGTCAAGCTCGCCTTTCGCGATCCCGCCACGACGGTGCCGCAGACCCGCACGCTGGTGGTCGACGACCGGCTGCCGCGGCTGTTCGGCACGACGATCTCCAGCGGGGTGATCATCGGCCTCGTCGCCATCGTCGCGGTGCACCTGGTCATGACGCGCACCGCTTTCGGCCTGAAGCTCAGGGTCGTCGGCGCCAATGCCACGGCCGCCATCCATGCCGGCCTCAACGTGCCGCGCCTCACCGTGGCGGTGTTCGCCATCTCGGCCGGGCTGGCGGGGATGGCGGGGGCGGTGGAGATCCTCGGCGTGCAGGGCAATGTCCGCGCCGACTGGAACCCGGCCTACAGCCTCACCGTGGTGCCGCTGGTGTTCCTGGCGCGCTTCAACGGCTTTGCCGCCATCGTCTTCGTCTTCCTGTTCTCGGTCCTGTCGATCGGCGGCGAGAGCGCGGCGCGGCGGCTCGGCGTGCCGAACTTCTTCACCCTGGCGATCGTCGCCATCCTGCTGATCGTGCTGGCCCTGGCCGAATATCTCGACCAGCGCCGGCGCGAGCGGATCCGGAGCTGAAGGCGCGCCATGGGCCTGCTCACCGAAGCCTTCCTCACCTCGCTGGTGCTCGGCGCGATCACCGCCGGCCTGCCGCTGCTGCTGGCGGGCCTGGGCGAGCAGATGTCGGAGAAGGCCGGCGTGCTCAATGTCGGCATCGAGGGCATGATGCTGACGGGGGCCTATTGCGGCTTCCTCGTCGCCTATGACAGCGGCTCGATCTGGCTCGGCTTTCTCGGCGGCATCGCCGGCGGCATGCTGGTGGCGGCGCTGATGGCGCTGTTCTGCGTCCGGCTGGGGCTCAGCCAGATCGTCATCGGCATCGCCCTGACGCTCGGGGCAGAAGGCATCACCGCGCTGCTGCACCACGTGCAGTTCAGCCAGACCTATCCGCGCCTGCCGGCGGCCGAGACCCTGCCGATCCCGCTGCTGTCGAAGATCCCGGTGATCGGGCCGGCGCTGTTCGACCGGCCGGCCATCGTCTATCTCGCGCTCGCGGCGGTGGCGGTGCTGAGCGTCCTCTACCGCTCCACCCATCTCGGCGTGGCGCTGCAGGCGGCGGGCGACAAGCCGGCAGCGCTCGATTCGGCCGGGGTCGACGTGGCTCGCACCCGGACGGTGGCGGTTCTGACCACCGGGGCCCTGGCCGGGCTCGGCGGCGCCTTCATGGCCGAGATCGGCGCCGGCATCTTCATCCCGTTCATGACCAACGGCGCCGGCTTCATCGGCATCGTCCTCGCCATGCTGGCGCGCGGGCGCCCGCTCTGGGTCCTCGGCGGGGCGCTCCTGTTCGGGGCGTGCCTGTCGATGACCACGGCGCTGCAGGTCGCCGGCGTCGACATCCCCACCGACGTGATCCAGATGCTGCCCTTCGCCGCGGTGACCCTGGTGCTGGTGCTGTTCGGCCGGCGAGCCAGCCTGCCGGCGGCGCTCGGCGTGCCCTATGTCCGTGGCGCGCGGTGAGATGGCGACGACCGGTACGAGACGCGACGCCAGCCGATCCCCTCCCCCTTGCGGGGAGGGGTACGGGGTGGGGGTCGTACAGGATGAGGCGGGACCCACGCCATCGCGCCCCACCCTCCATCCGTATTCATGGAAAGCCGAGGGATGGAGGGCCATCAGGATAGGTCGAGCCCTATGCCAACGCCCCCCAGCCCCTTACCCCTCCCCGCAAGGGGGAGGGGAGACGCAGGCGGCGCGCCTTGTTCGACACGCGTCCATCTCGCCCCGCCGTCAGCCCCGCCCCGCTCCCCTACTTCCCCGCGTCCACCTCCTTGAACACCTCCCGTGCGATGCGGAAGCTGTCGAGGGCGGCGGGCATGCCGCAATAGACCGCGACCTGCAGGAAGATCTCGCGGATCTCGTCGCGGGTCAGGCCGTTGTTGAGGGCGCCGCGCACGTGCAGCTTGAGCTCGTGCGGGCGGTTGAGCGCCGCGATCATGCCGAGGTTGATCATCGAGCGCTCGCGCCGCTCCAGGCCCGGGCGGCTCCAGACCTCGCCCCAGCAGAAGCGGGTGACCAGCTCCTGCATCGGGCGGGTGAAGTCGTCGGCCTCGGCCAGCGAGCGGTCGACATAGTCCTTGCCGACCACGTCGCGGCGGATTTGCAGGCCTTTGTCGAAGAGGTCGTCGCTCATGGCTGTCTCCGTTCAGGGGGCTGGAAGGGCGGCGCCGAGCGCGGCCGCGGCGGCGCGCTCGACATGGCGGATCGCCGCGGCGCGCGCCGCGGCGGCGTCGCCGGCCCAGAGGGCGGCGAGCAGGGCCTCGATCTCGGCGAGCGAGGCGGCGCTGCGGCCGGGATCGGCGAGGGAGCGGACGCGCAGCCGGCTGATGCGCGAATTGAGCCGCGCCAGCAGCTCCGGGACCACGGTGTTGGCGGCGCCGGCGCAGAGGCAGTCGTAGAAGTCGCGCTTGGCCGCCAGGATCGGCTCGATGGGGCCGCCCTCATAGGCGCGGCGCAGGGCGTCGGCCGCCGCTTCGAGCCGGGCCAGGGCGGCGGCATCGGCGCGGGCGACGAACTGCTCGGCCACCTGGCCTTCCAGGGCGGCGCGCACGGCATAGATGTCGGCGGCTTCGGCCGGGCTGAGGCCGCCCACGGCGAGGCCGCGGGCGCCGGCGACGAGCAGGCCCTCGCTCTCCAGCTCGCGCAGCGCCTCGCGCAGGGCGGTGCGGCTGACGGCGAGCTCGGCGCAGAGTTCCTTCTCGATCAGGCGCGTGCCGGCCGGCAGGGCGCCGGTCTCGATCAGGCTCCGCAGCGTCGCCGCGATCTTGCGGCGCAGCGGCGCCGCCTCCTGGCGCAGCGGCGCCAGGCCGAGCCCGGCGAAGGTGGCGGCCTCCGCCATGGGCTAGAGGCCCGCTTGCGCGGTGAGGAAGGACAGCACAGCCGCCTCGAAGCGCTCGGGCTGGTCGAGATTGGCGAGATGGGCGGCGTCGGCAATGTGGTGGAGCCCGGCGCCCGGAATCAGCGCGGCGATCGCCTCGGACAGGGCCGGCGGCGTGCGGTTGTCGCGCTCGCCGACGACGATGCGCACGGGCACGCGGATGGCGGCCATGAGGTCGCGCACATCGCTGGTGAACACGGACGTCGCGCAGGCGATATAGGTCTGCGCATCCATGGCGCCGAGGCTGGCGGCGAGCTCGTCGAACACGGGGCGCGGGGTGGCGGGCAGCAGCGTGTCCTGCGCATAGCGCCGGCCGAACTCGGCCATGCCGACGTCGCGCACGACAGCGGCGATGGTCTCGGCCCGCTTGGCGCCCGCTTCGCCCTGGTTGGCGAAGCTGTCGGCGATGACCAGGCTGGCGACGCTGCCGGGCGCCTGCGCGATCAGATGGGCGCTGATCGGCCCGCCCATGGAGATGGCGACGACATGCGCCGGTGCGAGGCCGAGCGCGGCGATGACAGCCGCGAGGTCGGCGGCGATCTCCGGCACGGTCGGGGCGCCGCGCGCGGTGGAGCGGCCATGGCCGCGCGCGTCGACGGCGATCACGTCGAAGAGGGACGACCAGCGGCGGATCTCGTCCCGCCACAGCCAGGCGCCCGTGCCGAGGCTGTGGACCAGGAGGAGGGGCGGGCCGCTGCCGGCACGCTCGTAGTGCAGCGTCTCGCCGCGGACCTCGATCGTCTGCATGGCCGGCCCTCCCGTTCGACAATGTATGACAGTATGACGATAGTTCTGTCATACGCTAGTTTGCTTAAAGCAGCCGTGCAAGGGCCCCGACGGAGCCCGCAGGCCGGCGACAGACGAGGACACGCATCATGAAGGTCGAGAACGACGCAGCCGGCGTGACGGTGATCGAGATCACCCGCGCCGAGGACGGCAACCACATCCGCTCGGCGGACCTGGTGACGCTGGCCGGGACCTTCGACGCCGTGGCCGCGGAGCCTGGTCTGCGCGCGGTCATCGTCGCCGGGGAGGGCGCGGATTTCTGCTGCGGGCGCATCGGCGCCAAGGGGCTGACGGCCGCGAGCGACATCCGCGACGACCTCGAGCTGATCCTGGCGGTCAACCGGCGTCTCAACGGCCTCGACGTGCCGGTCATCGCCGCGGTGGAGGGCCGGGCCTTCGGCTTCGGCTGCGGTTTCGCCACCCAGTGCGACCTCACCATTGCTGCTGCCAACGCGCGATTCGCCCTGCCGGAGATGAGCCACGGCCTGCCGCCGCTGATCGTGCTGTCCTATTTCGGCAAGTTCGTGCCGTCCAAGAAGGCCTTCGAGCTGGCGCTGACCAGCCGGGAGTTCGGCGCCGAGGAGGCGCAGGCGCTCGGCATCGTCAACGAGGTGACGGCGCCGGGCGGGGCGCTGGCGCGGGCGCGTGAGCTCGCCGCCTCCATCGCCGCGATGGACGCGGATTCGGTGCGCCTGCTCAGGACCTTCTGCCGGCGCATGGACGGCATGACCGACGACCACATGGCCCGCACCGGCGTCAACACCATGGCGCTGTCGCTGTCGGCCCGCGCCCTGCGCCGATAGAGGCGGCCATGAGCGGGAGCGTGCTCTTCATCGGCGTCGGGCGCATGGGCGGGCTGATGGCGCTGCGCCTGCACCAGGCCGGCGTGCCGCTGGCCGTCGCCGACCTGTCGGACGCGGCGCTGGCGCCGTTCCGCGGCCTCGGCCTGCCGGCTGCCGCCGCCGGGCGCGACCTGCCGGGCGATGTCGTCATCTCGATGCTGCCGACCGCGGCCGATGTGCGCGAGGCCCTGCTCGGGCCGGCCGGGGCCTGCCGCGGCGCCGTGTCCCGGCGGGCGGTGATCGACATGACCAGCGCCACGCCGGCGGCAACCGTGGCGCTCGGGCGCGAGCTCGAGGCGCTCGGCATCGGCCTGATGGACGCGCCGGTGAGCGGCGGCATGGCCGGCGCGAAGGGCGGCTCGCTGACGGCCATGGTCGGCGGGGACGCCGTCCTGTTCGAGCGCCACCGCGCGCTGCTGGCGCCGATGTGCGCCAGCGCGCGCCTGGTCGGGCCGCTCGGGGCCGGCCACACGCTGAAGGCCCTCAACAACTATCTCTCGGCGGTGACGCTGTGGTCGTCCTGCGAGGCGCTGCTGGTCGGCACGCGGCTCGGCCTCGACCCCGAAGCGATGCTGGAGGTGTGGAGCCGCGGCTCCGGCCGCAGCCACGCCGTCGACGTCAAGCTGCCCCGCCACGTGCTGCCGCGCAGCTTCGACTTCGGCCAGAGCCTGGAGCTGTTCTGCAAGGACATCGGCATCGCCGTCGCCCTGGCCGAGGAGGCCGGCGTGACCGCCCCGGCGCTCGCCGCCGCCGCCGCCAACTGGCGCGAGGCCCGCGACAGGCTCGGCGCCGGCGAGGACATCACCGCGGTGATGAAGCTGCTGGAAAGCTGGGTGGGGGAGAGGGGTTGAGGGGGGAGCTCAGCGGGGCTTGGTTCAGAGTGGAAGGAGAAATGTGCCTCCTCCGGTACGGATAGTGTTCGCGTGGATGGCCGGATCAAGTCCGGCCATGACGGAACGGTTGCGGAAAGAACACTGACGGTTGCGCCACCCGCGACCGTCATGGGCGGACTTGATCCGCCCATCCACGCGAACGCGACATTGCAGACCTTGGTGCGGCAAATGTCCGGCTCTCTTCACCCCTGCTGCAGCAGCTCCCGGGCCGTGCGCTCGTCGGTGACGAGGTGGGTGACGTAGCCGCCGGCGAGGCAGGCGTGCAGGGCGTTGACCTTGTCGGGGCCGCCGGAGACGCAGATACGCTGGGGGATGGCGGCGAGCTCGGCGAGGGTGATGCCGACCAGCCGCTCGTGATGGGCGCCGTCGACCGGCCGGCCGTCGATATCGACGAAATGGCTGGCGATGATGGCGATGGCGCCCCGCGCGACATAGGGCGCGATCTCGGCCGGGGTGAACATGCCGCTCTGGAAGATCGTGCCGTCTATGGTGAGGTCGGCGACGCCGAACACCACGCGGTTGCAGCTGCGGGCTAGCGCCAGGTGGCCCGCTATCGGCGGCTCGGCAGTCAGCATCGCCCGCATCGTCGGGCTGGAGACGAACATCGGCGCGTGCAGGTGGTTGCAATGGGCCTGCAGCCGGGTGGCGACGTTGAGCGTGCACAGCTCCGGCGAGAAGGCGTCCTTGGCGGTGAGGCTGCCGGTGATCTGCACCACCTCGATGTCGCGGAGCGGCGGGGAGGGCGCCGGCAGCGCCTTGGAGAGCGCCAGCACGGTGCGGCCGAAGGAGACGCCGAGCCGGTCGCCGGAGCGCAGCTCGCGGGCGAGGAGCTGGGCGCCGGCCGTGCCGATCCGTTCGGCGGGATGGCTCGCCCCGCCGTCGTCGGGCACCAGCACGCAGTCGGCGAGGCCGTATCGCGCCGCAAGCCCCCGGGCGAGGGCGACGCGCCCGGCGGCGCCGGGATCGAGCGCGACATGCACCACGCCGCGTCGCCTGGCCTCGCCGAGCAGGTTGACCACCGTGGCGCGCGACACGCCGAGGAGGCCGGCGATCTCGCTCTGGGTCAGGTCGTCCTGGTAGTAGAGCCAGGCGGCGGCGACCACGGGATCGAAGCCCAGGCCGCTGAGCGGCGCAGGCGCGCCGGGGTCCCCGGGCGCGACATCCGGACCTTGGCGGCCCCTTCGCACGGTCATGGCAGTCTCCAGGCCGGCACGGTGCGGCGCCGCTTGGCAAATGTCAAACGCGGTTTGCAAATGCCATTGACAGCGCTCGCAACCCCGTGAGAGGCTTCGTCCCGGGGGATGCCCAAGGCCTGCGGCGACGCTGCGGCCCTGGTTGGTTGGGAGGGCCGGCGGCGCGGCATGCCGCGCCGGTCCCGTACGCACGGGGCAATCGACGAATCCCGCTTCAGAAAAGTCCGCGCCGCGCCGGCCGTTCCGGTGCGCCGCGACAGGGCCGGCGCTTTGCGTCCGGCCGCCATGGCGCCTGCGAAGGACGGAGGGACATCCTCTTCTGCCGAAGACCCGACGATCCCAACAACAAAGACATCTGGGGAGACACGAACCATGCGAGCAAGGCTCGGGCTGACCGTCACGCTGGCCGCCGCTTCGATGCTGGCGAGCCTCACCATCGCCAAGGCCGACTTCTGGTCGGACGCGGGCGCGCCCTACAAGGGCCTCGTCCTGCACGGCATCACCGAACGCACGCCCTCCTCGAACTATGCCAAGGAGGAGCTCGCCGCCGCCTTCGAGAAGGCGACCGGCATCAAGGTCGATTTCGAGACCACGTCCTGGGACCAGATGTTCGACAAGTCCATCAAGGACATGGAGGCCAAGACCGGCATCTATGATCTGGTCTATATCGAGCAGGACATCATCTACAGCTATCTCTCGCGCAGCTTCCTCGTCGACCTGACCAAGACGCTGGCCGACAATCCGAAGCTGGCCGCGCCGGACTTCGACACCAAGAGCTTCACCAGCTTCATCAACTATTTCAAGGATCCGTCGAACGAGCACCTCTACGGCGTGCCGATGGAAGCCTTCATCAAGCCCTATCTCTACCGCAAGGACCTGTTCGACGACCCGAAGGTGCAGGCCGCGTTCAAGGCCAAGTACACCTACGACCTGGCGCCGGCCACGACGCACCAGCAGTATCGCGACATCGCCGAGTTCTTCACCCAGTGGGGCCGGGATAATGACGAGGAGCTGTGGGGCACCACGGTGCAGGCCTCCTCGGGCCATCCCGCCTCGGTCTACGAGGTGCTGGAGAGCGTCTGGCCGACCTTCGGCGTCTACAACTGGGGCATCGACGCCTCGAAGAACTATGCCGCCAGCGTCGCCAATGGCGGCACCATGAACAGCGACAAGGCCAAGGCCGGGCTGCAATGGTGGCTCGACAACCTCAAATACGCCCCGCCGGAATCCACCTCCTCGACCTGGGACGAGGTCGCCGCCACCTTCGCCGCCGGCCGCGCCGCCCAGGGCCTGGTCTATGGCGAGAACACCGCCTGGATCGCCACCGACGACAGCCGCTCCAAGGTGGTCGGCAAGGTCGGCGTCGCCCTGCCGCCGCTCGCCGAGGGCGTCAAGGCCGAGGCCGAGGCCGGCAAGGGCTATGTCGGCTATTTCGACGGCGGCGCCTACGGCATCCCGGTCACCTCCAAGAACAAGGAGGCGGCGCTGCTCTTCCTGCAGTTCATCGGCCAGGCCTCGGTGCAGCCGGACTGGGCGGTGAAGAGCGCCCGCATCACGCTGACCTCGACCTATGACGACCCGGCGGTGCAGGAGCAGGACAAGAAGCTCAACGGCTACTACACCCTGATGAAGCAGACCGGGAACCTGTTCGCCGGCGCTCCGCCCTACCCATTCCACGCCCAGGTGCGCGAGGCGATCTCGCCCTTCTTCTACGAGGCGATCACCGGCCAGATCACCGCCGGCGACGCCCTCGACAAGGCCGCCGCGGCGGCCGAGGCCGAGCTCGGCAAGCTCGGCTACCGCAAATAGGCCTGCGGCGGGGCGGTTCCTCCCGCCGTCCCCGCCGCAGCGGGACCGGGGCGCGCCCACCGCCCCGGTCCCCCCTTCCCGGCCGCGCCCCGGCGCGGCGCCCGAGGTTTCGGCCTCGCTCAGGCGATCAGGCAGCGACGACATGCGTTCCCAGCTGACGGGCTGGCTCCTGCTGGCACCCACGCTCGCCATCCTGGTGGTGTTCGGCGTCGTGCCGTTCATCTACGTCATGGCGGTCAGCTTCACCGATTGGAACGCCTTCTCGGCGACTCCCTATCCGGTGTTCAACGGCGTCGAGAATTACCGCCGGCTGATGTTCGACGGCCAGTTCCTCTATGCGATCTGGCTGACGCTGAAGTTCACCGTCTTCGTGGTCCTCAGCGAGCTCATCCTCGGCTACCTCCTGGCCCAGCTGCTGATGCGCGACTTCCCGCTCAAGGGCCTGTTCCGCACCGTGCACACCCTGCCCCTGATGGTGGCGCCCATCGCCGTCGGCGCGACCTGGCGGCTCCTCACCGTGCCGGGCCTCGGGCCGCTGCCCTACTATCTCGACCGCTGGTTCGGCATCGACTTCCGCCTCGGCTCCCACCCCGACCAGGCCTTCTACACGACCGTCGCCATGGACGTCTGGCACTGGACGCCGCTGGTGACGCTGACGCTGCTGGCGGCGCTGTCCTCCCTGCCGCGCGAGCCGTTCGAGCAGGCGCAGATCGACGGCGCCAGCCGCTTCCAGATCTTCCGGCACGTGACGCTGCCGATGCTGAAGCCGGCGATCCTGGCCACCGTGTTCATCCGCCTGATGGATGCGCTGCGCACGGTGGACGAGGTGTGGATGCTGACCGGCGGCGGCCCGGGCGCGGCGACACGCTATATCGGCCTCTACATCTGGCGGGTGGTCTTCCCCAAGACCGACTATGGCTACGGCGCCGCCATGTCGCTCCTGACGCTCTACCTCACCATCGTGATGTGCTGGCTGCTCTATGCCGGCCTGATGGCCCGCCGCGACCTCAAGGAGGCGGACTGATGCCGCGCGACCGCCACCGCCTCGTCTCCGTCTGCTTCTGGGTGGTTGCCAGCCTGGTGACGCTGTTCCCGATCTACTGGATGTTCGTGGTCTCGGCCAAGAGCCGGGTCGAGCTGTTCGGCCGGCCGAGCTTCCTGATCAAGAGCTTCTTCACCGACAACTACCTCTCGACCCTGAACGACCCGGTGTTCCAGAAATACATGATCAACTCGCTGGTGATCGCCACGGCGAATGCGATCCTGGTCACGATCCTCGCCCTGTTCGCCACCTATGCCCTGTCGCGCTTCAAGCCGGCGGGCCGGGAGAACATCTTCTTCTGGACCATCACCAACCGCATGGCGCCGCCGGCGGTGTTCCTCCTGCCGCTGTTCCTCCTGTTCACCCAGACCTTCGCCTTCGGCGACTGGAAGCTGTTCGACACCAGGATCGGGCTGATCCTGCTCTATTGCGTGTTCAACCTGCCCTTCGCCATCTGGACCATGCGCGGCATCGTCGACGGCATCCCCAAGGAGCTCGACGAGGCGGCGATGATCGACGGCGCCAATACCTGGCAGGTGCTGACCCGGGTGATCGTGCCGCTCGCCCGGCCGGGCCTCGCCGTCACCGCCATCCTGACCTGGGTGTTCGCCTGGAACGAGTATCTGTTCGCGGCGACGCTCACCAGCGTCAACGCCCGCACCATCACCACGGGCCTGGCCGAATTCGTCACCGTCACCGGCACCAACTGGGGCCAGATGGCCGCCACGGCGACGCTGACGCTGCTGCCGGCGCTGGTCTTTCTCGGGCTGGTCCAGCGCCATATCGTGGCGGGCCTGACATTCGGCGCGGTCAAGGAGTAGCGTCATGAGCGACAGCGACCACGAGCCGGGCGCGGAGCCCGCCAGGACGGGCTTCCTGCCGATCCGCACCAATGCGTTCGACCGGGTGTTCATCGCGGTGGTGGCGTTCGTGGCGCTGCATCTGTTCTGGATGCGCTTCCTCGAAGCGTCGATTCCGCTCACCGTCGCGACCGTCCTGTCGGTCGCCATCGGCGTCCTGATCGTCGCGCGCGGCTGAGAGTTGCTGAAAACGGAAGGTCCCCATGCAGGACTACGATTACATCGTCGCCGGCGGCGGCAGCTCGGGCTGCGTCACCGCCAGCCGGCTGGTGCGCGATTTCGGCGCGCGGGTGCTGCTGATCGAGGCCGGGCCGGAGCGCTCCAGCCCGATCCTGGCCATGCCGGCCGGCTACATGAAGTTCCTGGCGAGCGACGCCTATCTCACCATGCACAAATCCGTGCCGCAGCCCCAGCTCGACGGCCGCGCCCCGATCATCCCGCAGGGCCGGGTGCTGGGCGGGGGCAGCGCCGTCAACGCCATGGTCTATATGCGCGGCCAGGCCGCCGATTATGACCGCTGGGACCGCGGCATCGGCCAGGGCTCGGGCTGGAGCTATCGCGACCTCCTGCCGCATTTCAAGCGCCAGGAGGACAACGACCATCTCGCCGGCGACTTCCACGGCGTCGGCGGCCCGCTGAAAGTGTCCCATCTCGGCCATCACTGCGCCATGAGCCGGGCCTTCGTGAAGACGGTGCAGGGGCTGGGTTACCCCCACAACCCCGACTTCAACGGGGCGCAGCAACGCGGCGTCGGCTTCATGCAGCACACGATCGACGGCGCCACCCGCCGGCGCTGCAGCGCCCGCGACGCCTTCATCGCCCCGCTCATGGGCGATCCGCGCCTCACCGTGCTCACCGGGGCCAGCGTCACCGGGGTGATCGTCGAGAACGGCCGGGCGCAGGGCGTGCGCTATGTCCAGGCCGGCCAGGAGAAGACGGCCCATGCCGCGGCCGAGGTGATCCTCACATCCGGCTCCTACATCACGCCCAAGCTCCTGATGCTCTCCGGCCTCGGCCCGGCCGACCATCTGAAGCAGCACGGCATCGCGGTGAAGGTTGACCTGCCGGGTGTCGGGCAGAACCTGCAGGACCACCACGAGGTGCCGGTCATCGCCGCCGCGAACGGGCCCTATGGCTATTTCGGCCAGGACCGCGGGCTGAAGATGCTGCGCAACGGCCTGCAATATCTCCTGTTCAAGTCAGGCCCGGTGACCACCACCGGCGTCGAGGCCTGCGCCTTCATCGACCCCGAGGAGAGCGGCGAGGAGGGCACGGTGCAGCTCTATTGCGTGCCGACCGTCTATCTCGACCGCGACATTTCCGGCATCGCCCCCCGCGAGGGCGTGACGCTGACGCCGGGGGTGATGCGGCCGAAGGCGCGCGGCTCGGTCAGGCTGCGCTCGGCCGATCCGGCGGCGCCGCCCCTGGTCGACTGCAACTTCTTCGGCCATCCCGACGACCTCAAGCTGCAGGTGGCGGGCCTGCGCTTCGCCCGCCGGATCATGGCGGCCTCGCCGATGCGCGAGATGCTCACGGGCGAGCTCTTCCCCGGCCCGGACAAGGTCTCGGACGCCGAGCTCGCGTCCCATTGCAAGCGCATGGTCAAGACCACCTACCACCCCGTCGGCACCTGCCGCATGGGCGCGGACGAGGATGCCGGCGCGGTGCTCGACACCAGGCTGAGGGTGCGGGGGGTGGAGAAGCTCAGGGTGTTCGACCTCTCGATGATGCCGAGCATCACCTCCGGCAACACCAACGCCCCGGCGATGGCGATCGCCGACCGGGCGGTGTCGCTGATGATGGGGTGAGGGCGGGATACCAGCACGGCTCCAGGCCCGATTGTCGCAGGAATAGTGTCGACGAAGGTCGGCCATTTCCTGTCACCCGGCTAAGGTCGCGTGGATGGCCGGGTCGAGCCCCATAGGCGCTGAGATAAGCTGAGGAGCGGTATCGAAGAGCGGAGACGGGGCGGAGGGAGGCGCAACAAGCCTTCCCCACGAAGCTGGGGAAGGTGGCCCGACGAAGTCGGGTCGGATGGGGTGTGGTCGGCAGGGCTCGCCACCTGCAAACCCTTGCACCAACAGGATGTGCAAGCCGAACACCGCCTCAGACTTGCGCGCCACACCCCATCCGCCGGCCTTCGGCCGGTACCTTCCCCAGCCACCCATCTCGGGTGTTCCCGAGATGGGCCCTCTAACGAGCAAGTCGGATGTATCCGACTTGCGTGGGGAAGGCTTGGGTCGCGCCTCGTTCTGCACGCCTTGAGCCCTCTGCCACGTCCTTGCTGGTATCTTAGCGCGTATGGGGTCGAGCCCGGCCATGACGGAACGGTTGCGGGAGGATTGCTCATGGTTGCACCGACCGCGGCCGTCATGGGCGGACTTGTTGTTCCGCCCATCCGGGCGAACAGCTGAGCGAGCAGGCAAGACCTCGACAGGCGACGGCCCAAGCTGCCACGGTATTGCTGCGCCCGCAGGTCCGGAATCCGCTTGACAGTCACCCGCCGCTCCCATTCTCTGAATAGAGTATCATAAACGTTTAGGAGAGGATTTGTGCCGGCACCGCGTCGTCCGACACTGCGGGAGGTCTCGGCGGCGGCGAAGGTGTCGCTCTACACCGCCTCGCGTGCGCTCGGCGCCCATGCCGGCGTGGCGGAAGAGACGCGGCGGACCGTGCTGAAGACCGCCGAGGACCTCGGCTACGTCCCCAATCGCCTGGCGCGCAGCCTCAAGCATGCCGACAGCCACACCCTCGGCGTGCTGACCGCCAACAACGCCAACCTGTTCTATGCGAGCCTGGTCAAGGGCGTGGAGAAGGCGGTGCAGCCGCAGGGCTATGACTGCTTCGTCGCCGACGCCTTCGAGGACGGGGTCTACGACGCGGCGCGGGAGACCCGGTTCGTCGCCGCGCTCCTCGAGCAGCGCGCGGCGGGCATCGTGCTCACCTATGTGCCGACGGCGCAGAACATGCGCACCCTGTCGGACTGGCGCATGCCGCTGGTCTTCGTCGACTGCCTGCCGCCCGAGGGCTTCGAACGCTTCCCCTCGATCGCCACCGACAGCCGGCTCGGCAGCCATGCCGTCGGCCGCCACTTCGCCGCTCACGGCTATCGCTCCTGGGCCTTCGTCGGCCATACCCCGACCTGGACCAGCCGCTTTGCGCGCGAGGCGGGGCTGCGCGAGGCCGCGGCGGACTGCGGGGCGGAGCTTGCCGTGATCGAGGGCGGCAACGACAGCCGCACGGCTTGCGCGGCGATGCGCGCCTTCCTGGGCGCGCGGTCGCGGGCCGACTGGCCGCGCGCCGTCTACGCCTCCAACGAGCCGCTGCTCAACGGCGCCCTGCGGGCGCTGCGCGAGCAGCGCGTGCGCATTCCCGAGGAGATGGCGATCGTCGGCTTCGACGACTTCCCCTGGGCCGACCTGCTCGATCCGCCGCAGACGGTGGTGGACCAGCAGATCGACGAGCTCGGCCGCCTCGCCGGCAGCAGGATGCTCGCCGCGCTGGAGGGCGTCCCGGACGAGGGGGCGCTGCGCCTGCTCGCCGCGCCGGTGCTGCGCATCCGCGCCTCCTGCGGCGGCCCGGTCGCCGGTGCCGCGGTGTCGGCGGGGTGAGCGGCACGGGGAGGTGTCCGTGCGTTCTCCTAAACGTTTAGGAAACGGCCTGCCGCGGCAGGCGCGAAAAGGGAGGAAGTGGACATGGCCCTGGTCCTGGGACTGAACAGCGGATCGTCCTTCGACGGCATCGACGCCGTCCTGGTCGAGATCGAGAACGGCGCGGACGGCTATCCCGCACGGCCGAAATTCATCGCCGGCAACAGCTATGCCTGGCCGGACGCCGTGGCCGAGAAGGTGCTGCGCGCCTTCGACAACACGCTGAGCCTGTTCGAGCTTTGCCGGCTCAACTACCTTGCCGGCGCGGTCTATGCGGAATCGGCGCGCGCGCTGATGCGCGAGCTCTCGATCCGGCCCGAGCAGCTGGAGGTCATCGGCTATGACGGCCAGACCATCTACCAGGAGCCGCCGGACCACACCCGCATGGCCGCGTTCCGGGACGAGGAGAACCTGGTGGCGCGCTGGCTCGACGGCCCCTATCCCTGCGGCCTGCAGATCGGCGAGCCCGCCATCGTGGCGGCGGCCTGCGAGACCATCGTGGTCACCCAGTTCCGGCCGATGGACCACGCGCTGGGGGGCACCGGCGCGCCGCTGATGCAATATCTCGACTATGTCGCCTTCCGCGACGTCGGCCCGGTGCTGACGCTCAACATCGGCGGCATCGCCAATTGCCAGCTCGCCGACCGCGACCGCGGCCGGATGATGGCCTTCGACACCGGCCCCGGCAACGTCATGCTCGACCATGTCGCCAGGGCCCGGCTCGGCAAGCCCTACGATGCCGATGGCGCCGCCGCGGCGCTGGGGCGCATCGACCAGGGCCTGCTCGACACGCTGCTCGCCCACCCCTTTTTCCACCGGCCGCCGCCGCGCAGCGCCTGGCGCCTCGACTTCGGCGCCGGCTATGCCGACGCGCGCATGGCCGAGCACCCGCATCTTTCGGCCGAGGACCTGCTGGCCACCTTCACCGAGTTCACGGCGATCGCCATCAGCCGCTCGATCCGCGACCACGTCGAAGGCCTCGGCCGGATCGACGCGCTGCTGGCCAGCGGCGGCGGCACCCGCAACGGCTTCCTGATGCAGCGCCTGGCGGCACACCTGCCGTCCTCGCTGCGCCTGGCGAGGTCCGACGAGTTCGGCATCCCCGCCGCCTACAAGGAGGCGATCAAGTTCGCCACCCTGGCCCACGCCACGGTCAACCACCTCGGCAACAACATCCCCGCGGCCAGCGGCGCCAGCCGCTTCGGCATCCTCGGCAAGATCGCGCTGCCGCCGCGCCTCGCCCGGGGCGTCTGAGCCGCGCGGCCCCGGCGGCGAGCGGGCGCGAGCCGGACGACCGCAGCGCCCGCGCACCCGAAAGGGATGGGTTGCGCAAACGTTTCGATGGTCCTACTCTCCACGGCAAGGCACCCGCCACGCCGTGGATCGAGAGTGCCGTCCGGGAAACGCCGATCGGGAGGGGTGCGTGCGCGCAGCGGCCCTGAGCAGGATGTCTTGTCGCCATGGCGACGATCGTTGAGGTCGCCCGCCTCGCGGGTGTCTCGGTCTCGACGGTGTCGCACGTCGTGAACCGGACGCGCTACGTGGCGCCGGCGACGGCACGGCTGGTGACCGAGGCCATCGCCGACATCGGCTACCAGCCCAACACCATCGCCCGCTCGCTGAAGACGGCCTCGACCAGCAGCGTCGGCCTCGCCATCTCGGCGATCTCCAACCCCTATTTCAGCGACATCATCTGCGCCGTGGAGGCCGAATGCGCCCGGCTCGGCCTGATGGTCTTCCTCTCCGACACCCAGGACGACCCCGACACCGAGCTCGCCGTGGTGCAGGCGCTGCATCGGCGCCGCGTCGACGGCGTCATCCTGGCGCCCTCGGCCGCGCCGCAGCGCACCCTCGACCATCTCCACGCCAGCCGCGTGCCCTGCGTGCTGATCGACCGCCTGCCCGATGCGCGCTTCGACCAGGTCGGCGTCGACAATGCCGGCGCCATGCGGCTGCTCGTCGACCATGCCGTCGCTTTCGGGCACCGGCGCATCGGCTTCGTCGCCGGCCATCCCGGCTTTGCCACCACGCTGGAGCGCATCGAAGGGTTTCGAGCCGCGCTGGCGGCGCACGGCCTCGCCTTCGATCCCGCCACCGTGGCGACGGGCAGCGCCACCACCGCGGCGGCGGCCGCCGCCGCCCACGCGCTGCTGTCGCTGCCGTCGCCGCCCAGCCTGATCGTCACCGGCAACAATCTCGCCACCATCGGCGCGATGCGCGCCATCCGCGAGCGCGGGCTCGCCGTGCCGGCCGACCTGTCCCTGGTCGGGCTCGACGATTTCGAATGGGCCGACTGCTTCGAGCCGCGCCTCACCCTGGTGGCCCAGCCCTGCGAGGAGATCGGCCGCCAGGCGGCCGCCCTGCTGGTCGAGCGCATCGCCCGTCCCGACGGGCCGCGCCAGACGGTGCGCCTGCCGCCGGCGCTGCGGCCGCGCGCCTCGTGCGGGAGCCCGGCATGAACGCCCCGCTGCTCGCCATGACCGGCGTGGTCAAGAGCTTCGGCGGCGTGCAGGCCTTGCGCGGCGTCGACTTCGACCTGAAGGCCGGCGAGATCCATGCCCTGCTGGGCGAGAACGGCGCCGGCAAGTCGACGCTGATGAACGTGCTCGCTGGCGTGCATGCGCCGGACGAAGGGGCGATGGCGATCGACGGCGCGCCGGTGCGCTTTTCCAATCCGCGCGAGGCGCAGGCCGCCGGCATCGCCACCATCTTCCAGGAGCTCGACCTGGTGCCGGGCCTCGACGTCGCCGCCAACCTGTTCCTCGGCCGCGAGCTCACCCGCCCCGGCGGCTTCCTCGACGTGCCGGCGATGCGCCGGCAGGCGCGCGAGCGGCTCGAGGCGCTGGACCTCGCCATCGACGTCGAGCGGCCGGTCGGCGAATTGTCGATCGGCCATCGCCAGGTCGTGGCCATCGTCAAGGCGCTGTCCTACGCCTCGCGCGTGCTGATCATGGACGAGCCGACCGCGGCGCTGACGGTCGGCGAGGTCGAGCGCCTGTTCGCGATCATGCGCCGGCTCAGCGCCGGCGGAGTCGGCATCGTCTACATCTCCCACCGCCTGGAGGAGGTGCCCGAGATCGCCGACCGCGTCACCGTCATGCGCGACGGGCGCGTCGCCGGGGAGACGCGGCCGGATGCGCCGCAGGCCGAGCTGGTGCGCCTGCTGGTCGGCCGGCCGCTCGAGGAGCTCTATCCCCGGCGTGCCGGACGGGTCGGCCGGCGCCTGCTGCATCTGAGGGACGCGCGCTTCCGCCCGGTGCGCGAGCGCGCCGGCTGGCAGGCGCCGCGGCGCATCTCGCTCGACGTGCACGAGGGCGAGATCGTCGGCCTCGCCGGGGTGATGGGCGCCGGCCGCACCGAGCTGCTCAGCGCCCTCTACGGCACGGGCCTGGCCGGGCGCTGGGACGGCGGCGTCGAGGTCGACGGCCGGCCGGTCCGGCTCGAGTCGATCCGCGCGGCGCGGCGGGCCGGCATCGCCTTCGTCACCGACGACCGGCGCGGCGGCGGGCTGATGCTGCGCATGGCGGTCGCCCGCAACCTGGTGATGTCGGTCATCCCCAGCATCTCCCCCGCCGGCTTCCTGTCGCCGGCGCGCGAGGGCGAGGCGGTGCGCCGGTCCTTCGGCCAGTTCGACATCCGGCCGCGCCGCCCCGAGATCGCGGTCGGGGCGCTGTCCGGCGGCAACCAGCAGAAGGTGGTGCTGGCCAAGGAGATCCTCGGCGATCCCCGGCTGCTGCTGCTCGACGAGCCGACCCGCGGCGTCGACGTCGGCGCCAAGGGCGAGATCTATGCCCGGCTGCGCGAGCTCGCCGGCCAGGGCCTCGGCATCCTCGTCGCGTCGAGCGAGATGCCCGAGCTGGTGGGCCTGTGCGACCGCATCGTCGTCCTGCGCGAGGGCTGCAGCGTCGCCGCGTTCGAGGCCGGCGCCGACGAGCACGCCATCCTCGCCGCGGCCAACGGAAAGGCTCCCGATGTCCAGCCCTGACGCCTCCGCCCGCCCGAGCCCGGTCGCGCCGGTCAAGCGCCGCGATCCGCTCGCCCTGGTGGTGCGGTTCCAGAGCCTGATCGGCCTGGTGCTGGTGGTGATCGGCGGCATCCTGTTCTCGCCGCGCCGGCACGGCGTGATCCTGTTCCTGGCGCCCGACAACATCGCCAACATCGTCCGCGCCGTGTCGGAGACCGGCATCATCGCCATCGGCATGACCTTCGTCATCATCACCGCCGGCATCGACCTCTCGGTCGGCGCGCTGCTGGGCCTGTCCAGCGTGGTGACGGCGACGATGATGATCTCGGCCGGCTGGGGGCTGGTGCCGACCCTGCTCGCCGTGCTCGCCGCCGGCGTCGCCTTCGGCGTGGTGCAGGGCTCGATCTCGACCCGCTTCCGCCTCGAGCCCTTCATCGTCACCCTGGCCGGGCTGCAGGCCGCCCGCGGCCTCGCCCTGGTGGTCTCGGGCAACCAGTACATCAACATCTCCTACGGCGAGGGCCCTGGCCTGGCGCCGCCGATCTTCGCCCATCTCGGCGACCGGCTGTTCAACAACACCGTCCCGGTGGCCACCATCGTGTTCGTCGTCTTCGCCGCCATCGCCACGATCGTGCTCAACACCACGCGCTTCGGCCGCTACGTCTTCGCCGTCGGCGGCAACGAGCGGGCGGCGCGGCTCTCGGGCGTGCCGGTCTCGGCGGTGAAGATCAGCGTCTACGCCATCACCGGCTTTGCCGCGGCGCTCGCCGGCATCGTCCATGCCGGCCAGTTCAATTTCGGCAGCGCCAATGACGGCGCCGGCTACGAGCTGACCGCCATCGCCGCCGTGGTGATCGGCGGCACCAGCCTGTTCGGCGGCGCCGGCTCGATGGTCGGCACCGTCGCCGGCACCATCATGCTCGGCGCGCTCGCCAACGTGCTGCAGCTCAACAACATCACCCCCGCCCTGCAACTGCTCGCCACCGCGGCGATCATCGTGCTGGCGGCGGTGCTGCAATCCCTCGTCCGCCGCCGCGAGGGCCTGATCCGTTAGGCGGCGCCCCCGACCTCCCGGAGCCGGCGCCGCCGGCTGCCGGGGGCCATGACAAGCAAGAGTCGAGCGCTCGCGCATCGACAAGGAGGACGCATCATGGACGCGATCACAAGAGGACGGCGGGCCATCCCCGCCGCGCTGCTCGCCGGCACGATCCTGGCGACAGCCGGACCGGCGCTCGCCGCCGATCCGCTGGTCAAGGCTTGCTCGAAGACCGGCGAGTTCGTCATCGGCTTCTCGCAGGCCAACAATGCCGAGCCCTACCGCCAGCACGTCAACGACGAATTGACCGCCGCGGCCAAGGCGGTGCCGCAGTTCACGCTGCAGATCGCCGACGGCGCCGGCAACGTCAACACGCAGACCTCGCAGGTCGACAACTTCATCACCCAGAAGGTCGACCTTCTCCTGATCTCGCCCTTCGAGGCGGCGCCGCTGACCCCGGCGGTGAAGCGGGCGATGGAGGCCGGCATCCCGGTGATCGAGCTCGACCGCAAGACGGTGGGCGATCCCGGCAAGGACTACACGGCCTTCATCGGCGGCGACAACTACAAGATCGCGCTCGAGGCGGGCCACTACACCGCCAAGACGCTGCTGCCCGACGGCGGCCAGGTCGCGGTGCTGGAGGGCCTGCCGAGCTCGACCCCGGCGGTCGAGCGGCTGAACGGCTTCAAGGACGGCGTCAAGGACAACGGCAAGATCGAGGTGGTGGCCGAGCAGGCCGCCGACTGGCTGCCGGACAAGGCCCAGACCGCCTTCTCGGCCATGCTGCAGGCCCATCCCGACATCAAGATGGTCTATGCCAGCAACGACATGATGGCGGCGGGCGCCCGCCTCGCCGCCAAGGGCGCGGGCAAGGAGGTGAAGATCATCGGCACCGACGGGCTGCCCGGCCCGGCCGGCGGCATCGAGGCGGTGGTCCGCGGCGAATGGGCGGCGACCTTCACCTATCCCACCGGCGCCAAGGAGGCGATCGACATGGCGAAGGCTATCCTGCTCGACTGCGCCCCGTCGGTCGATACGGTGGTGACGGTGGCGACGACAGCGATCACGCCGGAGAACGCCAAGCAGATGGCGGGGAAGTAGGGGCCGCCGAGAGCCTCACCCGCGACGTTAGCCGTTCCCTTCCCCCTTGTGGGGAAGGGTCAGGGATGGGGGTCCATCAGGACAGAGCGCGGCGTGTGTCGCAGCGCGCCCTTTGCAGGCAGATCCGCCTCATTCTGTACGACCCCCACCCTTTATCCCTCCCCACAGGGGGGAGGGAAGGCACAGGCGTCGAGCCTCATTCCCTGACGGTGCGTCTCGCACGTCAGGATATCGGTTGTCCTCAAGCTCCCCCGAACCGCTGCCGCAGCTCCTCCACCTGCTCGCCCGTGAGCGGCCTGATGGCCGAGCCGCGCAGCAGCAGGAAAAGCTTGGCCGTCTCCTCCAGCTCCTCCGTCGCGTACATGGCATTGTCCAGGCTGGTGCCCGACACCACCGGGCCATGATTGGCGAGCAGCACCGCGTGGTGCTCGCCGGCGAGCTTCTCCACCGCCCTCGCGAGGGTCTCGTCGCCCGGCGGATGGTAGGGCACCAGCGGCAGGCGCCCGACGCGCATGACGTAATAAGCCGTGATCGGCGGTAGGCAGTCGTGCGCGTCGATGCCGTGCAGGCAGGACACCGCCACCGAATGGGTGGAGTGGAGATGCACGACGGCCTCGCAGCTCGGCCGCTTGGCGTACATCACCCGGTGCAGGAAGGCCTCCTTGGTCGGCTTGCCCCCAGCCACATGCCTGCCTTCGGCGTCGAGCTTCGACAGGCCGGCCGGGTCGAGCTCGCCGAGCGAGGCGTTGGTCGGCGTCATCAGCCAGCCGCCGTCGGGCAGGCGCGCCGAGATGTTGCCGGTCGACCCGAAGGTCAGGCCGCGGCGGAACAGCGAGGCGCCGCAGGCGCAGATGCGCTCGCGCAGGGCGGATTCCGTGGTGGCGCTCACGTGAGGAACCTCCAGGCCTTGAGGAAGAAGTCGGGCGTGCCGAAATTGCCGGACTTGAGGGCGAGGGCCACGGCCGGCCCCGACAGGCTGAGGGTCCAGGGCACGCCGGGGTCGATCTCCGGGCCGATGGCGAGCGCCCGGACGCCGAGGGCGGCGACCACCGCGCCCGAGGTCTCGCCGCCGGCGACGAGGAGGCGGCGGAAGCCCGCATCCGGCAGGGCGGCGGCCACGGCGGCGAGGAGGTCCTCGACGAGATGGCCGGCCTTGTCGCGGCCGAGCCGCGCCTGCACGGCATGCACCGCCTCCGGCGCGTCGCTGGAATAGACCAGCGGCGTCGTGGCCGCAGGCTGGGCGGCGAGCCAGGCGGTGACGGCGGCCGGCGTCAGGGCGCCGTCGGCGATGGCGAGCGGGTCGACGCGGAAGGCGGGCACGCCGGCGGCGATCGCGGCCTCCACCTGCCCGCGCGTGGCCGCCGAGCAGGACCCGGCGAGGATGGCGGCGCGGCCGGGCGGGGCGGCGATCGCCGGCGCCGGCGGGGTCAGCGCCGCGATCAGGCCAGCGTCGCGATAGGCGGCGGGCAGGCCGATGGCGACACCGGAACCGCCGGTGACGAGCGCCAGATCGGCCGCAGCCGCGCCGATCGATCGCAGATGCGCATCGGTGATGGCGTCGACGATGGCGATGGCACGGCCCGCCCGGCGCTCGCGGTCGAAGGCCCGGGCGATGGCCGCGGAGCCAGCCTCGACATCGGCGAAGGCGACATGGCCGACCGCGAGGCCGGTCTGGCGCTGCAGCACGCGGCGCAGGTCGGAATCGCGCATCGGCGTCAGCGGATGGTCGCGCATGCTGCTCTCGGCGAGCGGCACGCCGTTGACGAAGAGATGGCCCTGGTAGATCGAGCGCCCGTTGGCGGGGAAGGCCGGGCAGGCGAGGGTGAAGTCGGCGCCGAGCCGCCGCAGCAGGGCCTCGGCCACGGGGCCGATATTGCCCGCATCGGTGGAATCGAAGGTCGAGCAATATTTGAAGAACAGGCGCCGGGCGCCGGCCCCGAGCAGCCAGTCGGCGGCGGCGAGCGACTGGGCGACGGCCTCGGCCGCGGGAATCGTGCGCGATTTGAGGGCGACGACCACGGCATCGGCCTGACCGAGGTCGAGGCCGTCGGGCGGCAGGCCGGTGGTCTGCACCGTGCGCAGGCCTTCGCGCGACAGCATCAGGGACAGGTCGGTGGCGCCGGTGAGGTCGTCGGCGATGCATCCAAGCAGCATGGAATGTCCTTGCAAGGTCAGGCGGTGGCGCCGGGCAGGAGCTCGAAGCCGACATCGGTGGCGGCTGGCACGGCGAGCCCGTCGAAGCGGTCGAGCACCGCCTGGCCGGCGCAGCGGCCGATCTCGTAGCGCCGGGTCAGCACCGTGGTGAGCGGCTGGGGCAGCGCCTGGCCCATGTCGAGGCCGTTGAAGCCGGCGATGGCGAGGCTGGCGGGCACGGCGATGCCCGCGGCCATGCAGTGGAACACGCCGCCGATCGCCATGTCGTCGTTGGAGAAATAGACCGCGTCGATGCCGCCATGCGCGTCGCGCAGCGCGGCGAGCGCCGTGCGCCCGGCCGGCACCGAGGAGGGGCCCGGCACGATCACCTCGCCGGCGAGACTCGCCCCGGCCTGGCGGATGGTGGCGAGGAAGGCCTCGCGCCGCCTGCGGGCACGCAGGTCGCGCTCGAGGTCGTGCCCGACATAGCCGAAGCGCCGATAGCCGCGCCCGAGCAGGAAGGCGGCCGTCTCGCGGCCGGCCCGGGCATGCGACATGCCGACGGCGATGTCGATGGGATCGCCGTCGATGTCCATCACCTCCACCACGGTCAGGCCGGCATGGGCCAGCATGTGGCGGCTGTCGGGCTCGTGCTCGCAGCCGGTGACGATGAGGGCGGCCGGGCGCCAGGACAGGAGCGCGCGGACGAGATCGCGCTCGGCGTCCAGCCGGTAATCCGTGACGCTGACGACGGCCCGGAAACCCCTGCCGGAAATGGCGTCGTGCAGGCCGCGCAGCACGTCGGGGAAGACGATGTTGCCGAGCGAGGGAATGATGATGCCGATGAGGTCCGAGCCGGCCGAGGCGAGCGAGCCGGCGATGCGGTTCGGGACGTAGCCGACCTTGCGGATGGCGGCCTCGACCCGCCGGCGCGTCTCCTCGGCGATCGCCCCCTTGGCGCGGATGACGCGCGACACGGTGATCTCGCTGACCCCGGCCTCCCGCGCCACGTCGGTGAGCGTGAACGCCGATTGCTGGAACCCCCGCCGTCCCTTCAAGGCAGACTCCTGTTCGACGCGGCGACGATTTCCCGGCCCGACGGCTTGACGAGCCCCGCGTCCTGTCGGCAAGAATGGAGTGTTAGCGCTGTCATTGCAATCGTGATTTTCGGGCGGCGCCGTCCCGGCTGCGGCAAAAGAGGTGGGATCATGACGTCATCGAAGCAAGGGCCGGGCGCCGCGGCGCTGACGGTCGGCGTCGTCGGCCTGGGATCGATGGGCTACGGCATGGCCGGGTCGCTCGCCCGGGCCGGGTTCGCCGTGACCGGCTTCGACACGCGTCCGGCCGTGGTGGCGCGCTTCGCCGCCGAGCACGGCGCCGGCGCCGCCTCGGCGGCCGAGGCCGCCGCCGAGGCTGACGTGGTGGTGGTCGTGGTGGTCAATGCCGACCAGACCCGCCAGGTGCTGCTCGGCGAGGGCGGCCTGCTCGCGGCGATGAAGCCCGGCGCGGCCGTGGTGTCCTGCGCCACCATGGCGCCGGAGCGGGCGCGCGAATTCGCCCGGGCGGTCGAGGCGGCCGGCCGGCTCTATGTCGACGCGCCGATCAGCGGCGGTGCCGTCCGCGCTGCCGAGGGGGCGCTGACCATCCTCGCCTCGGGCACGCCGGCGGCGCTGGCCAAGGCGCGGCCGGCGCTCGAGGCGATGGCGGCCAAGCTCTACGTCCTCGGCGACGAGCCGGGCATCGGCGCCTCGTTCAAGATCGTCAACCAGCTTCTCGCCGGCGTGCACATCGCCGCCGCCTGCGAGGCCATCGTCTTCGCCAGGCGCCTCGGCCTCGACATCGCCAGGGTCTATGAGGTGATCACCGCCTCGGCCGGCAATTCCTGGATGTTCGAGAACCGGATACCGCACGTGCTCGAGGGCGATTACTCACCGCGCAGCGCGGTGGAGATCTTCACCAAGGACCTCGGCATCGTCGCCGACATCTCGCGCTCGGAGAAATTCGCGACGCCGATTGCGTCCTCGGCCCTGCAGATGTTCCTGATGACGGCCGCGGCCGGCATGGGCGGCGACGACGACGCCTCCGTCGCCCGCCTCTATGCCCGGATCGCGAGCCTCGAGCTTCCCGCCGCCAAGGAGTGAGCCATGCCGCGCTTTGCCGCCAACCTGACCATGATGTTCGGCGAATGGTCCTTCCTCGACCGCTTCGCCGAGGCCGCCGAGGCCGGCTTCACCGCCGTGGAGTTCCTGTTCCCCTATGAGCACCAGCCGGCCGAGATCGCCGACCGGCTGGAGCGCAACGGGCTCGAGCAGGCCCTGTTCAACCTGCCGCCCGGCGACTGGGCGGCGGGCGAGCGCGGCCTCGCGGCGCTGCCGGAGCGCGCAGCCGAGTTCCGCGACAGCGTCGCCCGGGCGCTCGACTATGCCCTGGCGACCAAGGCCAGGCGTCTGCACGTGATGGCGGGCCTGGCGCCGAGCGGTTCGGCCGAAGCGGGCGCCGCCTATCGCGAGGCGCTGCGCCATGCCTGCGCCGCCGCCGCGCCGCACGGCATCGACATCCTGATCGAGCCGCTGAACAAGCGCGACATGCCCGGCTATTTCCTCGACGATTTCGGCATGGCGGCCGACATCATCGCCGAGCTCGGCCTGCCCAACCTCAAGCTGCAGTTCGACATCTATCACCGCCAGATCCTGCATGGCGACGTGACGCGCGGCCTGGAGGCGCTGCTGCCGATCACCGGCCACATCCAGATCGCCTCGGTGCCGCTGCGCCAGGAGCCCGGCACCGGCGAGCTCGACGACGCGCGCCTGTTCGCCACCCTGGACGAGCTCGACTATGCCGGCTTCGTCGGCTGCGAGTACCGGCCGCGGGCGGGCACGCTGGAGGGGCTCGCCTGGTTCGTGCGGGCGCCGCGACGGTAGGGGGCGGGGGGCCGACAGTTTCGGGCTCAACGCCAGCCAATCCCTTCCCCCTTGCGGGGAGGGGTAAGGGATGGGGGTCCATCAGGATAAGGTGCAGAACGTTGTCCAGGGCGCCTTTTGCGAACCGACCCGCTTCATCCTGCGGGACCCCCACCCCGTACCCCTCCCCGCAAGGGGGAGGGGATTGGCCAGCGTCGCGGCCTCCCGTCCTGTCTCACCCCACGCTCGCCGCCATCGCCTGCAGGATCACCACCGCCGAGGCGGCGCCGGGGTCCATGTGGCCGAGGGCGCGCTCGCCCAGGCGCGAGGCGCGGCCCTTGGAGGCGATCATGGTCTTGGTGGCCTCGGCGCCTTCGGCCGCGGCGGCGACGGCGGCCTGCAGGCAGCCGGCGAGGGGCGCGCCCGCAGCCGCCGCGGCCTCGATCGCCTCGGCTGCCGGCAGCCAGGCGTCCATCATGGTCTTGTCGCCGCGCTCGGCCTTGCCGCGATCCTGCATGCCCTTCGCCATGGCGACGACCGCGGCGACCATGCCGTCGCGGTCGACCGTCCTGCGGCCCTTCAGCGCCGCGCCGGCGCGCATGAACGCCGTGCCGTAGAGCGGGCCGGTGGAGGCGCCGACGGCGTTGAGGAAGGTCTTGGCCGCGGTGTTGAACACCGCCGTCGGGTCGGCCGAGGCGGGATCGAGGCCGGCCAGGGCCTCGTTCACCGCGCCGAAGCCGATGCCCATGGTGACGCCGTGGTCGGCGTCGCCGATGACGCCGTCGAGCTCGGAGAGCCGGTCCCGGTCGGCTTCGATCGCCGCGGCGATGGCGTTGAACATGCCGACGAGGTCGGCGGCGCTGAGTTCGGTCATGGCCTTGCTCCGGAAGGCGTGAGGGGCGGCGCGGCTCAGCCGGCCCGGAAGGACGCGCAGTCGCAGGGATGGTCGAGCAGCTCGGTCAGCTCGTCGTCGAGGGCGAGGATGCTGATCGAGGCGCCGGCCATCTCCAGCGAGGTGCAGTAATTGCCGACCCAGGTGGCGTGCACGCCGATGCCCTTGCGGGCCAGGCGCTGGTGCACGCGCCGGCTGATGACGTAGAGCTCCATCAGCGGGGTCGAGCCGAGCGAGTTGACCAGCACCGCCACCTTGTCGCCCTTGCGCGAAGGCAGCTCGGCGAAGATGCGCTCCAGGATCTCGTCCGTCACCTCGTCGGCGCTGCGCAGCGGCTCGCGGGCGATGCCGGGCTCGCCATGGATGCCCATGCCGATCTCCATGTCGTTCTCGCCGATCTCGAAATTGTGGCGCAGCGTGTGCGGCAGCGAGCAGGGCGACAGGGCGACGCCCATGGTGAACGTGCTGGCATTGGCCTTGCGGGCGGCGCGCTCGCAGTCCTCCAGCGACCACATCCGGTCGCAGGCGGCACCGGCGATCTTGAAGATGAAGAAATTGCCGGCGACGCCGCGCCGCTTTCCCTTCTGGTCCGCCGGCGCCGAGGCGACGTCGTCGGTGGTCAGCACGGTGCGCACCTCGATGTCGTCCATCGCCGCCATCTCGGCGGCCATGTCGAAGTTCATGACGTCGCCGGTGTAGTTGCCGTACATGAACAGCACGCCGGCGCCGCCGCTGGCCGCCTTGGCGCATTCGAGGATCGGGTCGGGCGGGGGCGAGGCGAAGACGTTGCCGACGGCGCAGGCATCGGCCAGGCCCCGGCCGACGAAGCCGAGGAAGGTCGGCTCGTGCCCGGAGCCGCCGCCGATCACCAGGCCGACCTTGCCGGGCCGCGGCCCGTCGACCGCGACGACCGAGCGCGGGCTGCCCGTCACCTGCCTGAGATGCCGGGGATGGGCGCCGACGACGCCCTCCAGCATCTCCTCGATGATGTTCTTGGGGTCGTTGATCAGTTTCTTGGTCCGCACGACCTTTCCTCCCATGTCCTGAATCTTGCGGCTGCTGCGCTGCGGCTCGCTGACCTCCGGCGCCTCGTCCGCCTTGAGCACGCTGCGGCCGGTGGCGGCGTCCGTCACCAGGATGGTGGCGTGGCCGCCGCGCAGGCAGGCCAGCACCGCCGGCACCTTGTCCGGCCCGCCGGCGACGGCGATGCGCGTCTTGATCCGGCCGATCTCCTCCAGCGACAGGCCGATCATGCGCGCATCGAGCTCGCCCTGCACCGGCCGGCCGTGATCGTCCATGAAGCGCCCGGCCACCACGGCGGTGGCGCGCAGGGCATGATACTGCGTCATCGCCGCCTGCCCGATCAGGCCGCTGGTGTAGATCAGGCTGTCGGGGCGGGTGGAGCAGATGCCGAACAGGATCTTGTCGGCCCGCCTGAGGAGGTCGAACTGCTCGCGCAAGATCGGCTCGGCCATCAGCATGTCGCGCGCCGCCGCCGAGGAGACCACCGCCGGCGCGGTGAGGCTGATGCAGCGCGCTCCCAGGGGCTCGGCGAGGCGCGAGGCGCAGCGCTCGGGCGCGAAGTCGAAGGTCGCCGTGGTGCCCCCCGTCACCTGGATCACCGAGAGGTCGGGGATGGCGACGTGGCTCATGCTGTCGGCGATCGCCATCACCGTGCGGCCCCAGGCGACGCCGAGGGTGTCGCCCGGCCGGAGCAGGCTGCGCAGCACGCCGGCGCCGGCCTCGCCCAGGCGCTTGACCAGCGGCCGGCTGCCGTCGTCCTCGGGCACGACGATGCATTCGGCGAGCCTGAAGCGCTGTTTCAGCGCTTGGGCGATGCCGAGGGCGCCGAGGCGCGAGGGCTCGATGTTGAGGCTGACGATGCCGCGGGTGCGCGCCTCGGCGAGGTAGCCGTTCACCGTGGCGCGGGAGATGCCCATCACCTTGGCGATGTCGTTCTGGGTCAGGCCGTCATGGACATAGAGCCAGCCGGCCCAGAGCAGCAGGTCGTCCCGGAACTGCAGCGGGATGGCCTCGGCCCTCTCTCTCATCGCTTCCTCGCTTCGTGCCGCGCCGGCATCTTGACATTTGTTGTACATGATTTGAATTATGTCGCAATACGAACTGGGACGGGCATCGTCGGCGGGGCGCCGAGGGGGTACCGGAGCCAGCAGAAGGCCGGAACGGCCTTGGGAAACGCAAGCAAGACCGCTGCTCAGGAGGGACGTCATGACGAGAAACCCGCAAGCAGGCCCGGGTGCGGGCCTGGTGATACCGCGCCGCACGCTGCTCAAGGGCGCGGCGGCGCTCGGCCTGTCCAGCGCCTTCGGCGCGCCGTTCATCAACCGCCTCAAGGCGGCCGAGGCCCATCCGCTCGCCGGCAAGAAGATCGAGATGAACGTGCTCGGCATCGCCGGCTGGCTGCCGTCCTCGCTCGGCGTGAAGATGTCGCCGCTCTTCGCCGACTATGTGAAGGAGAGATACGGCTACGACGTCAGCTTCGGCTTCGCCGAGGCCCCGTTCGCCGACCTGTTCCAGAAGGCGGCCACCTCGCTGGCGACCAAGAGCCAGGAATACAACATCATCATTTCCGATTCGCAGTGGCTGGGCGCGCTCGCCAAGGCCGGCTGGATCCTCAAGCTCAACGACGCTATCGCCGCCAACAAGAACCTGCAGCTCGACTGGTACTCCCAGACCGTGATCGACACCTACATGGTCTATCCCGACGGCTCGAAGGACATTTACGGCCTGCCGCAGGAAGGCGACACCATCGCCCTCTATATCCGCAAGGACATGCTGCACGACCCGGCCGAGCAGCAGGCGTTCGCCGCCAAGTACAATGCCAAGCTGCCGCAGACCTTCGAGGACTTCGACGCCCTCACCATGGACGAGTTCGAGAAGGTCGCGGAATTCTTCACGCGCCCCGACAAGCAGGTCTGGGGCACGGCGATGCAGAACAGCCGCGTCTACGACTTTGCCACCTGCTTCTACTACCCCTTCCTCTGGAGCCAGGGCGGCGACATCTGGGACGCCAAGACCGGTCAGGTCGAGGGCATCCTCAACACCGACGCCAACGCCAAGGCGCTGGAGCAGATGAAGTCCTGGCTGAAGTACCAGCCGCCGGGCGCGACCAATTTCGGCATCGCCGAGGAGATCGACGTCTTCCAGCAGGGCAAGGTGTTCTCCTGCTTCCAGTGGGCGGCCGTGGGCCTTGCCATGATCAACGACGCCAACCGCGACAAGGTCATGGTGGTACCCCCGCCCAAGCACGGCAAGGGCGCCGACGCCAAGCGCATCTACACCATGGGCGGCCAGCCCTGGGTGATCAACGCCTTCAACGACGAGGCGAAGATGCGGGTCGCCATCGACTTCATGAACTGGTGGTACCTGCCCGAGACCACGCTGGAATATGCCAAGCGCGGCGGCAATCCCTGCGACAAGGCCACCCTGTCCAAGCCGGAATTCGACACGATCAACCCGTGGAACCGGGCCTACAAGTTCATGCTGGAGCCGGGCCGCTCGCGCGACTTCTGGCACGACCCGAAATATTCGGAGATGCTGGCGGTGCAGCAGGAAGGCTTCACCTCCTACCTCACCGGGCAGACCGCGAGCGCCAAGCAGGCGCTCGACTATGTCGCCTGCCAGCAGCAGCAGATCCTGTACGATTCCGGCACGGCCAAGACCGAACCCACCGGCGTGTGCGGCAGCATCTCGCTCTGAGGCCGCCCGACCGCGACCTGCCGCCCGGCACCCCGACGGTGCCGGGCGGCGCCCCTCCGGCTCGATGCGCCGCGCGGGCGTGAGACGGCGCCGGAGCGCCGAGGAGAAGAAGGCTCGTCATGTCCAAACCGTCCCGCGCGGCCGGCCGCCCGCGCCTCCTGGATGACCGGCGCATGCTGGTCCTGGTGCTGCTCGCGCCGGTGCTGACCTTCTTCGTCGTGTTCAACACCATCCCGACGCTGTGGCTGCTCGGGCTGTCCTTCTACAACTACTCGCTGACCAGCGGCGCGCCGCCCGAATTCATCGGCCTGCGCAATTTCGTGCAGATCTTCGGCAACCGCAACGGCATCTGGTTCGACCTGTCGCGCACCTTCGTCTTCGTCGGCTTCGGCGTCGGCATCCAGACCGTGCTCGGCGCCCTGCTCGGCTTCCTCTTCTGGGGCTCCAAGGCGATGCCCGGCCGGCGCCTCGCCCTGACGCTGCTGTTCGCGCCGATGGTGCTGACGCCGGTGGCGACCGGCACCTTCTTCCGCTTCATCTACGACCCGACCTTCGGCGTGCTCAATGCCATCCTGCACGGCCTGTTCGGCACGCAGCCGATCAACTTCATCGGCGATCCCGCCACCGCCTACTGGGCGGTGCTGGCGGTCGATTGCTGGATGTGGACGCCGTTCATGACGCTGATGACGCTCGCGGCCCTCGGCTCGGTGCCGACGGCCGAGCTGGAGGCGGCGGAGATCGACCGCATCCCCTGGCCGCGCCGGCTGACCCTGGTGATCTGGCACCACGGCAAGTTCATCCTGATGCTCGGCGTGCTCCTGCGCACCATCGACAGCTTCAAGACGCTCGACCTGATCATCCCGATGACCAAGGGCGGCCCGGGCCAGCAGACCCGGCTGGTGGCGCTGGAGCTCAACAAGCAGGCCTTCGAAAGCTTCAACATGGGCTGGTCCTCGGCCTACTCGGTGCTGCTGCTGCTCATCTCCATCGCCATGACCTCTGTGTTCATCTTCGTGCTCAACCTGCGCCGGCGGAGGCAGGCATGAGCCGGCTCCGCGACACCGTCTATTACGGCCTGCTCTGGCTGGTCTCGCTGTTCTTCGCCGCGCCGATCGGCTGGATCGTCCTGTCCTCGTTCAAGACGCGCGACGACATCCTGGCCGTGCCGCCCAAGCTCGTCTTCGTGCCGACGCTGCAGAACTATGTCGACCTGTTCGGCCGCCAGTCGCTGCTGCTGCAGATGGCCAATTCGGTGTTCCTGTCGCTGGCGGCGGTGGTGCTGGCCGTGGTCGTCTCGTTCCTGGCCGCGTTCTGCTTCTCGCGCTTCAAGCCCAGGGGCACCGACTTCCTGATGTTCCTGCTGCTCTCGATCCGCATGCTGCCCGGACCGGCGGTGATCCTGCCGGTCTACCTGATGTATGCGGGCTTCGGCTGGAAGGACAACCACCTCTGGCTGGCGCTGTTCTACGCCATGTTCTCGATCCCCTTCTCCGTCTGGATCCTGAAGGGCTTTCTGGACGGCGTCTCGATCCGGTTCGACGAGACCGGCATCGTCAATGGCGGCTCCTGGTTCCACGTCATCTTCAAGGTGGTTCTGCCGCAGGTGAAGCCGGGATTGATCGCGGCCTTCATCTTCAACCTGATCTTCGTCTGGAACGAGTTCCTGTTCAACTTCATCATCGGCGGCGTGTCGACCCAGAACATTCCCTATGCCCTGGCGGTCGGCACCTATTCGGACGGCGGCCTGAACTGGACCTTCATCTCGGCCCTGACGACCATCTACGTCATCCCGCCGATCCTGTTCATCTACGTGTTCCAGAAATACCTGCTGGTCGGCATGACCTTCGGCACGGTGCGCGGCGAGGTCTGAGATGAAGCATGCCCGCTCCTTCCCCGAGCGCGCCGAGCGCGTGCTGATCGCCGCGCTGCTGGTCGGCATCGCGCTGATCGCCCAGCGCATCAACATCGTGCTGTTCAAGACCGGCCTCGGCGTGCTGGTGGTCGCCACGTTTCTTCAGATCGCGGTCGGCAACCTGCCCAAGGAGGCCTCGCTCGGGCGCAGCCTCGTGCTGATCGCCGTGATCCTGGCGATCGTCGCCGCGGTGTTCGCCATCGGCATCGTGCTCGTCCCCGTGCTGTCGCAGATGGGGCGGTGATGCCGGCGCTTTCCTTCCAGTCGATCTCGAAGGCCTATCGCGGCCGCCCGGCGCTCGAAGCCCTCAGCTTCGACGTCGAGCCGCAGAGCTTCACGGTGATCTGCGGCCCGCCCAAGGCGGGCAAGTCGGTGCTGTTTCGCCTGCTGGTCGGCCTGGAGCAGCCCGATGCCGGCTGCATCATGCTCGCCGGCGAGGACATCACCCGCCTTTCCGCCGCGCAGCGGGCGATCGGCTATGTCCCGCAGAGCTTCGCGCTCTATCCGCACCTCACCGTGCGCCAGAACATCGCCTATCCCCTGACGCTGGCCCGGGCGCCGCAGGCGGAGATCGCCCGGCGCGTCGACCGGGCCGCCGGGATTCTCTCGATCGCCCATCTCCTCGCCAAGACGCCCGACCAGCTCTCGGGCGGGGAGAAGCAGCGCGTCGCGGTGGCGCGCGGCCTGCTCAAGAACGCCGACGTCTTCGTGCTCGACGACCCGCTGGTCGGCCTCGACTACAAGCTGCGCGAGCGGCTGATGGACGAGCTCAAGGGCCTGCGCGAGGAGCTGAAGGCGACCTTCCTCTATGCCACCTCCGATTCGCTCGAGGCGCTGACCATGGCCCAGCGCCTCGTCGTGCTCGACGCCGGGCGCCTCGTCGAGCACGACGAGGCGACGCGCATCTATCACGATCCCGGCCATGCCCGGTCGCTCGACCTGATCGGCTTTCCCCATGCCAATCTCCTCAAAGGCCGGGCCGAAGGCACTCGCCTCACGGCCGGGCCGCTGACGTTCGGCCTGGCCGAACCCCTGCCTGCGGCAGAGGTGCTGGTCGGGCTCCGGCCGGAAGCGCTGAAGCTCGGCACCGGCGCCGGCATCGACTTCCAGGGCCGGGTGCGACTGGTCGAGAACCTCGGCGGCGAGGCCGTGGTCTATGCGCAGGCGGGCGGGCAGGACCTGACGCTCAGCCTGCCGCTCTCCGGCGAGCCGCCGCCGGACTTCGACGCCGCCGTGGCGCTGACCGTCGATCCCGGGACGCTGATGCTGTTCGACGCGGCGAGCGGCCGGCGGCTCACCTTCCGGGCGGCCCAAGCAGAGCTTCGCGGATCGGAATGCGATTCCGGCCCGCGAAACTCTGCTTAGACTTTGAGATTCTGCAGAATTTCCGAGCCCCCCGTGGGCGGAGTTCGAAAATTCTGCTTGAGGAGGGGCCATGGCCGAGATCGTCATCGACCGCGTCGTCAAGCGCTTCGGCAGCTTCAATGCCGTCGACGACATCGCCATGCGCTTCGCCGACGGCGAGGTCGCCTGCCTGCTCGGGCCCTCGGGCTGCGGCAAGACCACGCTGATGCGCATCATCGCCGGGCTGGAGCGGCCGACCTCGGGGCGCGTGCTGTTCGGCGGGCGCGACGTCACCGGCCTCGCGCCGCGCCAACGCAATGTCGGCATGGTGTTCCAATATCCGGTGATGTACCCGACCCTGTCCGTGGCCGAGAACATCGCCCTGCCGCTGCACTATGACCGCTCGGTCTCGGCGGCGGAGCGGCAGAAGCGGGTCGAGGCGGTGCTCGACGTGCTCGACATCCGCGACCTCGCAGGCGCCTATATCGAGGAGCTCAACGCCGGCAATCGCCAGAAGGTGGCGGTCGGACGCGCGGTGGCGCGCCAGTCGGAGATCGTGCTGTTCGACGAGCCGACCACCAATGTCGAGGTCAATGCCAAGCTGGCGCTGATTCGCGCCTTCAAGGCGGTGACGCAGCGCCTGCGCCAGACCATCGTCTACGTCACCCACGACCAGACCGAGGCGATGACCCTGGCCGACCGCATCGCGCTGATGCAGAGCGGCAAGATCGTGCAATACGACCAGCCGCAGGAGCTCTACAACAACCCCACCACCGAGTTCGGCGGCTGGTTCCTCGGCAATCCCGGCATGAACTTCATCCCGGCGGCGGTGGCCGGCGGACGCATCACCGCGCCGATCCTGACCGAGGCGCTGCCGGCCCCGGCCGGTCTGAAGCCGGGCGCCGCCGTCACGCTCGGCATCCGGCCGGAGCTGGTCAGGATGCAGGGCGAGGCGGGTCCCGGCACCGTGCCGGCCATCCTCACCGACCAGGCCATCGGCATTGCCGGACGCTACCTCACCAAGGCGCGGATCGGCGACGTCGTGATCAAGGTCAACACCGAAGGCGTGCCGCCGTCGCGGCTCGGCGGCACCGTCCATCTCTGCGCGCCGCGGGCGCGGCTGATGGTGTTCGCCGACGGCGTGCGGGTGGCGACGTGATCCACAAGAACAATCTCCAGGGGGCAGCCATGCGCTACGACGTCTCCGTCATCGGCCTCTATATCCTCGACGTCCTCGGCCGGCCGGTGAGCCGCATCCCCGAGCGCGGCAATGTCGAGTTCATCGACGAAATCCGCCTCACCGTGGCCGGCACCGCCGGCGGCACGGTGGTCGACACCGCCAAGCTCGGCCTCAGGAGCCTGGCGGTTGGCGCGGTCGGCAACGACGAGAAGGCCGATTTCGTGCTGGCGACGCTGGCCAAGTTCGGGGTCGACACCTCGGCCATGCAGCGCCTTCCCGGCGTGCCGACCTCGGCCACCATCCTCAACGTGCGGCCGAACGGCGAGCGCCCGGCCCTGCACGTGCGCGGCGCGTCCGACCATTTCGACGTGCCCGAGAGCCTCTACGACCAGGTGTTCGACGCGCCGATCGTGCATCTCGGCGGCACCGGCCTCCTGAAGACGCTGGACGGCGAAAGAAGCCGGATCCTGCTGCAGGAGGCCAAGCGGCGCGGCCGGACCGTCACCTTCGACCTGATCGCGGCGAGCCGCGAAACCGCCGGCCTCGTCCTGCCGCTGCTGCCGCATATCGACTATTTCATGCCCTCGATCGAGGAGGCGCGCGACATGTCCGGCCGCTCGACGGTCGAGGACTGCGCCGCCTTCTATCTCGATGCCGGCGCGGCCTGCTGCGTCTTCACCCTCGGCGGCGAGGGCGCCTACTACGCCCATCGCGACGGCACCCGCCTTGCGGTGCCGGCCTACGACATCGCCGTGGTCGACACGACCGGCTGCGGCGACGCCTTCGACGCCGGCTTCATCACGGCGCTGCACCACCGCATGGACCCGGAGGCGGCGGTGCGCTTCGCCCAGGCCGCCGCCGGCCTGGTCGCCACCGGCCTCGGCTCGGACGCGGGCATCGTCTCCTTCGAGCACACGCAGGAGCAGATGCGGCGCTGGCGGGTGAAGGGGTAGGGGCGGCGGCGTCGCCGGAAACATCGCGAACAGGGGAGGCGCGACGCCCCCTTGCGGGGAGGGGTGAGGGGCTGGGGGGCGATCAGGATGAGGTGTCCCGCCGGTCGCAGGGCCTGCCCAATTCTCGATCCGCCGTGGCGGGCGTCACGACCCCCACCCCGTACCCCTCCCCGCAAGGGGGAGGGGACTTGCAGGCGTCGCGCCTGCGCGGAATTCGCTCACAGCACCTTGCCCGGGTTCAGCAGCCCCTTCGGGTCGATCGCCTGCTTGACCACCCGCATCAGCGCCAGCTCCTCCGGCGTGCGGGTGTAGGGCAGGTAGGGCTTCTTCTTCAGCCCGATGCCGTGCTCGGCCGAGATGGTGCCGCCGTGCTGGCGCACGAGGCGGTAGACCACGGCGTCGATGGGGGCATAGGGCTGCGGATCGGCGCCGGGCACGCAGGCGACGATGTGCATGTTGCCGTCGGCGATATGGCCGTAGAACAGGCCGAGGCAGCCGGGGAGCTCGGCCGCCAGGGCCTCGCGGCAGGCGCGGGCATAGGCGTCCATGCCGGCGACCGGCAGGCCGATGTCGAAGGAGGCGTGCGGGCCGAGGACGAGCTTGAGCTCGGCGGCCGCATCGCGCACGCCCCAGAACGCCTTGACGTCGGCGAGCGACTGGGCGACCGCGGCGTCCTCGATCAGGCCGGCTTCGGCTTCACTCTCCAGCCAGGCGTCGAAGCGCCCGGCGTCGGCGGAGTCGCTGCCCTGGGCCTCGACCAGCACGTAGAAGGCATGGCCGCGACCGATCGGGCTGCGCACGCCGGCGACGCGCTCGGTCGCGACCTGCCAATAGTCCGGCCACATCACCTCGAAGGCCGAGAGGATCGGGCCGAGGCCGCGCCGCGCCGCGGCGAGGAAGGCGAGCACCGCGTCATAGCTGGCGAGGCCGCAGAGCGCCGCCATGGTGCAGGCCGGCGCGGGATGGAGGCGCAGCACCGCCCGGGTGATGATGCCGAGCGTGCCCTCGCTGCCGACGAAAAGCTGCTTCAGGTCGTAGCCGGCATTGTTCTTCAGCATCTTGTTGAGGCTGGTGACGAGCGTGCCGTCGGGCAGCGCCGCCTCGAGGCCGAGCACCATGTCGCGGGCCATGCCGTAGCGCAGCACCCGGTTGCCGCCGGCATTGGTGGAGAGATTGCCGCCGATGGTGCAGGAGCCGCGGGCCCCGAGGTCGAGGGCGAAGAAGAAGCCGGCGTCCTCGGCGGCGCGCTGCACCGCCTCCAGCGTCGTGCCGGCACGCACCGTCATGGTGGCCGCCGCCGGGTCGATCTCCTCGATGCCGGTGAGGCGCTCCAGCGAGAGCGCGATGGCGCCCTCGATCGGCCGGGCGCCGCCGGCGAGGCCGGTGAGGCCGCCCTGCGGGACCACGGCGATGCCGGCCGCGACGGCGGCGCCGAGCGCCGTCGCCACGCCCTGCGGGTCGGCGGGACGCACCACCGCCAGCGGCCGCACCGGGCCGAGGGTGCTCCAGTCCTGCTGGTTGCGGGCGGGCAGATCGGCGCCGGACAGCACGGCCTGCGGACCGAGCGTCGCCCTGAGGCGGTCGATCAGATCGGCTTCGGCAGTGCTCATCGTGTTCCCTCTGCTCGTGGGCGGCTCAGGCGCCTCGCCCGGCGCGGAAGCGCAGCTGCTGGTCGACGCAGGCCAGCGCCGCATCGCGCATCAGGCCGACGTCGCTTGCCACCGGCACGAGCTGGTAGCCGGCTTCGAACAGGCTCTGCCAGGTGGCGCCGGCGCTCGGCACCGTGCCCATCGGCTTGCCGCTGGCGCGCATCGCCGCCTCGGCCCGGGCGACCAGCGCGCGGACGTCGGGATGGTCGAGCTCCTCCAGCCGGCCGATCGACCCGGCCATGTCGTTGACGCCGAGAAAGGGGACGTCGACTCCGTCCACCGCGGCGATCTCGGCGGCGCGGCCGACCGCCTCGGCCGATTCGATCTGCACGATTAGGAGGAGCTCGTCATTGGCGCCGCGCATATAGTCCTTGGCCTTGCCATAGGTCGAGGCGCGCACCAGTGGGGCGGCATAGCCGCGCCGGCCCTGCGGGGGATAGCGGCAGGCCTGCACGGCGGCACGGGCCTCCTCCGCCGTCTCCACCGAGGGGATCATCAGCGAGTCGGCGCCGGCGTCGAGGATGCGCTTGAGGAAGACCGGGTCGTTCCAGGGCACGCGCACGATGCAGGGCGTCGCCGGACCGACGGCGCGCAGCATGTCGGCCGCGTCCTTCACATCGCCCGGGCCATGCTCGAGGTCGAGGATCAGGAAGTCGAAACCCTGGTGGGCGAGGATCTCGGCATTGACGGCGCTGCCCGTCCCGATCCAGGCGCCGAACAGCGCCTCGCCCTGCGCCAGGCGCCGCTTCAGCAGATTCGGCTTGACCATCCTCGTCTCCTCACAGTCCCGTGCCGGCCTCCGGCCGCGCCGAAGATTGGGCCCCCAGGGATTTGACCCCCGTGTGTGGCGGAAGCGACCCGGGGCGGATCAATCCAGTCGGTCTGGATGGATATCAGCCTGAAAATCTGAAGTACAGTACTTTTAATGCGCCCGCACCGGCGCGGTTTCCGGCCCGGGTGGCTGGCCGCAGCGGCTCGCTCCGTCGCTTCCGCTGCAGGATTGATGGGAAAACTGCCATGTGGTATGCAAGAAGCACCCGATGCAACCTCGGCGGGCTGCCATTGCGGCAGGTTCCACAATCGGGCCGACCTCGCACGATCGAACCCAAGAAGGCAAGCTTGCGACCGATGACGGCCTCTTCCGGCGCCCTGTCCATCGACCGCCCTCGCTCGCTGACCGCCACCGTGGCGGAGCGGCTGCGGCAGGCGATCATCGATTCGGAGCTGCCGCTCGGCAGCGAATTGTCGGAGGTCGGCCTGGCGGCGAAGCTCGGCGTCAGCCGCACCCCGGTGCGCGAGGCCCTCTCGATGCTGCAGCTGCAGGGCATGGTCAACATCGTGCCGCAGAAGGGCAGCTACGTCTTCTTCCCAACCGAGCAGGACATTCTCGATCTGTGCGAATATCGCATCGTCATCGAGCTCAGGGCGGTGAGCTTCTCCCTGGCGCGGCGGCGCGAGGCGACGCTCGCCATGCTGCACGAGGCCCTCGCCGCCATGACGGCAGCGCGCGGGCGTGGCGATCCCGTCGCCTATTCCCGGGCCGACACGCTGTTCCACGAGGCCTTCATCCGCAATTGCCGCAATCGCTACCTCGAGGAGGGCTACGCCCTCGCCGCCGGACCCATCGCGACGCTGCGCACCCATCTCTCCGTGCCGCTCGCCGGCGTCCAGGACCGCTCCTATGTCGAGCACCAGGAGATCGCCGAGGGGTTTGCCCGCGGCGACGTGGTGGCGATCGAATCGATCCTGGTGCGCCACATCCTCGGCACCCGCGAATCCTATGTCCGGGCGCTGCAGCAGGGAATCATCGCCAGCCGGCCAGGCGAGTGAGAGACAGCCCCGGTCCTCATCGAGCCCGGCGATCCCGCCGCCGCCGACGGCGCCCATGGGCGCCGTGTTGTTGGCGGGCGGGAGCGGGGCACGGCCAGCGCCGCGCCTCAGCCCCGCGAGCTTGGCGAGCCCGGCGAGCTCCGCGAGCCCCGCGGTTCGGGATAGGGCGTGCCGTCCTTGTGCACGAAGCGGCCGTCGGCGTTGGCGCTCATCATGTCGATGTCGGAGCAGGTGATGACATCGGCGGGCGAGCGCGTGCCGACCTCGAGATAGACCGCCATGGCACCCGAGCGGTTGATCATGTGATGGCCGTTGCCCGAGCCTTTCGGAAAGGCGGCGCAATCGCCGGCACGCAGCACCGTCTCGCCGCCGTCCTCGACCAGCGTCACCTCGCCTTCGAGCACATGGACGAACTCGTCCTCGTGCGAATGCCAGTGGCGCTGGCTCGACCAGTTGCCCGGCGGCAGGCGCATGAGATTGACGCCGAAATCGGTGAGCCCGCCGGCATTGCCGAGCCGCTGGCGCACACGGTCGGCGCAGGGAGCGTCGAACGGCGCCGGATAGCCCGAGCCCCTGCGTTGCGGGACGGCGGCGATGTCGATCTTGGGCATGACGATGGTCCCGGTGATCCGCGTCCGGTCTCGCGCGTCGTGGCCGGCGCACGGCCGGCCTAGCACGAGTCGCGGGGCGAGATCATGCCCGCCATGTCCTGCACGCGGCGGCTTCCGTCTTGCGCGATGTCCTGGCACAATGTACCTTAGGTTCAACATTCCGAATACGACACCGCAAGGCCGACGAAGACCCCGCATCAGCGGAGCAGGCGCCGCCAATGCGGCCGGAAAAAACAGACAAGAAGGAGGATCGCCGTGAAACCATCCATCGCACTCGCCGCCCTGGTGGCGCTGCCGCTCGCCACGTCAGCCCTGGCGGACACGTCAGGCAAGAAGGTCGCACTCTCCAACAACTACGCCGGCAACTCCTGGCGCCAGGCCATGCTCCAGAGCTGGGACAAGGTCGGCAAGCAGGCCGTGGCCGACAAGACCATCGCGGCGGCCGATCCGTTCACCACCGCCGACAAGGAGGCGCCGACCCAGGCGGCCCAGATCCAGAACCTGATCCTGCAGGGCTACGACGCCATCGTCGTCGACGCGGCCTCGCCCGAGGCGCTCAACGGCGCGGTGAAGCAGGCCTGCGACGCCGGCATCGTGGTGGTCGCCTTCGACGGGCTGGTGACCGAGCCCTGCGCCTACAAGGTCACGGTCGACCTCGCCGAGACCTACGGCGCCGAGCAGGTGCGCCAGGTCGCCAAGCGCCTGCCGGGCGGCGGCAACCTGCTCTATGTCCGCGGCCTCGCCGGCACCTCGATCGACGACGACATCACCAGGGGCGTGATGGCCGAGATCGCCAAGCACCCGAACCTGAAGATCGTCTCCTCGGTCAACGGCAACTGGGACCAGACCACGGCGCAGAAGGCGGTCGCCACCGTGCTGCCCTCGCTGCCCGAGATCGCCGGCGTGATCGACCAGGGCGGCGACGGCTACGGCACGGCGCAGGCCTTCAAGGCCGCCGGGCGCACGCTGCCGCTGATCATGCTCGGCAACCGCCAGGACGAGCTCGCCTGGTGGAAGGAGCAGCGCGCCGCCCCCGGCGGCTACGACACCTGGTCCGCCTCCGAGGCGCCGGGCATGGTGACCTTCGCCTTCTGGGTGGCCCAGCAGGTGCTCGACGGCAAGGAGGTGCCCAAGCAGGTGCCGATGGGCATCCTGACGATCGACAGCGCCGAGCTCGACAAATATCTGGCCGGCACGCCTGTCGGCGGGGTGGCCAATGTGGAATATTCGCAGGCCGAGGTGATCAAAGCGATCGCCGCGGCCAAGTGACGGCCGCGATCCCCCGGGCCAGGGCGGACATGACCGGCGAAGCGGCAGGCGTGGTGCGGCTCGAGGCGGTCGCCAAGAGCTTCGGCAGCGTCAAGGCCCTTGCAGGCGTCGACTTCACCGTCGATGCCGGCGAGCTGATCGGGCTCGTCGGCCATAACGGCGCCGGCAAGTCGACGCTGATGCATATCCTCGCCGGCACGCTCGCGCCCAGCGCGGGGCGCATCGTGATCGGCGGCACGGTGCGGCCGGACTATTCCGTCGCCACCGCGCAGGCGCTGGGCCTGCGCTGCGTCTTCCAGGAATTGTCGCTCTGCCCCAACCTGACCGTGGCGGAGAACACGCGGGTGATCCATGCCGGGCTGACCGGCATCGGCTGGCGCCGGCGGGCCGGCGCGCTCATCGGCCGCAAGCTCGACGAGATCTTTCCCGGGCACGGCATCGATCCCGCCGACGTGGTGCAGGACCTCTCGATCGGCCGGCGCCAGATGGTCGAGGTCGCCCGCGCCTTCACGGTGACGGACGAGCCGCTGCATCTCGTCATCCTCGACGAGCCGACCTCCTCGCTCGACGCCCATACCGCCGGCCAGCTCCTCGCCCATGTCCGGCGCGCGGTGGCGGGCGGCGTGAGCTGCATCCTGATCTCGCACGTGCTCGGCGAGATCCTCGACAATGCCGACCGGGTGCTGATCATGCGCGACGGCGCGGTGGTCGCCGGCGGCCCGGCGGCGGACTATGACCGTGGCCGGCTGGTCGCCGCCATGGGCGCCGACCATCGCCGCGCCGCTCCGCCGGCTGCGTCCGGCAAGGCGCGCGGCGCCGCGCCGGAGCGGGTGCGGGCCGCGACGCCGCAGGGCGGGGCCGGGCTCCTCGCCCGTGCCGGCGAGGTCATCGGCCTTGCCGGCCTCGCCGGGCACGGGCAGACCGAGATGCTGCTGCGCATCTTCGATGGAGCGCGCCGGCGCATCCCGGGCGTCGAGGTCCGCGGCCGGGTGGCCCTGGTGGCCGGCGACCGGCAGCGCGACGGCGTGTTCCCGCTCTGGTCGATCGCCGACAACATCGCCGTCGGCTCGATCGCGGCGCTGCGCCGGGGCCTGCTGATCTCGCGCCGGCGCGAGGAGGCGCTGGCCGAGCAGTGGCGGCGGGCGATCGGCATCCGCACGCCCGATATGGCCAACAACATCCTGACCCTGTCCGGCGGCAACCAGCAGAAGGCGCTGTTCGCCCGGGCGCTGGCCTGCGACGCGCCGATCATCCTGATGGACGATCCGATGCGCGGCGTCGACGTCGGCACCAAGCTGGAGGTCTACGACCTGATCCGGGCGGAGGCGCGCAAGGGCCGCACCTTCGTCTGGTACACGACCGAGATCGAGGAGCTCGATCATTGCGACCATGTCTACGTGTTCCGCGGCGGCGCCGTCGTCGCCGATCTCGGCCGTGAGGAGCTGACGGAGGAGAAGGTGATCCAGTCGTCCTTCCTGGAGGCCTCGCAGGCATGAGCGTGGTGACGGCGAGCCAGCGCCTGCCCTTCCTCGCGGCGCCGCGCCGCACGCTGCGCGCGGCGCTGCCGGCCCTGTCCTTCCTGATGGTGCTCGCCGCGATCGGCTGGCTGAACCCGCGCGCCATCAGCTATCTCGGCTTCAACCTGATGCTGAACCTGGCGATCCCGATCGCCCTGGCGACGATCGCCCAGATGTTCGTCATCGCCATCAACGATCTCGACCTCTCCATCGGCTTCTTCGTCAGCTTCGTGGGCTGCGTCGGCGCCACCTGGCTGGTGCAGGAGCCGGCCCTCGGCGTCATGGTGATCCTCGGCTCGATCGCGGTCTATGCCCTGGTCGGCGCCCTCATCCACCTGCGCGACCTGCCTTCGATCGTGGTGACGCTCGGCATGAGCTTCGTGTGGCAGGGCGCCGCCATCCTCATGCTGCCGCAGCCCGGCGGCAAGGCGCCGGAATGGCTGCGCGCCTTCATGGGCGTGCACGTGCCCTACGTGCCGTTCCCGATCGTCGCGGCCGTGGTGATCGCCCTCGTCACGCACCTGGCGCTGATGCGCACCTCCTGGGGCGCCATCCTGCGCGGCGCCGGCGGCAATCCCCAGTCGATCCAGCGGGCCGGCCGGTCGCTGCTCGCCATCCGCATCATCGCCTTCGCCCTCGCCGGCCTGTTCGGCGTGCTCTCCGGCCTGGCGCTGATCGGCCTCTCCACCGCCGCGGACGCCAATATCGGCAACGGCTACACCCTGCTCTCGATCGCCGGCGTCATCCTCGGCGGCGGCGAGTTCGTCGGCGGGCGTATCTCGCCGGTCGGCGCTGTCATCGGCGCGCTCACCCTGGCCGTCGCCTCATCCTCGCTGCTCTCCTTCCTGCACCTGCCGCCGGACTGGCAGGTCGGCGCCAACGGCGCCATCCTGATCGTCATCCTGGCGGCGCGGGTGCTGATCAGCCGGACGGAGGCCTGAGCCATGGACCGCGCGGCCAGGCTCCTGTCCAAGCCCTGGATCTGGTCCTTCGCCGGGGCCGGGGCGGTGTTCCTCGCCACCATCGGCTTCACCGGCGGCCACGGCGCCGGCGGCATGGCGACGGCGGCGCTGTCGCTCGCCGTGTTCATGGTGGTGGTCGGCATCGGCCAGATGTTCGTCATCACGCTCGGGCCCGGCAATGTCGACCTGTCGCTGCCGGCCAATATCGGCCTCGCCAGCGCGGTGGCGATGAAGGTGATGGGCGGCAGCGACGCCATGATCGCGCTCGGCGTCGCCGCCGCGCTCGGCAGCGGCATCGCGGTCGGCGCCGCCAATTATCTCCTGATCGCGGCGCTGCGCATCCCGCCGATCATCGCCACCTTGTCGGCGAGCTTCATCATCCAGTCGATCGACATCGCCTATGGCCGCGGCCTGCAGATCAAGCCGCCGCCCGGCTTTGCCGACTTTGCCAATGCGACCATCCTCGGCTTTCCCGTCCTGGCGCTCGCGGCCCTGGTCATGACGGCGTTGTTCGCCCTGCTGCTGCACCGCATGGTGTTCGGCCGCTCGGTCACCGCCATCGGCCAGAACATGCGCGCCGCGCACCTCGCCGGCATCGCGGTGGCGCGCACGCGCTGCCTCACCTACATGCTGTGCGGCGCGCTCGGCGGCCTCAGCGGCGCGCTGCTGGCCGGCTATTTCCGCGGCGCCTCGGTCGATCTCGGCAACGAGTACCTGCTCGCCTCGATCGCCGTGGTGGTGATCGGCGGCACCTCGGTCGCCGGCGGCCAGGCCAGCGCCGCGGGCCTGTGGGGCGCCTCGCTGTTCCTGGTGTTCCTGCAGATCATGCTCAACACCTTCGGCGCCAGCGCCGGCATGCGGCTGATCGTGACCGGCCTCGTCATCATCGCGGTGATCACCGTCGCCGGCGGCCGCAAGACGCGGCGCCGGTGAGGCGCAGCCGGGCCCTCAGACCGCCACCGCCTGCTCGCTGCGGCCTTCCTGCCCGAAGACGCGCAGATAGCGCTCGATCGCCGCCGGATCGCCCGTGGCCTTGGCGAGGTTGTCGGAGAGCTTGACCGCCGGCATGCCGTCGACCTCAGTGATCTTGCAGACCAGCGAGATCGGGTCGAGCAGCGGGTTGGGGCGCGAGGCGCAGTTGCGGAAATCGTTGGTGAGGTTGGTGCCCCAGCCGTAGCTGATGCGGATGCGCCCGGCGAAGGCCTTGTGGGCGGTCTCGATGCTGTCGATGTCGAGACCGTCGGAGAAGATGATCAGCTTGTCGCGCGGGTCGCGGCCGCGGGCGCGGTACCAGGCGATGATCTCCTCGCCAGCCGGCAGGATCGGCTTGGAGTCGGGCCGCATGCCGGTCCAGTCGGACACCCAGTCGGGGGCGCGCTCGAGGAAGGCGGCGGTGCCGAACGTGTCGGGCAGCACGATCAGCAGGTTGCCGTCGTAGAAATCCTTCCACATCTCCAGCACCTTGTAGGGCGAGGCGCGCAGCGCCTTGTCGTCCGCGCCGGCGAGGGCGGCATAGACCATCGGCAGCTCGTGGGCGTTGGTGCCGATCGATTCCAGGTCGTTGTTCATGGCGAGCAGCACGTTGGAGGTGCCGACGAAGGCGCTGCCCAGGCCCTCCTTCATCGCCTCCACGCACCAGCTCTGCCAGATGAAGCCGTGGCGCCGGCGCGTGCCGAAATCGGAGATGCGCAGGCCGGGCAGCTTCTTCAGCCGCTCGATCTTGGACCAGAGCTTGGCCTTGGCCCGGGCATAGAGGATGTCGAGCTCGAAGCGCCCGAGCGCCCGCGTCGCCGCGCGCGACTTCAATTCGTTGATGATGGCGAGCGCCGGCACCTCCCACATGGTGGCCTCGGCCCAGGGCGCGTCGAACTCCAGCACATAGTCGCCGTTCTCGATGCGCAGCTCGTAGTCGGGCAGGCGGAAGCTCTCCAGCCAGGTCAGGAAGTCGGGCCGGAAGATGTGGCGCCGGCCGTAGAACGTGTTGCCGGCGAGCCAGATCAATTCGCGCTTGGTGAAGCGCAGCGTGCGGGCATGGTCGAGCTGGTCGCGCAGCTCGGCCTCGTCGATGATCGAGGCGAGGTTGACCGACCTGGTCCGGTTGATGACGGAGAAGCGGGTGCGCACGGACTGGTTCCGCGCATGGATCGGCTGCAGCATCAGGAGCTTGTAGAAATCCGTGTCGAGCAGGCTGCGGACGATCGGGTCGAGCTTCCAGGTGCGGTCGTAGACGCGCTTTGCGATATCGATGTTCAACACGGGACGAAGCCTCACCAACCCAAGCCGGTCGCCGGGTCCGCCGCCGGGCGGCGCGGACGTCCGGCCAACCTCATGGCTCGGCAGGACCTGTCGGCCGGAACCCGTTCCAGTCCGCGTTTTCCCGCCGAGACCGGAAAGAGGTGAACATCGGGCTAATCGGCGGGAAGATCAAGCGGCGTCGTTTTGCCTCGAACCAGCCCGATGAGCCCTGGCGCGGCTCGGCGCTCCCTTGCGTTTCCGTCCACGGGGCGGCATGGTCTTCGCCCTTTCCCGGCCGCGCGCCTCACAGCGCGCGGCCGCACACTATCCGGGATGTTCTCCATGAAGGTCACGCTCGAGCGAGCTGCGCTGCTGAAGACGCTGGGACACGTGCACCGCGTCGTCGAGCGCCGCAACACCATCCCGATCCTGTCCAACGTCCTCCTGGCGGTCGAGAGCAGCGCGCTGCGCCTCAAGGCGACCGACCTCGACCTCGAGATCGTCGAATCCTCGCCCGCCGATGTCGGCATGGAGGGCGCCACCACCGTGCCGGCCCATACGCTCTACGACATCGTGCGCAAGCTGCCCGACGGGGCGCAGGTGTCGCTGGAAGGCGGGGGCGAGGCGACACAGCTGGTGGTGCGCTCGGGACGCTCGCGCTTCACCCTGCAGACGCTGCCGCCTTCCGACTTTCCAGACCTCGCCGCCGGCGACTTCCCGCACCGCTTCGAGCTCAAGGCCGCCGACCTGCAGAAGCTGATCGAAAAGACCCAGTTCGCCATCTCCACCGAGGAGACGCGTTATTATCTCAACGGCATCTATCTCCACACGCTGGAGGTGGAGGGCGAGGCACGCCTGCGCGCCGTCGCCACCGACGGCCACCGCCTCGCCAGGGTCGAGCTGCCCGCCCCGGCCGGCTCGGCCGGCATGCCCGGCGTGATCCTGCCGCGCAAGACCGTCGGCGAGATCCTGAAGCTGATGGAGGATCCGGAGGCCCTGGTATCGGTGGAGCTGTCGCCGGCCAAGGTGCGCTTCACCGTCGGCCCGGTGGTGCTGACCTCCAAGCTGATCGACGGCACCTTCCCGGACTATGCCCGCGTCATCCCGGTTGCCAACGATCGCCGTCTGACCGTCGAGCGCGGCGACTTCGCCGCCGCCGTCGACCGCGTCTCGACCATCTCCTCCGAGCGCGGCCGCGCCGTGAAGCTCTCCCTGTCCGACCGGCGGCTGGTGCTGACCGTGGTCAATCCGGACAGCGGCACCGCCACCGAGGAGATCGAGGTCGACTACGACGCCGATCCGCTCGATATCGGCTTCAACTCCCGCTATCTCCTCGACATCGCCGCCCAGCTCGACGGCGACACGGCCCTGCTCAAGTTCGCCGATCCCGGCTCGCCGACCCTGGTGCAGGACCGCGAGGGCGCGGCGGCGCTCTACGTGCTGATGCCGATGCGGGTCTGAGCCGGCGCGCCGCGGCCGCTCAGCCGCTCAGGACCGACGCCCTCGACCATGACCCGGGCCGCCCGCATCACGCGCCTGATCCTGACGCGCTTTCGCTCCTACGCCGCGCTCGATTTCGCCGTCGAGGCGAAGCTGGTGGCGCTGACCGGGCCGAACGGCGCCGGCAAGACCAACCTGCTCGAAGCCCTGTCGCTGCTCACCCCCGGCCGCGGCCTGCGCCGGGCCGATCTCAGCGACATGGCCCATGCCGCCGGCGACGGCTCCTTCGCCGTGGCGGTCGAGGTCGACGGGGCGCTCGGGCCGGTGCATCTGGGCACCGGCCTCGACGCCGGGCCGGAGCCCGGACCGCGCAAGATCCGGATCGAGCGCCAGCCGGCCTCGTCCCCCGCCGCCTTCGCCGACCATCTGCGCGTGGTCTGGCTGACGCCGGCGATGGACGGCCTGTTCGCCGGCTCGGCGGGGGAGCGCCGGCGCTTCCTCGACCGACTGGTCCTGGCGGTCGATGCCGGCCATGGCAGCCGGGTCAACGCCCTGGAGAAGGCGTTGCGCGGCCGCAACCGCCTCCTGGAGGAGCGCGCCGGCGATGCGCGCTGGCTCGATGCCGCCGAGCGGGAAGTGGCCGAGCTCGCCATCGCCGTCGCCGCGGCGCGGGCCGACACGGTGCGGCGCCTGGCCGGGCTGATCGCGGAGGAGGCGGACCCGGCCTCGCCGTTCCCCTTCGCCCGCCTGGCGCTGGACGGGGCGATCGAGAACGCCGTGCTCGACGAGCCGGCGCTGGCGGTGGAGGAGCGCTATCGCGGCCGGCTGCGCGAGGCCCGCCCGCGCGACCGCGCCGCCGGCCGCACGCTCGAAGGCCCGCATCTCACCGACCTCCTGGTCGAGCACGGGCCCAAGGCCATCGCCGCCGGGCGCGCCTCGACCGGCGAGCAGAAGGCGCTGCTGCTCGGGCTGGTGCTGGCCCATGCCCGGCTGGTGGCGCGCCTCGCCGGCCAGACGCCGGTGATCCTGCTCGACGAGGTCGCGGCCCATCTCGACCCCATGCGGCGCGCGGCGCTCTACGACCGGCTGGAGGCCTTCGGCGCCCAGGTCTGGCTGACCGGCGCCGATCCCCAGGCCTTTGCCGCGATCAGGGGACGGGCGGCGCTGTTCGAGGTCGGCGAGGGCCGCCTCAGGCCCGTGGCGGACTGAGCCGAGGGCCCGGCCGCGACGCTCGACAAGAGCGGGCCAAGGGGCTTCACTGCCCGACAAGGGCGCATCGGGAGACCGGACCATGGATGACGTGCGCAATCGGCGGATCGTGCTGGCGGCGAGGCCGCAGGGGCGGCCGGTGCCGTCCGATTTCCGCATCGAGGAGGTGCCGGCGCCGACGCCGCGCGAGGGCGAGATCCTCCTCCAGGTGCTCACTCTCTCGCTGGATCCCTATATGCGCGGGCGCATGGACGCGGCGAAATCCTATGCCGCTCCGGTCGAGGTCGGCGGCGTGATGGAAGGCGGCACCGTGGCGAAGGTGGTCGCCTCGCGCCATCCCGGCTTCGCGCCCGGCGAGATCGTCCTGTCCCATTCCGGCTGGCAGACCTATGCGCTCTCCGACGGCACCGGCCTGCGCAAGCTCGATCCGGCGCAGGCGCCGGTCTCCACCGCGCTCGGCGTGCTCGGCATGCCCGGCTTTACCGCCTATGCCGGCCTCCTCGCCATCGGCCGGCCGAAGCCCGGCGAGACCGTGGTCGTGGCGGCGGCGAGCGGGCCGGTCGGCTCGGCGGTGGGGCAGATCGCCCGCATCAAGGGCGCCCGCGCCGTCGGCATCGTCGGTGGAGCGGACAAGCTCGCCTTCGTGCGCGACGAGCTCGGCTTCGACGCGGTGGTCGACCACCGCGCGCCCGACCTGCCGGGCCAGCTGCACGGGGCCTGCCCGGAGGGGATCGACATCTATTTCGAGAATGTCGGCGGGGCGGTGTGGGACGCGGTGTTCCCGCTGCTCAACACCTTCGCCCGCATCCCGGTCTGCGGCCTGATCGCCCAGTACAGCGAGGCCGGACCGTTCCCGGGCCCGGATCGGCTGCCGCTCATGATGCGCCAGGTCCTGACCAAGAGCTTCACCCTGCGCGGCTTCATCCAGCGCGAATTCGCCGACCAGCGCCCGGCCTTCTACCGCGATATGGCCGGCTGGATCGCCGACGGGCGGGTGCGCTACCGCGAGGACGTGGTCGACGGGCTCGAGGCGGCGCCGCAGGCCTTCATCGGCATGCTGGAGGGGCGCAATTTCGGCAAGCTGCTGGTGCGAGTATCGGCGGGCTGAGGCAAGAGCATATTCCTGCGAACCGGCGCTCGGTCGCGTGATTGTCGACCTTAGAGCCTGTCTCGAAAGGGTTGAGCGGCTGGAGCGCTCGTGATTCCAAGGGGTTGTTCAGGCTGTCAAACGGCTCGCAAGGTTGCCCCCCGATCCTCCGCCTCACGGGGTCAAACTTGCACGCCGAAACACAGTTCAGGCCATCTAGGGAAGCGAGCGATGTGGACCCCAGCCACTCGCTGGCAGCATAGTCGCGCGGGGCTTCGATACGAAACGGATTTGACGGATGCGGAGTGGCGGCTGGTCGTGCCGCTGTTGCCGGCCCCGAAACAGACGGGACGTCCCCTGTCCTGGCCTCTGCGCGAGATCGTCAACGCGATCTTCTACGTGATGCGCGGGGGCGTAGCTTGGCGGCTTCTCCCTAGCGACCTTCCACCGAAGAGCACGGCCTATCGCTGGTTTGCAGCCTGGCGAGACAAGGGCGTGTTCGAGGCGCTGAACCACGCACTGCTGATGATCGATCGGGAACGCAGCGGGCGGTCGGCCTCGCCGAGCGCCTGCATCATCGACAGCCAGAGCGTGAAGACCAGCGAGGCGGGAGGACCGCGCGGCTACGACGCCGGCAAGAAGGTCATGGGCCGCAAGCGCCACGCCCTCGTCGACACCGATGGGCGTGGTCTCGTCCTGTTCGCCCATCCTGCCAGCGTGCAGGATCGAGATGGCGCAGTTCCGTTGCTCGCAGCCTCGCGGAGGCAGTTCCCGTTCATCGAAAAAGTCTTTGCCGACGCAGGCTATCAGGGACCGCGTGTCGCGACCGCAACACGCATCGCCGTCGAGATCGTCCGCCGCAAGCCTGATCAGATCGGCTTTGCCGTCCAGCCGCGCAGATGGGTCGTCGAGCGCTTCTTCGCCTGGATCAATCGAAATCGGCGCCTCTGGAAGGATGCCGAAGCGACAATCGCATCGGCGACAGCTTTCCTCCATGCGGCGGCCGCAATGGTCCTCATCCGCCGCATCGCGCGAAATTCGTGAATTTCGAGACCGGCTCTCAGGCTATCGCTTGGCGAGCGCAGTTTCCGCATCTTCCAATGCCCCCGCGATCGTTGGATTTTTAGGATCGAGACGAAGTGCTTCCTTCAGGTCGGCGATACCTTTCTCAACCTCGCCAAGACGCACATGCGCGATGCCTCGGTAGCCCCAGGCCAACGCCATCTTCGGATCCAAACCGATGGCGCGATCGAAATCTGCCATTGCAGCGGCAAAGTTGCCCGTCATCGTCTGGGCCATCCCGCGACTGTGCCAGATCACCGCCCGATCGGGCACGAGCTTTCCTGCTTCTCCAAAGCTGTCGATCGCCTGCCCCAGGCGGTCGAGCCGGGCGAGCGCGAGACCGCGATTGTAATGAGCTGTGCCGAGCCCGGGGTCAGCTGCGATCGCCGAATCGTAATCGACAAGAGCGCGCTGGGCATCTCCATTCCTGAAATAGAGCAGGCCGCGATCATTCAGGATTACCGCCAGTGCATGCCCGTTGAAGCGCTTCGACGAAACCAGTCTATCGCAGGCCTCGATCGACCGTGTGCCCCCCAAGGGCTGTCGACAGGTCACCTCATCCGCCGCAGGCGCGGGCTGAGATTGCGCTATCGCACGGTCGCTCCAAGCGGCAAATGTCGTGACGAAAACCGCCAGCGCAATGATGGATAGCTTCGATTCGTCTGACCTTCGTTTAGTTGCGCGCCGCTTGAAGGACATGGATAGCGCGTATAGGCCATAGAGCACCGACACGGATGTCAGGATTTCGCCAAGCGGTTCGCCCCAGTTCCCTTCCGCCGCGGCGCGGGCCCATCGGTTGAGGTTCAACACCCCCAAGCCAATAGCGACTGTAATGAAGAGCAGACGCTGCCTCACTGATCCTCCCTCGCTCTTCGCCAAGCGCACTACCGTTGCGCCGGCGAACTTAATTCGAATCCACAACGGCTGTCATAGCCTTCATCCTGCCCGTTGAGCAAAATTCATGACTTTCGAGACGGACTCTTAGTTTGGTGATGTAAGAACACAGAAATCGTTTAGCGTGGCACTGTTCAAGTAGCAATCCCCACGTTCGGCCACCGTCCTCTTCCCCGTCGACACGCCATTTATCTCGAACGAAGTGCCGGATTGTACAAGGACCGTTTTGCTGCCGGACGGCCAGACGAAATGGGTGATCGTTGATGCTCGCCCTCTCACCTTTGCGTCGCCGACGTGGATAACAAGACAGGGCTCGTTGTCAGTAATTTGACTGCCTTTAATGACAAAGCAGCGAGCCGCCCCCGATTGAACCGCGACAACGGCTTGGCCCGTGCGAAGGTCTTCAAGTTTCGTGGCCGGATTGAAGACCGATATCGCCTTGAGAGAGGAACTTCTGTCAGCGAAATTCGAGTGGTCGCAATCACCCTGTCCGAGTCTCGCATCGGAGTACTCATCGATACCGCAGCCGAAGATCGTGCCTTTCTTCCTCGATATAACGCAGCTTTCCATCGCATACCCGGAGGCCAGACCTTCAACTTGGTAGACCGCCTGTCTCGTTTCTTTCGAAAGCGACTGCGAGCGTCTCTTGCCGTTCGGTCCGTCGCTAACATTGGAATACGTTATGTCTCCCTTTGTCAGGCCATTCTGCCACTGCAGAGAATTCTCGCAGGCATAAAATGCCTGCTCTTCCGACAGGAGAGATGGCTCGGATGAACCGAATACCTCGATGTCCCATCGTCCCACCTTGTCCACGGTGTCGATCATGAACATGTCGTTTCCGACGTGTTGCAGCATCCGCTGTACAAGATCGGACTTCATCATGGGCTGGCTGCTCCATGGCGATTTGGAGTTTGCGACGGCGATTAGATCAAGGGCCGATGAGAACGCCGCATCGTAAGCGATTTGCATGGCGCTGCTGTCGATCGACTCCCCTGGTGAAATGCGCAAATAGGGTCGATGGAACCCGAGCTTTCCTCCAACGTGGAGCTTGCGATTGGCAAAAGAGACCTCGGCACCAGTGGCCGTTCCCATCATGAACATGATGGCGCACGCCGAGTAGCATTCCTGACCGTCGTCGATGACCGTTCCGATTCCGTTGTCGTAGAAATACTTGGCAAATTTCACGCCTTCCGAAAGGCTTCCGCCAGAGCTAGCCAGGCAAACGGTATTCCTTCTCGTGGATTCTCCATCATCGCCTGGCAGCAACAGTTTGCCGATGGTTACGAATTTCTCGAAGTCCCCTTGAACGATTTCTCCACCGATGAGCATTACACAGTTCGTCGAATTCGCTTTGCCGATCGTCGCAGCATTCAAGCTTGCGGCAGCGGTCAATGAAACCAGGACTGCCAAAGCGGCCAAAACCAAGCCATGCATAAAGTACCCTCCCCTGCCCGAGGATTTTTCTGGGCATGGCCATCTGTCGTGTCAACAATGGCCCGGACTTAGGCTACCAGGGCTCCGGTCACCTCCCCGAACGCCCGCACCAGGGCGTCCACGTCCGCCTCGCTCGTCGCCGGCGAGACCAGCATCATGTTGTGGAAGGGCGCGATCAGGACGCCGCGGTTCAGCAAGGCGAGGTGCAGCGCCCGCTCCAGCGGCGCAATATGGGTGGCCTCGGCCTCGCTGCCGTTCACCAGCGGCTGCGGGGCGAAGACGATCTCCACCCGCGCCCCGATCCGCGCCACGTGCCAGGGCAGGCCGGCGCGCCGGATCGCCGCGGCGAGGCCGGCATCGAGGGCTTCGGCCAGGCGCTCCATATGGGCATAGGCGCGCTCCGTCATCACCTCGGTCAGCGTCGCGTGCATGGCGGCGAGGGCGAGGGCATTGGCCGAGAGCGTCGTGCCCATGCCGGAATGGCCCGGCGAGGCGGCCCGGGCCGCGTCGAAGCGCCTGGCGACGTCATCGGTGAAGCCCCAGACCGAAGCCGGCACGCCGCCGGCGATCGGCTTGCCGAGCACGAACAGGTCCGGCTCGAGCCCGTGCCGGCCGGTATAGCCGCCGGGTCCGGTGGAGATGGTGTGGGTCTCGTCGATCAGGAGCAGCGTGCCGGTCTCGCGGGTCAGCCGGCGCAGGGCCTGGTGGAAGCCCGGCCGCGGCAGGACCATGGCCGAGTTGGTCATGACCGGCTCGGCGATGACGCACGCGATGTCCTGCCGGCGCAGGGCCCGTTCGAGGGCCGGCACGTCGTTGAACTCGACGACGGCGGTGTTCTGCGTCAGGTCGACGACCTGGCCGAGAATGCCCGGCCGGTGCGCAGGCCGCCCGTCGATCAGCCGCACGAAGGTCTCGTCGACCGAGCCGTGATAGCAGCCGTGGAACACCAGGATCTTCGCCCGCCCGGTGACGGCGCGGGCGACGCGCAGCGCGAAGCGGTTGGCGTCGGTGGCGGTGGTGGCGATCTGCCAGTGCGGCAGGCCGAAGCGCTGGCGGAGCAGGCGGCCGACCTCGGCGGCCTGCGGCGTCGGCAGCATGGTGGTCAGCCCGCGGCTCGCCTGCGCGGCGATGGCGCGGGCGACCGGCTCGGGCGAATGGCCGAACATCGAGCCGGTGTCGCCCAGGCAGAAATCGGCGAGGCGGTGGCCGTCGACGTCGGTGATGCCGGCGCCGCGGGCCTCGGCCACCGCCATCGGGAACGGCGTCGGCCAGTCCCGCATCCAGTGCATCGGCACGCCGTCGTGGAAGCCGTCCGCCAGCCTCTCCGCCAGGGCACGCGAGCGCGGCCGGGCGGCGGCGTAGCGGGCGTATTCCTCGGCGTAGAGGGCGTCCGCGCGGGCGAGGTCGATGCCGGCGAGGCGCTCTGGTGCATCGGTCATGGCGTATGGTCCCGGTGGTTCGCAGCGTCGGCCGCCGCACTCGGCGCGGCGAGACGGCCGAGGGTGTAGCTGGTGTTCTTGCTGCCGCCTGGATTGCGCAGAAGCACGCCCTTTTCGACGAGATCGACGATGTCGCGCTGTGCCGATGCCGGCGAGCACTTCCCGAGGATGGCCCATTTCCGAGCGGTGAGCTTGCCTTCGAAGCCATCGAGGAAACGGTTCAGGATCGATCGCTGGCGATCGTTCATGGAGACCGGCCCGTGGTGACGCCAGAAGTCGGCTTTGCGCAAGACCCCGGACGCATCGGCCTCGGCGCCATCGATCGCGCGCGAGAAGCAGGCCAGGAACCAGGCCAGCCAGGGCGTCACGTCCAGGCCGCCTTTCTGGGTGTGTTCGAGGATGGCATAGTAACCGGCGCGCTCGCGCCAGATCTGGCTCGACATGCTGTAGAAGCGCTGCGGCGAGCTTTCCGACTGGGCCAGTGCCTGGTCGGCGACGGCGCGGGCGACGCGGCCGTTGCCGTCGTCGAAGGGGTGGATGGTCACGAACCACAGATGGGCGAGAGCCGCACGCAGCAGCCCGTCCGTCGCAGGGGGCGCGGCAAACCAGGCCAGGAAGGCGTCCATCTCCGCCGGGATGCGCGGGGCTGGCGGCGCCTCATAGTGGACCTTCTCACGGCCTATGGGACCGGAGACCACCTGCATCGGTCCGTTCGTATCGTCGCGCCAGTCCCCGACCCTGACCTTCGACAGGCCGGAATAGCCGGTGGGAAAGAGAGCGGCTTGCCAGCCGAACAGGCGCTCGGCGGTCAGCGGCCTGTCAAAGCCACCGACGGCATCGAGCATCATGTCGACGACGCTGTCCGTGCGACGGTCCGACGGAGCTACCGCCGCGGCGGGAATGCCCAGCCGTCTGGCGAGCGATGACCGGACACTGTCGTGATCGAGGATTTCGCCCTCGATTTCCGACGTCTTCACGACATCCTCCGTCAGGGCCTGTAGCTGCGCCTCGAGCTGGAGATTGAAACCGAGACCGCGCATGCGGCCGAGCAGGTGTCCCTGCTTCAGCCGCGCCGTCGCCAGCGGCGTCAGCAGAGCCGCATCGTCCCATCGAAAGCCCGGCCAGCCCGCCTGCTGCCAGATATACATATTCGCCTCACGATATGAGGTGAATATTGGATAATTCTCCGCAACCTGCAAGTTCGCCTCACCTTTTGAGGGGAATGGTTCCGCATTCCCCTCATTGGCTCTTGCGGCTCAGACATAGCCGCGGTGCTTCGCCTCGGCCCAGGCCTCGTCCAGGGTCTTGCGGGTGATGCGCACGAGGTCGTCGACCTCCTCGTGGCTGATCACCAGCGGCGGGGCGATGATCATCACGTCGCGCGTGGCGCGCATCACCAGGCCGTTGCGGAAGGAGATGTCGCGGGTGATGGTGCCGACCGTGCCGATCTCGGCCGGCCAGGCGGCCCGCGTCGCCTTGTTGGGGGTGAGCTCCAGCGCCCCGACCAGGCCGACCATGCGGGCCTCGCCGACCATGGGGTGGTCCGCCAGCGCCAGCCACTGCTTCTGCATGTACGGGCCGATGTCGTCCCGCACCCGGTCGACGATCTTTTCGTCGAGCAGGATGCGGATATTGGCGATCGCCGCGGCGCAGGCGGCGGGATGGCCGGAATAGGTGTAGCCGTGGTTGAAGTCGCCGGCATTGGCGATGACCTCGGCAACCTTGTCCGACACCATGACGCCGCCGATCGGCAGGTAGCCCGACGAGATGCCCTTGGCCATGGCCATGATGTCGGGCTCGTAGCCGAAATGCTGGCAGCCGAACCACGCGCCGGTGCGCCCGAAGCCGCAGATCACCTCGTCGGAGATCAGCAGGATGTCGCGCTCGCGGCAGATGCGCTGGATCTCCGGCCAATAGGTGGCGGGCGGGATGACGACACCGCCGGCGCCCTGCACCGGCTCGCCGATGAAGGCGGCGACCTTGTCGGCGCCGATCTCGTCCAAGGTGCGCTCGAGCTCACGCGCCGCCCACAGGCCGAAGGCCTCCGGGCTCTGGTCGCCGCCCTCGCCGTACCAGTAGGGCTGGGCGATATGGACGATGCCGGGGATCGGCAGGCCGCCCTGGGCGTGCATCGGCTTCATGCCGCCGAGCGAGGCCCCGCCCATGGTCGAGCCGTGATAGCCGTTGTGGCGCGCGACGATGATCTTCTTCTCCGGCTTGTCCAGCGCTGCCCAATAGTGGCGGACCATGCGGATGATGGTGTCGTTGGATTCGGAGCCCGAGCCGGTGAAGAACACCCGGTTGAAGCCGGGCGGCGTCACCTCGGCGAGCAGGCGCGCGAGCTCGATCGCCGGCAGATGGGTCGTCTTGAAGAAGGTGTTGTAATAGGGCAGCTCGCGCATCTGGCGGGCGACGGCGTCGATGATCTCCTCGCGGCCGTAGCCGACATTGACGTTCCACAGCCCCGACATGCCGTCGATGATCGTGTTGCCCTCCGAATCCCAGAGGTGCACGCCCTTGGATTTGACGATGACGCGCGCGCCCTCGGCGTTGAGGCCCTTGGTGTCGGTGAAGGGGTGCAGGTGGTGCGCGGCATCGATGGCGCGGAGCTCGGCGGTCGTCAGGTTGGTCTGATGCAAGGTCATGATCCGGCGCTTTCGGGGAAATGTGATCCAATTTTGTGATCACAAAATCCGGAAGTCAAGAGCGACGGCTGGCGCGAGGCTTGCTTCATCCGCCGCGGGCATGGCTGAATCCGGGGCTCGCGCGCGGATCCGCCGCGCCCGATCGATCGTTCGAGTCCGCGGAAGTCCGCCCGGACGGCCCGCGCCACCCCGATGAGCATGCCCATGGTCCCCGCTTCCTTCGACATCGCCAGCCTGCACGCCGCCTATCGCGCCGGCCTCGATCCGGTCCGCGTCGTCGAGGCGGCGTTCGCGCGCATCGCGGCGGCGGACGATCCCGGCATCTTCATCAGCCTGGCGGAGAAGAGTTCAGCGCTGGCGGCAGCCGCGGCGCTCGGCCCGTTCGACCCCGCGGCAAAGCCGCTCTGGGGCATCCCTTTTGCGGTGAAGGACAATATCGACGTGGCGGGCCTGCCGACCACGGCCGCCTGCCCGGCCTATCTCTACCAGCCCGCCGAGAGCGCGGCGGCGGTGCAGCGCCTGGTCGAGGCCGGGGCCATCCCGATCGGCAAGACCAATCTCGACCAGTTCGCCACCGGCCTCGTCGGCGTGCGCACGCCCTATCCCGTGCCGCGCAACCCGTTCGACGCCGGCATCATCCCGGGCGGCTCGAGCTCGGGCTCGGCGGTCGCCGTGGCGCGCGGCCTGGTCTCCTTCGCGCTCGGCACCGACACCGCCGGCTCGGGCCGGGTGCCGGCCGGCCTCAACAACCTGGTCGGGCTGAAGCCGAGCCTCGGCACCGTGCCGGTGCACGGCGTGGTGCCGGCCTGCAAGTCGCTGGATTGCGTCTCGGTGTTCGCGCTGACGGTCGCCGATGCCTGGGTCGCCTATGCCGTCATGGCCGGGGCCGATCCGCGCGATCCCTGGTCGAAGCCGGCGCCGGCCGGCGCGCCCGGCGCCGTGCCGCCGGGGCTGCGCATCGGCGTGCCCGATGCGGCGGGCCGGCGCTTCGACGGCGACGGCTTGTCCGAGCGCGCCTTCGACGGGCTGGTCGCGGGCGATCTCGCCGCGTTCGGCGGGCGGGTCCGCACCGTCGACCTCACGCCGCTCTTCGAGGTGGCGAACCTGCTCTATGGCGGCGCCTGGGTGGCCGAGCGCTACCAGGCGATCCGCGGCTTCTTCGAAGCTTCGCCCGAGGCGCTGCATCCCGTCACCCGGCACATCATCGGCGGCGCCACGGCGCTCTCGGCCGCCGACGCCTTCGCCGGGCTCTACCGCCTGCGCGAGCTGGCCGCGGCGAGCGAGGCGCTCTGGCGCGATATCGACGTGCTGGTCGTGCCGACCCTGCCGCGGCCCTATCGCCTCGCCGAGCTGGAGGCCGATCCGATCGGCCCGAACACGCAGCTCGGCGTGTATACAAATTTCGTCAACCTGCTCAATCTGTGTGCATTGGCCGTTCCCGGCCGGTTCCGCGAGGACGGCTTCCCCGCCGGCGTGACCTTGATCGCGCCGGCCGGGAAGGACGCGCTGCTCGCCTCGATCGGGGCGCGGCTGCAGGCGGCGTCGGGCACGCCGCTCGGCGCCACCGGCCTGCCGCAGCCCCCGCTCCCGGACCGGCCCGCGGCGGCGCTGCCCGGCGAGGTCGAGATCGTGGTGGTCGGCGCCCACCTCTCCGGCATGGCGCTGAACCATGAGCTGACCGCGCCGGGCGGCCGCTTCCTGCGCCAGGCCCGCACCGCGGCGTCCTATCGCCTCTATGCCCTCGCCGGCGCGCCGCCGCGCCGGCCGGGCCTGGTGCGCTGCGGGGCGGGGGAGGGCCACGCCATCGCGGTGGAGGTCTGGGCCCTGCCGGCCGAGGGCTTCGGGCGCTTCGTCGCGGCCGTGCCCGCGCCGCTCGCCATCGGCACGGTGCTGCTGGAGGATGGGGCGGCCGCCAAGGGCTTCCTGTGCGAGACGGCGGCGACCGCGGGGGCCGAGGACATCTCGGCCCATGGCGGCTGGCGGGCCTTCGTCGAGACGCGGGCCGCCTGATGGGCAAGCTCACCAAGGCGCAGGCCATCCACCAGGCGATCGCCGACGACATCGTGCATGGCCGCCTGCCGCCGGGAGCGCCCCTGGACGAGACGTCGATCGCCGAGGCCTTCGGCGTCTCGCGCACGCCGATCCGCGAGGCGCTGCGCCATCTCGAGGCGATCGGCCTGGTCGAGGCGCGAGCCCGCCGCAGCGCGGTGGTGGCCAGCGTCGGCGACGAGCAGCTCGACGACATGTTCGCGGTCATGGCGGAGCTGGAGGCGCTGTGCGCGCGCTGGTCGGCCCTGACCATGACGGCCGGGGAGCGCCGCGGGCTGGAGGCGATCCAGGAGGCCAGCGGCCGGCTGGTCGTGGCCGGCGACCGCGAAGCCTATATCGAGGCCAACAACCAGTTCCACGAGGCGATCTATCGCGGCGCCCATAACGGCTTCCTGCAGGACCTCACCTTGTCGGTGCGCCAGCGCCTGGCCCCCTTCCGGCGGGCCCAGTTCGAGACGCTCGGGCGCCTGGCCGTGTCGCATCGCGAGCACGGACGGGTGACCACGGCGATCCTGCGCGGCGACGCGGAGAGCGCCGCCCGCGAAATGCGCACCCATCTCGCCGTGGTGCGCAACCGCGTCGACGAGGTCACGCATATGGGCCAGCGCGAGCTGACCTAGCCGCGCTGCCGCAGCGGTGGTGCCGCGATCGAGGCTAGAAATTAGGCGCATGAAGCTATCTTGCATACAATTCGGCCAGCCTCTGACGCCGTACGCCGCGCGCGGCCGGATGACTGTCCTCCAATCAAATCATTGATAGTGCTTCAAGTTTCGTGATTGGCGACGATGGGCGTCATCGCGGCCGCAGCTGGCACGCGGCTTGCGTTTCCGTGATCGACGCGCCTCGCCACCCTCGCCCGATCGCGGCGCCCGCGCCAATATTGCCTCGTTCATGAGCAAGGTCAGACAGGGGGAAGTTTCGCGATGATCAGCAACGGTTTATCCCGCCGGCGCTTCCTGCAGGGCACGGCCGCGGGCCTGGCGCTCGGCGCTCTGCCGCTCGGGGCGCGGGCCGCCGCCGACCTGACGGTCGGCGTGGTCTATGTCGGCGCGCGCGACGATTTCGGCTGGAACCAGGCGCATGCGGTGGCGATCGCGGCCCTGAAGGCCGTGCCCGGGGTCAAGGTGGTCGAGGAGGAGAACGTGGCGGAGACGGACGCCGTCTCCAAGTCGATGGAATCGATGATCAACCTCGACGGCGCCAGCCTGATCCTCGCGACCTCCTTCGGCTATTACCAGCCCTTCGTCGTCGACCTCGCCCGCAAATATCCCGACGTCACCTTCCGCCACGCCGCGCCGCTGTGGGACAAGGACAAGGACCCGAAGAACGCCGGCTCCTATTTCGCCTTCCTGGACCAGGCGCACTATATCGACGGCGTCGCGGCCGGCGCCGCCTCCAAGTCCGGCAAGCTCGGCTTCGTCGCCGCCAAGCCGATCGGCGTGGTGCTGCGCAACATCAACTCCTTCCTGGTCGGGGCGCGCAGCGTCAATCCGGCCGCCACCGTGCAGGTGATCTTCACCGGCGACTGGTCGCTGCCGGTGCGCGAGGCCGAGGCCACCAACGCGCTGGTCGATGCGGGCTGCGACCTCATCACCTGCCATGTCGACGGGCCCAAGGTGGTGATCCAGACGGCGGAGGGGCGAGGCGTCAAGACCTGCGGCCATAACGCCTCGCAGGCCCCGCTCGCCCCCAAGGGCTTCGTCACCGGCGCCGAGTACAAGTGGGAGACGATCTACAAGGACTTCGCCGCCAAGCTCGCCAAGGGCGAGAGCCTGCCGAACATCACCTTCGGCGGCTACGACCTCGACATGGTGCAGAACACGCCCTTCGGCGCCGGCGCCGACGAGAAGACCATCAAGGCCGCCACCGACGCCATCGCCGCGCTGAAGGCCAAGGCGCCGATCTTCAAGGGCCCGGTCAAGGACAACAAGGGCAATGTCGTGCTGCCCGACGCCGCCTACGACAACATGGCGCCGGTGCTGAACGGCATGACCTACCTCATCGACGGGGTGATCGGCTCGACGACGTGAGCCGTCCGGCCGATCCCGATCCGTGCTGCCGTTGAAGGGGTCTCCGCCGCCCTCGACCGAGGCGGAGCGAGCCAGCGCCATGACCGACCTAGCCGGACGTCCCGCCTCCCTCGCCTTCCCGCTGCGGGCCGACATGCTGCCGCGCCTGCGCGCCGGGGCCGAATATATCGCGATTCCCCTGATCGCCCTCGCCGCATCGCTGCTCCTGTTCTCGGCCTTCCTGCTGGCGGTGGGCAAATCGCCGCTGACCTTCGTCGAGCTGGTCTGGACCGGCGGCTACGGCACGGCCTTCTCCTGGCGCAACACGCTGCAGCGTGCCTCGCCGCTGATCTTCACGGCGCTGGCGGTCGCCATTCCGGCCCGGCTCGGCCTGACCATGATCGGCGGGGAGGGAGCGCTGGTGCTGTCGGGCTTTGCCGCGGCGGCCATCGCCGTGCCCTTCGTCGGCAGCGGGGTCTCCGCCGTCCTGGTCATGCCGCTGATGGCGCTGACTGCGATGGTGGTCGGCGGGCTCTGGGTCGGGCTTGCGGGCTACCTGCGCTATGCCCGCGGCGTCAACGAGACGATCGCCTCGCTGCTGCTCTCCTACATCGCCATCGCCATCATGAACTTCTTCGTCGAAGGGGCGATGCGCGACCCCGGCTCGCCGAACAAGGCCTCCACCCTGCCGATCGGCCAGGGCTACATGGTCGGGCCGATGCCCGGGATCGGCGTGCATTGGGGCCTGGCCTTCGGCGTGGTCGCGGCGATCGTGCTCTACATCCTGATGGCGCGCACCACCTTCGGCTTTGCCGCGCGCGTCACCGGCGGCAATGTCCGGGCGGCGCTGGCCCAAGGCCTGCCGGTGGGCAAGCTGATCCTGGTCTGCGCCATGATCGCGGGTGCCTGCGCCGGCCTTGCCGGCTATTTCGAGGTGGCGGCGATCCAGGGCCGGGCCAATGCCTCGCTGGCGGCGGGCTATGGCTTCACCGGCATCCTCGTCGCCTTCCTCGCCCGCCACAATCCGATCGCCATCGTGCCGGTGGCGATCCTGTTCGGCGGGCTCTCGGCGGCGGGCGGCCTGATCCAGCGCCGCATGGGCATGCCGGACGCCACCGTGCTGGTGCTGCAGGGCTTCATCTTCGTGGTGCTGCTGGCGTCCGAGACGCTCTACGGCCGCTTCAAGATCTTCCGGCAGGGGTGAGGCCATGAACGACGCCCTCGTCACCGTCCTCATCGCCATGATCGGCGGCGCCATCCGCGTCTCGACGCCTTTCGTGTTCGTCGCGCTCGGCGAATGCCTCACCGAGAAATCCGGCCGCATCAATCTCGGCCTGGAGGGCACGCTGGTGCTCGGCGCCATGGTCGGCTACGCCGCCTGCTACGAGAGCGGCTCGCCCTGGCTCGGCGTGCTGGCGGCGGGGCTGGCCGGCACGGTGCTCGGCGCCATGCACGGCTATCTCTGCAAGCTGCCGAAGGTCAACGACATCGCCATCGGCATCGCCATGATGCTGTTCGGCACCGGCTTCGCCTTCTTCTTCGGCAAGGCCTATATCCAGCCGCAGGCGCCGCACCTGCCCTCCATCCCGCTCGGCGGCTGGACCGGCAATCCGCAGCTCCGGGAAGCGCTCCAGGTCAACCCGCTGTTCTTCGTCGGGCTCGCCGCCGCTGTCGGGCTGTGGTGGGCGTTCCGCAACACCCGCTGGGGGCTGGTCGTCCGCATGACCGGCGACAGCGCCGCCGCGGCGCGGGCGATGGGCGTTTCGGTCGACCAGGTGCGCTTCCTGGCGACGGCGGCGGGCGGCTTCCTCGCCGGCATCGGCGGCTCCTTCCTGTCGCTCTCCTATCCCGGCTCCTGGAACGAGGGCCTGTCCTCCGGCCAGGGGCTGATGGCGGTGGCGCTGGTGATCTTCGCGCGCTGGGATCCGGTGCGCTGCTTCCTCGCCGCCATGCTGTTCGGCGCCGCCGGGGCGCTCGGGCCCTCGCTGCAATCGGTCGGCATCACCCAGGGCTACTACCTCTTCAACGCCGCGCCCTACATCCTGACGCTGCTGATCATGATCGGCTCGTCCAATTCCAGCCAGGCGCTGCGCGCGGCGCCGGGCGAACTCTCGATCACCAAATAGGAGGGCGGGATGGACACACTCGACGAGCGGATCGCGCAGGCCCTGGTGCCGGGCGGCCGCACGATCGCCGCCGATCCCTATCCCTGGCCGTTCGACGGCGACCTCAGGCCCGGCAACACCGCCCTGATCGTCATCGACATGCAGGTCGATTTCTGCGCGCCCGGCGGCTATGTCGATGTCATGGGCTACGACATCGCGCTCACCCGCGCGCCGATCGAGCCGATCCGCCGCGTGCTCGACGCCTGCCGCGCCGGCGGCTTCAGCATCATCCATACGCGCGAGGGACATCGCCCGGACCTCAGCGATTTGCCGGCAAACAAGCGCTGGCGCTCGCAGCGGATCGGCGCCGGCATCGGCGACCAGGGGCCCTGCGGGCGCATCCTGGTGCGGGGCGAGCCGGGCTGGGAGATCATCCCGGAGCTGCAGCCCGTGGCCGGCGAGGTGATCATCGACAAGCCCGGCAAGGGCTCGTTCGTCGCGACCGACCTCGACATGGTGCTGCGCATGCGCGGCATCCGCAACATCGTGCTCACCGGCGTCACCACCGACGTGTGCGTCCACACCACCATGCGCGACGCCAACGACCTCGGCTACGAGTGCCTGCTGCTCGCCGACTGCTGCGCCGCCACCAGGCTGGAGAACCACCTGGCGGCCCTCGACATGATCAAGATGCAGGGCGGCGTGTTCGGCGCGGTGGCGACGGCGGCCGATTTCATCGGGGGCCTGGCATGAGTGCGGCAGTCGCCTTCGCGCGAGGGGTGGTCGGCGTCAGCTCCTGCCGCACCGCCAACCCCACCCGCAACCGTCATGGCCGGGCTTGTCCCGGCCATCCACGCGAACGCAACGTCAGGCACAGTATGCCGCGACGACTGCCGATGCCCTTTCATGCATCACCCGTGATCGCGTGGATGGGCGGATCAAGTCCGCCCATGACGGCGGAGATGTCGCGGGCGGTTTGCAGCCGTATAATCGCCGCCGCTCCCTGCCCGGTCATGCCTGACGCCAGCGGTCGCGTCCGTTCGCAAGGAGCCCTGCCATGAGCGCGCTCGAAGCCGCCGCGCCCCGGCGGGCGCTGTCGCTCGCCACGGTCGGGATGACCAAGGTGTTCGGGTCGTTCACCGCCCTCGACGACGTCTCGATCGAGGTGCCGGCCGGCCAGTTCCATGTGCTGCTCGGCGAGAACGGAGCCGGCAAATCGACCCTGGTCAAGTGCATCATGGGCTTCTACCAGCCCGACAAGGGCTCGCTGATCGTCGACGGCCGGCCGGTGACGGTCCGCAACCCCAAGGAGGCCCAGGCGCTGGGCATCGGCATGGTCTACCAGCATTTCACGCTGGTGCCCTCGCTGACCGGGGCGGAGAACCTGGTGATCAGTCGGGCCGACGCGCCTGCCGTCATCGACTGGAGACGGGAAAAGGCGAGCCTCGCCCGCTTCATGGCGGGCATGCCGTTCCAGGTGCCGCTGGACCGGCCGGTCTCCACGCTCTCGGCCGGCGAGAAGCAGAAGCTGGAGATCGTCAAGCTGCTGTATCTCGACCAGCGCTTCCTGATCCTCGACGAGCCGACCTCGGTGCTGACGCCCGGCGAGGCGGACGAGATGCTCGGCCTGCTCAGGGGCATGGCCTCGCGCGGCGAGATCACCGTCCTGATGATCAGCCACAAGTTCCGGGAGGTGATGACCTATGCCGATGCGGTGACGGTGCTCCGGCGCGGCGCCCGCACCGGCGGCGGCATGGTTGCCGACCTCAATCCGGACCTGATGGCGAAGATGATGATCGGCGACACCAAGATCCGCGAGAGCGCCGCGCGCGTCGCCCATCCCGGCGAGCCCACCGTGCTGGAGCTCGCCGGCATCTTCGCCGACGACGACAAGGGCCTGCCGGCGGTCAACGGCGTCAGCCTCAAGGTGCATGCCGGCGAGATTGTCGGCATTGCCGGCGTCTCGGGCAACGGCCAGTCGGCGCTGGTCGAGGTGCTGGCCGGCCAGCGGCCGATGAAGGACGGCCGCGTCTTCATCCACGACAAGCCGTTCGAGCCGGTGCGCCGCGACTTCGACCGCTTCAAGGTGTTCGGCCTGCCGGAGGAGCCGCTCAAGAATGCCACGGTGCCGCGCATGTCGGTGGCCGAGAACATGGCGTTCCGCGCCTTCGACAAGCCGCCGATGGCCTCGTTCGGCTGGTGGTTCTCGCCGGCGCCGATGCGGGCGAAGGCGGTCGAGCTGATCGAGCGCTACAAGGTCAAGACCGTCTCGCCCGACAGCCCGATCGAGACGCTCTCGGGCGGCAACGTGCAGCGCGCCGTGCTGGCGCGCGAGCTCTCCGGCGATGTCGACGTGCTGATCGTTGCCAATCCCTGCTTCGGCCTCGACTTCGCGTCGGTGGCCGAGATCCGCGGCCAGATCATGGACCAGCGCAACCGCGGCGCGGCCGTGCTGCTGGTCTCCGAGGACCTCGACGAGATCCTGGAATTGGCCGACCGGGTGGCCGTCATGTCGGAGGGGCGGATCGCCTATGTCGCGGCGGTCGGCGAGACCGACCGCACCACCATCGGCCGGCACATGGCGGGGCATTGAGATGCAGCACTCGGACATTGCGGTCGCCGTGCCGGCCCGGCCCTACCCCTATGCGCTCGTGCCGGACCGGACCGCGCTGGTCGTCATCGACATGCAGCGCGACTTCATCGAGCCCGGCGGCTTCGGCGATGCGCTCGGCAACGACGTGACCCGCCTCACGGCGATCGTCCCGGCGGTGGCCCGCCTCCTCGCCTTCGCCCGGGGGCGGGGCTGGCCGGTGATCCACACCCGCGAGAGCCACCGGCCGGACCTGTCGGATTGCCCGCCGGCCAAGCGGCTGCGCGGCAACGCGGCCCTGCGCATCGGCGACGAGGGGCCGATGGGCCGCATCCTGGTGCAGGGCGAGCCGGGCAACGCCATCGTCGAGGCCTGCATGCCGCTGCCGGGCGAGATCGTGCTCGACAAGCCGGGCAAGGGCATGTTCTGGAACACGGCGGTCCACGACATCCTTGCCGGCCTCGGCGTCAGCCATCTCGTCTTCGCCGGCGTCACCACCGAGGTGTGCGTCCAGACCTCGATGCGCGAGGCGAACGACCGCGGCTTCGAATGCCTGCTGATCGAGGACGCGACCGAGAGCTATTTCCCGCAGTTCAAGGCCGCGGCGATCGAGATGATCACGGCGCAGGGCGGCATCGTCGGCTGGGCGACGCCGCTGGCGACCCTGACGGAGGCCTGCGCATGAGCCGCGACGAGGACCTCTTCGCGCAGTTCGATCCGGAGGCGGTGATCGACGCCATGGGGCCGCTGCTGGGCCTCACGATCACCGACGAATATCGGCGCGGCGTCATCCTCAACCTGGCGCTGACGGCGCAGTTCGCGGCGCTGGTCATGGCCTTTCCGCTCGGCGACCATGCCGAGCCGGCAGCGGTGTTCACGGCATGAGCGCCACGGACATGACGGCCTCCGAGATCGCGGCCGCGGTCGCCGCCGGCTCGCTCCGCGCCGTCGATGCGGTCGGGGCCGCGCTCGACCGCATCGCCGCCCATGACGAGGATGTCGGCGCCTTCACCGATGTCCTCGCCGAGCGCGCGCTGGCCAGGGCCTCGGCGGTCGACGCGGCACGGATGGCCGGCAAGCCGCTCGGCCCGCTCGCCGGCGTGCCCTTCGCGGTGAAGAACCTGTTCGATCTTCAGGGCATCCCCACCCTCGCCGGCTCCAGGATCAACCGCGACGACCCGCCCGCGGCCCGCGACGCGGCCCTGGTCGAGCGGCTGGAGGCGGCGGGCGCCGTCTGCCTCGGCGGCCTCAACATGGGCGAATACGCCTATGACTTCACCGGCGAGAACCTCCATGACGGGCCGTCCTGCAACCCGCACGACCTCGGCCACATGTCGGGCGGCTCGTCGGGCGGATCGGGCAGCGCGGTCGCCGCCGGCTTCGTGCCGCTGTCGCTGGGCTCGGACACCAACGGCTCGATCCGCGTGCCCGCCTCGCTCTGCGGCCTGTTCGGCTTGAAGCCGACCTTCGGCCGCCTCAGCCGGGCCCGCAGCTTCCCCTTCGTCGCCAGCCTCGACCATCTCGGGCCGCTGGCCCGCTCCGTCGCCGACCTGGCGCTCGCCTATGACGTCATGCAGGGTCCGGATCCGGACGACCCCCATTGCGCAGGCCGGCCGGCCGAGCCGGTCCTGCCGCGCCTGGCCGAGGGCGCCGAGGGCCTTACCATCGCCATCGCCGGCGGCTATTTCGCCGAGCACGGCGAGCCGGAGGCCTTCGCGGCGGTGGCGCGCTGTGCCGCGGCCCTGGGCGCCGACCGGGTCGTCGAGCTTCCCGAGGCGCATCGGGCCCGGGCCGCGGCCTTCCTGATCACCACCACCGAGGGCGCCGCGCTGCATCTGGAGCGCCTGCGCCGCCGGCCCGGCGACTTCGATCCGGCGGTGCGTGACCGCCTCATCGCCGGTGCCATGATCCCGGCGAGCTTCGTCGCCCAGGCGCACAAGTTCCGCCGCTGGTTCCAGGGCGCGGTGGCCGAGCTGTTCGAGACGGTCGACATCGTGCTCGCCCCGGCCACGCCCTGCCGCGCGCCGAAGCTCGGCCAGGCGGTGATGAGCGTCGGCGGCGAGATGCTGCCGGTGCGCGCCAATCTCGGCCTCTACACCCAGCCGATCTCGTTCATCGGCCTGCCGGTCGCCGCGGTGCCGGTCTGGACGGCGGGCGAGCGCCTGCCGATCGGCGTGCAGGTGATCGGCCCTGCCTGGCGCGAGGACCTCGTGCTGCGCGTGGCGGGCGCGCTCGAAGCGATGGGTATCGCGGCGGCGCCGGTGGCGCGGCTTTGACGGGCGGAATCGCCGGCGACTAAAGTACCTCGATGAGATTCGGGGATCGCGATGCGCCGGCTGCTCTGGGTCGTTCTGACGCTGGCCTGCGGCGCGGCGTCCGCGCAGACGCTGCGGGATGATTTCGACGCCGCCGTGCTCGATCCGCGGAAATGGTCGACGGCGCAGGTGCTGCCGGGCCAGATCGACTTCGTCAAACCCGGCCGCTGCGGCGCTGCCGCCGTCGAGGTGACGGTCCGCGACGGCGATGGCGGCCTCGACTGCGCGGACGATTGCCAGCGTGCCGAGCTCAGGCTCGACAGGGCGGCCTGGCCGATCTTCGGCGACGAGGTCTGGTACGCCTTCAGCTTCCGCATCGAGGCCGAGGTCCCCTCGACCGGCAGCGCCCGTACGGTCATCGGCCAGTGGAAGGCGCCGGGCGACAACAGCCCGTTCCTGGCGCAGCGCTTCGACAACGGCGTGTTCCACATCACCGTGCAGGACGGCGAGGCCCGCCGCGTCGTCGCCCAGGCCGAGGGCGATCCCGATCGGATGCTGCTGGCCCAGCAGGCGCTGTCCGGGCTCGATTCGCACGATCCGCGGACGGTCGCGGCGGTCCAGTCGCTGCAGGCGCTGCATCGGCTGAGGCGCGACCAGCCGGACCTTTCGGCCAGGTTCTTCTCGGGGCAGCTCCTGGATTCGCTGCAGGGCGGGGCGCCCCAGGCTCCGGACACGAAGCGGCTGTCGGACACGCTCGGCCTGCAGAACAGCGCCCTGGTGCCGCTGTTCGGCGACCTCTCCTTCGTGGCCGAGCCGGAGAGATATCTCGGCAAGGCCGAGATCGAGGTCACGCCGGAGGCCGACCGCCGGCTGCCGGATCCGCGCAAGGGCTGGGTCGACATGGTCTACCGCATCAGGCCCGGCCGGCTCGACAACGAGGTCGGGCCGAAGCGGCAGGGCGAGATCGACATCTGGGCGAACGGGCAGAAGATCGTGTCGGTGCGCGGCAATATCGGCGCTCGGCTGACGGCCGAGCGGCCGCCGGAGCTGGTCGGGCCCTATTTCAAGTTCGGCCTCTACCGGGCCCGGATCCCGGGCGCCTTCCGCTTCCAGTTCGACGAGTTCGCCGAGGCGCCGACGCGCGAGGGGCTGGGGCCGCTGTGCCCACGGCCGTGAGAGGTCCGTTCGCGAAGAGTGCTGTGGAAACGCCGCGCACGCCCTCTCCCGACTCCAGGCTGCGGATTGTCAGCACGAACCGATTGACGAACGCCGGCGAAACCGCCGATACGGTCCACGACCGGGGTGCAGTGGCGAAGTGGGAACGCTGCGGTCTGCAAAACCGCCACGAACCGGTTCGATTCCGGTCTGCACCTCCAGCCCTTCACGCTCCCTGCCCGATCGGCTCCCGCCCGGCGAAATGGTCCACCGGCCCATGGCCGCGGCCGACCCGCATCGTCCGGCCGGCGGCGATGGCGCGGGTGAGATAGGCCTTGGCCTCGCCGACGGCTTCCACCAGCGCCAGGCCCCGCGCCAGCCCGGCGGCGATGGCCGAGGACAGGGTGCAGCCGGTGCCGTGCAGGTTCGGGCTGTCGATCCGCGCCGCGGCGAAGCGGTCGATGCCGGTGGCCGTGACCAGGATGTCGACGGCCTCCGGCCGGTCGGCATGGCCGCCCTTCATCAGCACCGCCTTGGGGCCGAGGGCGAGCAGGCGCCGGCCCTGGTCGGCCATCGCCGCTTCGTCCGCCGCCATATCCGCGCCGAGCAGGGTCGCGGCCTCGGCGAGGTTGGGCGTCAGGCAGGCGGCGAGCGGCAGGAGATGGGCGCGCAGCGCCGCCACCGCCGCATCCGAGATCAGGCGATCGCCCGAGGTGGCGATCATCACGGGGTCGAGCACGACCGGCGCCGGGCAGCGGGCCAGCGCCGCCGCGATGATCCGCACCGTCGCCGGCCGCGACACCATGCCGACCTTGACGGCGCCGACGGCAAGGTCGTCGAGCACGGCGGCGATCTGGGCGGCGACCATGCCGGCGGGGACGTCGTGGACGCCGCGGACGCCGAGCGTGTTCTGCGCCGTGATGGCGGTGATAACGCTGGCGCCGTAGACGCCGAGCGCCGCGAAGGTCTTGAGGTCGGCCTGGATGCCGGCGCCGCCGCCGGAATCCGAGCCGGCGATGGTGAGGGCGATCGGCGTCGTCGAGCGGCTCACGGCCCGGCCTGCTCGACGGTCGCGACCCAGGCCCGGGTGCGTGCCTCGGGGTCGGCATGGCCGGTGACGTCGCTGACCACCGAGACGCAGTCGGCGCCGGCCGCGAGGCACAGCGGCCCGCGCTCGAGGGTGATGCCGCCGATGGCGACGAGCGGCCGCCGGCCGACGAGGCGGCGCCATTCGCCGATGCGCTCCAGCCCCTGCGGGCCGAAGCGCATGACCTTCAGCGTGGTCGGATAGATCGGGCCAAGCGCGACATAGTCCGGATCTGTCCCAAGCGCCCGGTCGAGCTCGGCATGGTCGTGGGTCGAGACGCCGAGCCGGATGCCGCGGGCGCGGATCGCCGCAACGTCGGCGCCGTCGAGGTCCTCCTGGCCGAGATGCACGAAATCCGCGCCGGCCTCGATGGCGGCGCGCCAATGGTCGTTGACCACGAGCTGCGCGCCGGCCGCCGCCGCGGCGGCCAGGGCCGCGCGCACCTCGGCGAGGATGGCGGCCTCGTCGCGATCCTTGATGCGCAGCTGGATCAGCCTGGCGCCGGCCGGGGCCAGGCGCGCGACCCAGGCGGCGCTGTCGACGATGGGGTAGAACCGGGCGATGCTCATCCCAAGAGAGCCTTTCCGATCACGGGGGTGGAGGGGGCCGCCATGTCGCGCTGCGGCATCGGCCCGGCCAGGAAGGCGGCCCGGCCGGCCTCGATCGCCCGGGCGAAGGCCCGCGCCATGGCAGCGGGATCGCCGGCCTTGGCCACGGCCGTGTTGAGCAGCACGGCATCGTAGCCGAGCTCCATCGCCGCCGCGGCGTGCGAGGGCAGGCCGATGCCGGCGTCGATCACCAGCGGCACGTCGGGGAAATGAGCGCGCAGGCTTCTCAGGCCATAGAGATTGTTGAGGCCGCGGCCGCTGCCGATCGGCGCGCCCCAGGGCATCAGCACCCGGCAGCCCGCCTCCATCAGCCGCTCGGCCACGACCAGGTCCTCGGTGGTGTAGGGGAACACCTCGAAGCCGTCGGCGGCGAGAATGCCCGCGGCCTCGACCAGGCCGAAGACGTCGGGTTGCAGCGTGTCGGCCTCGCCGATCACCTCCAGCTTGATCCAGGGCGTGCCGAACACCTCGCGTGCCATATGCGCCGTGGTCACCGCCTCCTTGACCGAGTGGCAGCCGGCGGTGTTGGGCAGGATGCGCGCCCCGAGGCCGCGCACCAGGCCCCAGAAGTCCTGGCCCGTGCGCGCCGCGGCGTTCTCCCGGCGCAGCGACACCGTGACGATGCCGGCCTCGGCGGCCCGCACGGCGTCGGCGAGGATGGCGGGCGAGGGGTATTGCGCCGTGCCCAGCATCAGGCGCGAGGCGAGCGTGATGCCGTAGAGCTCAAGATCGTCGGTCATCTCAGCCTCCCTGCATCGGCGCGAGGATCTCGACCGCGTCGCCCTCGGCGAGGCGGGTCTGCGGGCGTTCGGCCGCGCGCACGAAGCGCCCGTTCACGGCCGTCGCCACCACGGCCCCGCCGAGATCGAGGGCCTCGAGCAGGGCGTCGAGCGTGGCGGCGGCAAGCTCACGCGCCTGCCCGTTGACGATGATGGTCATGGTCGTTTCCGAGGCCGGCGAGGGCGTCCGCAGCCTGCCGCGCCAGGGCGGGCGACAGGAGGAAGCCGTGGCGGAACAGGCCGTTGAGGTGGGTGGTGCGGCCGCGCCGGACGAGGCGCGGCAGGTTGTCGGGGAAGGCGGGGCGGACATCGGCGCCGATCTCGACGATCTCCGCCTCGCCGAAGGCGGGGTGCAGGGCATAGGCGGCGCCGAGCAGCTCCATGACCGAGCGCACGGTGGCCGGCCCGCGATGGTCGCTCTCGATCATGGTGGCGCCGATCATGAACAGGCCGTCCGCCCGCGGCACGACATAGAGCGGCAGGCGCGGATGCAGCAGCCGCACCGGCCGCGACAGGGCGATGTCGCGGCTGCGCACCAGCACCATCTCGCCGCGCACGCCGCGCAGCTCCGGCAGGGCGTCGCGCCCCGCCAGGCCCCGGCAGTCCAGCACGGCGTCGGCGGCCGGCGGGGTCTGCCGCGCGTCGACGCCGAAGCGGACCGGCACGCCGAGGCCGGCCAGCCGCTCCGCCAGCGCGGCGAGGGCGGCACGCGGGTCGAGATGCGCCTCGTCGGCGAAGAGCAGCCCGCTGCGGAAGCGGCCGGCGAGGTCGGGCTCGAGCGCGGCGATGCCGGCCTCGTCCAGCGTCTCGTGGTGCCCGGTGCGGCGGGCGAAACGCTGGAGCTCGGCCGCGTCCCGGGCCGGCGCCACCACCAGCGTGCCGCGCCGGACGGTGCCCGCGAAGTGCCGCGGCCACCAGGCGAGGGCTTCCCGCCCGAGCGTCACCACCGCCTCCTCGGCGCTCTCGCGCTCGCACCAGGGCGCCAGCATGCCGCCGGCGAACCAGGAGCAGGCGCCCGCGCCGAGATGGGGCGCGCGCTCCAGCACCTCGACGGCGAGGCCCCGCTCGGCCAGCTCCACGGCCGCGACCAGGCCTGCGACGCCGGCGCCGACGACGGCGACACGCACCGGCCTCACTCCGCGGCGGGGACGTAGAGCGCGCCGCCGCCCTCCCGGAACTCGCGCGCCTTCTCGGCCATGCCGGCCAGAGCCTCCGCTTCCAGCGCCTTCGCTTCCTTGCGCAGCTCCTGGGTGATCTGCATCGAGCAGAACTTGGGCCCGCACATCGAGCAGAAATGCGCCACCTTGTGCACGTCCTTGGGCAGGGTCGCGTCGTGGAAGGCGCGGGCCGTGTCGGGATCGAGCGACAGGTTGAACTGGTCTTCCCAGCGGAAGTCGAAGCGGGCGCGCGACAGCGCGTCGTCGCGCAGCTTCGCCGCGGGATGACCCTTGGCGAGGTCGGCGGCATGGGCGGCGATCTTGTAGGTGATGACGCCGGTCTTGACGTCGTCGCGATCGGGCAGGCCGAGATGCTCCTTGGGCGTGACGTAGCAGAGCATGGCCGTGCCGAACCAGCCGATCATCGCCGCGCCGATCCCCGAGGTGATGTGGTCGTAGCCCGGCGCGATATCCGTCGTCAGCGGGCCGAGCGTGTAGAACGGCGCCTCGCCGCAGGTGGCGAGCTGCTTGTCCATGTTGTGCTTGATCTTGTGCATGGGCACGTGGCCCGGGCCCTCGATCATCACCTGGCAGCCCTTGTCCCAGGCGATGCGGGTGAGCTCGCCCAGCGTCTCCAGCTCGGCGAACTGGGCCGCGTCGTTGGCGTCGGCGATCGAGCCGGGGCGCAGCCCGTCGCCGAGCGAGAAGGAGACGTCGTAGCGGCGCATGATGTCGCAGATGTCGGCGAAGCGCTCGTAGAGGAAGCTCTCCCTGTGATGGGCGAGGCACCAGCGCGCCATGATCGAGCCGCCGCGCGAGACGATGCCGGTGACGCGGCTGGCGGTCAGCGGCACATGGGCGAGCCGCACGCCGGCATGGATGGTGAAATAGTCGACGCCCTGCTCGGCCTGCTCGATCAGCGTGTCCTTGAAGACGTCCCAGTCGAGCTTGACGGGATCGCCGCCGACCTTCTCCAGCGCCTGGTAGATCGGCACCGTGCCGATCGGCACCGGCGAATTGCGCAGGATCCAGGAGCGGATGTTGTGGATGTTGCGCCCGGTGGAGAGGTCCATCACCGTGTCGGCACCCCAGCGGATGGCCCAGACCAGCTTCTCCACCTCTTCGGCCACACCGGAGGACAGGGCCGAATTGCCGATATTGGCGTTGACCTTGACCAGGAAATTCCGGCCGATCGCCACCGGCTCCAGCTCGGGATGGTTGATGTTGGCCGGGATGATCGCCCGGCCGCGGGCGATCTCGTCGCGGACGAACTCGGGCGTGACGAAGTCCGGGATCGCGGCGCCGAAGCTCTCGCCGTCGGCCTGCCGCTCCCGCGCTCCGGCCAGCGCGGCCTCGCGCCCGAGATTCTCGCGATGGGCGACGTAGACCATCTCCTCGGTGATCAGCCCGGCGCGGGCGAACTCGTACTGGGTGACGCGCTGGCCGGGCTGGCCGGCCTGCAGGGTGCGGCGGGCCGGGCAGGGGGCGACGAGATGGTCGGCCCCGACATGGCCGTTGTCCTCCGGCCGCACGGCGCGGCCGGCCACCTCCGCGAAGCCGCGGGCGGCGATCCAGGCCTGCCGGACCAGGGGCAGGCCCTGCCTGAGGTCGATCGAGGCATCGCCGTCGGTGTAGGGCCCGGAGGAATCGTAGACGCGGACCGGGCTCTCGCCGGGGTCCGACAGCGCGATCTCGCGGAGCGGCACCCGCATGGCGGGATGCGAGGCCGGGGCGGCGTAGACCTTGCGCGAGCCGGCGATCGGGCCGGTCGTGACGGTGTCCGGCGTGGATTTCAGCGATTTCTTCGGCAGGCGCGTATGCGTGTTCATGGATCTCCTCCTCAAGGCCAAGGAGATCCGGGTGTGACGATGTTGGGGATGGGCACTTGCCCGACAGGCTGAGCGCCCCGATTCCCGTCCCTCCGCCGGCATGACCCGGATCAGGTTCAAGGGTTCGGCTCTCGCCATCTCAGCCCCTCGCGGGGCACCCCTCGGAATACGGGCGGAGCATCGGACTCGCGGGCGGCGTTGTCAATGTGGAGTTTGCCGGCAACATTCGAGCCATGGTTCCGGGGGACGGATCGACCATGGGCGATCGTTCCCATCTGGCTTCACGCGGAGAGCCCGGCACTCCAATGCCGAATTTCCACCGTTTCGCCTTCCGCAAGATTCTGACTTTCCAATTCAGGATCGTCCGTCACCTGAATGTCGGTGATCTTGCCGTTGCTCGATATGATGGCGATCGCCAATCGATCACTCGTCAGTTCATCCACGAAGCTCTCTATGGCTGCAGCCTCGCTATCGCCGTATGCGCCCAGCAGGAGGTCGCCATGCGTGTGCCAGGGAAACCCCTCGAAACCGATGATCGTATCGCCGTCGTCTTCGCGAAGGACGCTGAGACGCAGGCGGCCGTCAGGACTCACATAGATGCTCTCGTTCATGGCGTCGCTCTCAAGTCGCTGGCCAATATATATATTGTATATGCGGTTTTCGAAGACATCCTTAGAGGTGCCCATAGCGGCGAGCCAAGTGCAATGCTCGCCTTCTATCTAATCAGATGGTTGTCATGGAGTATCAAGCTTGAGATCTCTAGGCTCCGAACCCAATCACTTTGTGGGAATCGCTGAGCTTTTCTGATTCAAGTCAGTCGATGTGGCTTGACGGGAGAGCATGGCACGGCAGGTGAGTACTGGTTGAATGATCGGGCCTGGGCCTCGATTGAGCCGCTGCTTCCGACGAACTACGCCGGTGCCCGGCGCAAGGACGATCGTCGGATCATCAGCGGAATCCTCCACGTGCTGCGCTGCGGCTGTCGCTGGCAGGACTGTCCTGCTGTGTATGGCCCTCATACGACGGTCTACAACCGCTTCAATCGTTGGAGCATCCGCGGCCTCTGGCAGAAGATTTTCGACGCCCTCGTCAAGGCCGTGCCCGAGGACACGCGCTCGATCGACAGCAGCTCCATCAAGGTGCAACGGTCGGCAGCCGGTGGAAAAGGGGGGCGAAAGCGCAGGCGATCGGCCGCTCACGCGGCGGTCGCACGACCAAAATCCATGCCATCACCGACAGCAAAGGCCGACTGTTCCGCTTCCTGCTGACCCCAGGCAACGTTGCCGACGTCACCGCCGCCTACGATCTGACAGCGCACTTGCCGTCCAAGGGCGGCCTGATTGCCGACATGGCCTACGATGCCCTGAAGCTGCGGCAGGAGTTGGCCTTCCGCGGCACGGCCAGCGTCATTCCGACCAATCCCACGCGAAAGCACAAATGGTCGATCGACCTCGAGACCTACAAAGAACGCAATCTGATCGAGCGCATGTTCTGTCGGCTCAAGGATTTCCGGCGCATCGCCACGCGCTATGACAAGCTCGCACGAAACTTTGCTTCCGCTATCGCCCTGGCTGCAGTCGTCATCTGGTGGGCCGATTGAGTCTGGAGCCTAGGGAGTGTCTCGTCTGGGCTGCAATGCTGAAAGCAGCATTTCTGTCGATCCGGTGCCCTCGTCACGATGCCCAGATGTGACGATCCCTGGTGTTTCACGACGGGGAGACTTGCCGTCGACCCGGCATTATGTAGCAAGCTCACCAAGGCCGAAATCGAAGCTCGCCCGGCGCGCAGCCGGCTGATGACGGTAGGGCTCAGTCGATCCGAACCTTAGCGAAAACCGGCTCTGGCGACCCGCTCGGAGGCTGCAATTCGATCGTGAGCGCAACATGGCGCAGGTCGTCGTCCGGGAAGTGCTCTTCGGCCTGCTCGGCCGCCACTTCCGCATCCTCATCGACAACGATGTGCCCGTCTTCGGTCATGAAGATGTGGATCTCGATGGTGCGCCGCTCTTCGCTCATGGCGTCGTTCTCCGGTCAAGCCCCACGCCCCACGGTCACTGCGGGGACCTGTCCTTGTAAATGAGTTTGAAGCTGCCTTTGAGCAGGTCGAGCCAGAGGGTACGTTCATCTTCAGGCCAGATCGCGCCGGTCGGCGGCAAACGCGCCAGCAAGCCTTGGATAATGGGATCAACCGAATTGCCGCCGCCCCCACCGTTTCCGCCATTGCCGTTTTTTGGCGCCGCTGGAGAGGGGTCTCGCAGCAGTTCCTTTCCAGCGATTACGCCCGGCATAACCAGTTTGGTTTTTCCATTCTCGAAAAAGCCAGCCTGCTCTGCCGAGCGCTCAAAGACCTGACGGGCCTTGTCTTTTTGCTTTTCTGAAACGCCGATGCCGACCATGTCACGCTCCAGCGCGGCAACTGGTGGCAAAACGCCTCCCTTATATTTGTCGTAAACACGTTGATAGAGCGGCACCGCCATAAAGGCATTAGCCTTGGCTTCTCGCGCTTGATCCGGATCGACAATTGCTCGCCCCGCATCGGTTAGCCGATGATGTCCGCCGTCACCGGAAATCAGACCGAACATTCGCGCGGCATAGTACTGCGCGCGGAACATGCTGCTTTTTGCGCTTTGATCGGTCCATGCAGCCAACTGATCGTCGGTGCAGTCACCGGTCCCCACGTGAGAATGGATTGCGTCCGCGATCTCGATGGCCGCCTTCAAGTCCATGTAGGGGAACCCGATCGTCGAGCGCTGGCGGGTTTGGCGTTCCTTGGACACGTTGATGTCGATCGTTGCTTCCTCGTTTCCGTCCACGTGGCTATCTCCGATCCTGCAGCACGGATTTATCGGAGACACATATAACACGTTCGGGAGCGCCCCTCAAACGAGTTATCCAATTCCAGCGGAAACCCGCATTAGAGGACCTTGCGCGCCGACAGATTCGCGGATACGAATCCACTCGGCCGATGGAGGCCGAGTCGGAGGTCATATGATCACAAGGGTTGCAAGCCCCGGCGCTTCGCCGACCGGCGTCGGGGCGAGGAAGAATAGGGAAGGGCCACTCTCATAGCCCCTAGGAAGGTGGAGAGTGGCCCTGAATCGGCAGTTCGTTCTTTGAAATCGTGGGGACGGTAAGGCCGGTGCCAGGGAAGCAGTTGCAGGCTCTCCCCCTGGGGTTCGACTCCCCCCGTCTCCACCTATCCACCGCTATCGGGTCACGTCCTGGCAGACACACCCGGTAGCTTTCCGATCAACCCCAAAACCGCGGCCGCGCCGTGTCAGGAGTATCCCGTGTGGCAAGCCTTCACATTAGAGTAGCCAGGGCTGAGGCTCTGGCGGTCTAACCTCGGCTCGATCATCCGGGGCGGTTTAGGCCGCCCCGGTGATTTGCCGTTGATACCAAAAATCCGTGACTCCGTCTAGACAACGCCCTCACCGGCGAAGGCGACCGTCTGTGTCTTATCGTCCGACGAGAGGGCAATTCCCTTCGCCCGAAGCGCAGCTTCCATTGCCGCTAGATTATTCGCGATCGGAACGCGCCGCCCTTTCTCGTAGTCCCTCACCGTGGAAAGGGATACGTGCGCGGCGCTGGCAAGATCGGATTGCGACCAATCCAGAAATCCTCGCGCGGCTCGGCATTGCTCAGGCGTCATTCGCCTCTGATACGCCGCGCGATGAAATTCGTCAACGTCAACGAAAAGTGTTGACGTCGTCAATTTTGACGTTTATTGGTGACGTCAACGAAAATCGTTGGCGACCAAGTGGCTCAGCACTTCCTCCTCTCCTCTGCGGCGCGCTCGCTCTCCCTGGCGAAGGTCGCTCGCATGTCGGACGAGGAAGCCCACGACGCCTTCCGCCTCATCCGCTGGTCTGAGACGCAGGGCGCTCCGGTCTGCCCCAAGTGCGACTGCAGCGCTGTCTACACCTACCAGACCCGTAAGCTCTACAAGTGCAAGGCTTGCGCCCATCAGTTCAGCGTGACCTCGGGCGCGATCTTCGCCAGCCGCAAGCTGCCGATCCGCGACTACCTCCTCGCCATTGCGATCTTCGTCAACGGCGCCAAGGGGCATAGCGCGTTGCAGCTCTCCCGCGACCTCGATTGCCAGTACAAGAGCGCTTACGTGATGGCCCACAAGATCCGCGAGGCCATCGGCGCCCCGGTGGAGAGCGGGACCGTCGCGGGCGAAGTCGAAATCGACGGCGCCTATTTCGGTGGCTACGTCAAGCCGGCCAACGAGAAAGAGAACCGCCGCGACCGCCGCAAGACCCCAAACGGCAAGCGCCGTGTCGTGGTCACCATGCGCGAACGTGACGGCATCACGCTTCGCTATGTCTTCGATGCCGAGCATCAGGCCGTTCCGACCATCGCCGCCAAGGTGCAGCCCGGCAGCACGATCTATGCCGACGAAGCCTCGTCATGGGACGTGCTGCGCGCCCGCTTCCTGACGAAGCGCATCAACCATCAGGAAGCCTATTCGACCCCCGAAGCCTGCACCAACATGGCGGAGAGCTTCTTCTCTCGCATCCGCCGCGCTGAGATCGGCATTCACCATCACATCGCCGGGCCATACCTCTCGGCCTATTCCCGCGAGATGGCGTGGCGCGAGGACAATCGCCGCATCAGCAATGGTGAGCAGTATCTCATGGCTACTGAGGCTGCGTTGAAGCATCCGGTCTCGCGGCAGTGGAAGGGATATTGGCAACGATCTGTTGCCTAAAGAACGGCCTTCAATGCATTGCCAACCAACTTGATTTGCCAGCCGGCCATCGTGCGACTGGCAAGGATATGATTATATAACTCCCTAAGATGTTCGTTCTTGAGAAGTCCGATGGGTGACGGATTAATAATCGCCAACTCGTCGGCCGAATATACGACTATATCGTTGCAACTTATGTAGCTAGTGTCTAGAGGGAAGAAATTATAATCTTCCTTCAAAAGTGGATAATCTCCGCCATAGTCAGCTTTGCTGATAAACAGAAAGGCAAATCCTTCTTCCTTCCAAGTCGATTCACATATGCAAAGATGGTATTTTTGGCGCAGTGCGTAACCTTGCGCTTTTGTGGTCTCAAAAAGATATATTTCACCCAGACTCATTCCATGTGAGCCGCAACAGGAGAGATATCTTCTACAATTTGCTTGCGGCGCTGTTCGTCATCAATCATTTCGTCGTAGCGCATTAGCGCGCGCTTAGAACCGGCGGCCTTCTCTTTCCATGCGCGCTTATATGCAAAATGATCGTGCGTAACATTATATAATTGCTTAAATGTAAAATTTCCAAACCTGTCGATTATCTCATCAAAGACTTCTATGTCACTCTTTGAGAATAGATCGAAATCCACATCACGAAGCGGCTTTCTAATATAAAGCAGATCTGGTCCGATCCATCGTTTCACGGTTTCGGTTTCAAATGGCAGCGAGTCGATTCCTGCCTTCTTGAAAGCTAACTTATCGCCCTCCAACAAGTCCATTGCATTGGACGCGATCGGCCCCATAGGCAGAGCGTAGTATATCTCATGCGTTATCGGTCTGCCATATTTCGTTAAATGCAGTTTGTCAGCGAGATAAAAGAATTTTACAGCCTGATATTTATCGGCGTTCGGGCGCTTAAGCGCCAAATAGAGCAAAAGCTCTACAATCTTTTCGAATTTTGGCTTGAATTCTAAAGCCATACTAGCCTCTAGCGAGTGACGTTCGCTTCCAGCTTTACGGCCGAAAAAACGACGCACAAGGCCGATTCGTAAGGTCAGCCTCCCTCTAAGATTTTTCAAGGGGTGGCAGCAAAAATTTTCTTCTCGCTGCGCACCCGTAACAGTAACCAACATTACCGAGCGATCTCCCACGTGTTGTACTGCCCCGGCCCTTGCTCCGATCGCACGACGCCGCGCGCCCGATAATCAGCCAGACAGACGGCGACGCGCTTGGTCATGAGGCGCAACAGCTTCTGATCGTTCTTGTCGAGCGCGCGCTCGATAAGCAATTGCAGGGCGATATCGCGGGTCGTCAGAGGCTCGGCCGCCTGCCGCAGGATGCTCATGATCACCCGGTTCATCTCGCCGCGCTTGGACCAGTCTGCCGGCGGCCGGAAGGCCTTCGGCCGGATCGACTCCACGACGTAGGACGGATCGAACTGGAGGATGACCAGATCCAGCGAGGCTAGATCGTTCACAGGCTGGCGAAGCCGCTCATGGGTGTTCTCTATATCGCCGGCTAGCTCGGCGCGACGCTTCACCAGGCCGTTCAGCACGAATTCGTTCATGGCGATCTCCGCTCGTTGGGAGCGAAAACCTTAGCATTTCCGGCAGCTTAGGTTGACAGGGTGGAAGGTGAGCTTGCTACATAATGCCGCGTCGACCCTGCCGGTGATTGGGGGATGCCTCAGCCGACCGGCAGCCCCCTCAACACGGTGTCGCAGGCCTCCACCACCCGGTCGGCGTTGTCGCGCGAGAAGCAGAGAGGCGGGCGGATCTTCAGCGTGCTGCCGTGCGGGCCGGCGGCGCCGATCAGGATGCCTTCGCGGCGCAGGCCCTCGATCACGGCGGTGGCGATGGCCGGTGCCGGCGTCCTGGCCTCACGGTCGGCGACCAGCTCGAGCCCGATGAACAGGCCGGCGCCGCGCACGTCGCCGATGGCGACATGCGCGTTGGCGATTTCGCGCAGGCCCTGCAGGAGATGGTCGCCGACGGCGCGGGCATTGTCGATCAGGCCCTCGTCGCGGATCACGTCGAGCACGGCGAGGCCCGCGGCGGCGGCGACCGGGTTGCCGCCGAACGTGTTGAAATACTTGTCCTCGGCGTTGAAGGCGGCGAGGAGGTCGGCGTTGAGGGCCATGCCGCCCATGGGAAAGCCGTTGCCCATCGGCTTGCCGAGCGTGACGATGTCCGGAACGACGCCGTGGCGGGCAAAGCCCCACAGCGCGGCGCCGGTGCGTCCGAAACCGGGCTGCACCTCGTCGGCGATGAACAGGCCGCTCGCCGCCCGCACCGCCTCGACCACCGGCCCGAGCAGGCCGACGGGATCGACATGCACGCCGTCGCTGGAGAAGACGCTGTCGGCGATGAAGCCGGCGAAGCCGAGGCCGCGCTGCTTCAGGTCCGCGGCCGCCTCGGCAACGGCGGCGGCGAGGCGGGCGCCGGGGTCGGGCGCGCGATAGAGGTCGGGCGGGGCCACCGCCCGCACATGCGGCGCCAGCGGCCGGCCCGGACGCGAGGCGGGCGAGATGTCGGTCACCGCAGCGGTGTTGCCGTGATAGGCGGTGCGGGTGACGACGAAGCCCTGGCCGCCGGTGGCGGCCCGCGCCACGCGCAGCGCCAGGTCGTTGGCCTCGCTGCCGGTGCAGGTCAGGACGAGATTGTCGATCGCCGCGGGCAAGGTCGCCAGCAGGCGCTCGGCATAGGCGTCGACCACCGCGTTGAGGTAGCGCGTGTGGATGTTGAGCGTGCCGACCTGCCGGCGGACGGCCTCGACCACCCTGGGATGGCAATGCCCGACCGAGGGCACGTTGTTGTAGACGTCGAGATAGTGCCGGCCGTCGGCGGCGTGCAGCCACACGCCCTCGGCCCGCACCATCTCGATCGGCTCCTGGTAGAACAGCACCGAGCCGGCACCGAACGAGCGCAGGCGCCGCTCGACGGCCTGGCCGATCGCCGTGGCGGCGCGGGGATCGAAGGCGTTGAGCGCGAGGATGTCCTGGTCCGGCATGTCATGACCTGCAGCGTATGGCGTGGCCGGCCGTCGCGTCCGGGCGGCGGGACCGTCGGGCGATGTGGAAATTTCCACAATGGCCCGAAAGCGACGGCAATGAACCGGCAGAATGCCAGAACACTGGCCGGCTTGTCTCCTCCGGGCCGTGAAAATTCTGCGTGACCTTGCCTGATCCCGACGCGTTCTTCCCGCAACCCGTCCTGCGCCGGTCCAAGGCCGAGGGGATCGGCATGAGGGAGTCACCACATTTTCTGTGGACATCCACGCCGTTCTCGGTCAGATTTCTGCACAGGATCACGGCAGGCGCAGAAATTGGGCAGTCTTGGCCCGGCGCGGCGCCGTGCCAAGGAGGCGCGCGATGGCGAGCGACATGTCGCCGACGGTCCGGCCCGACCCGACGCCGCCGGGGCAGGACCGGTTGTCCAAGGCGGTGCGCCACAAGCGCATCATCGCCCAGCTCGCCGCTTCGCCCACCCTGCGGGCCTCCGAGCTCGCGGTGATGCTGAACGTCTCGGGCGAGACCATCCGCCGCGATCTCCTCGATCTGCACGAGCAGGGGCTGATCAACCGCACCTATGGCGGCGCCTCGCGGCCCTTCGCGCTGGAGGCGGCGCGCAGCGACCGGCGGCGGGTGATGATCGCCGAGCGCGAGGCCATCGCCGCCGCGGTCTCGGCGATGATCCTGCCCAAGGAAGTGCTGATGCTGGGCGGCGGGGCGACCACCTACCACGTCGCCCGCTTCCTGGCGGCGCGCAACCACGACATCACCGTCATCACCCACGACTTCGCCAGCGCCATCGCGCTCGGCACCAATTCCAGCATCCGGGTGCTGTGCTGCGCCGGGCGGCTGCATCCGGGCGAGGGCTATGTCATCGGCGCCCAGACCATCGCCAGCATCAACGGCTACGAGGCCAACCGCGCCATCGTCGGCGCCACCGGCATCGGCGCGCGCGGCATCTACGACGCCGACGACGAGGCCGGCGCCATCTACGGCGCGATGATCCAGCGCGCCGCCGAGGCGATCGTGGTGGCCGACCACAGCAAGTTCGACCAGCCGGCGGTGGCGGTGTGCGCGCGCTGGCCGGCGATCGACCGGCTGGTGACCGACCGGGCGCCGACCGGCGCGCTCGCCGGCGCCCTGCGCGAGGCCGGCACCGAGCTCATCGTCGCCGGGCCCTGACGCATCGAACAGACCGCGGAGGACGCAGCACCATGCATCTCACCGGAGCCCATGACGGACCGACCGCCGGATCGACTGCCGGACCGGCCCTGCGGCAGCGGATCCCGATCGGCCGGCTGTGCCTCGACCTCGTCGCCTTCGAGCCGGGACCGGCGGCCGGCCGCCGCGGCGCGCCCTGCGCCGAGGAGGCCGCCTATGTCCTGGTGGTGCCGCTCGCCGGCCCGGTGCGCTTCGGGCAGGGCGGGCGCGCCGGCACGGTCGGGGCGGGCGACTATGTCCTGCTCAGCCAGATGGCGCCCTGCGAGATCGCCGCCGACGGCGCGGCCTCGCTCCTCCTGGTGCGCATCCCGGCGGCCGAGCTGCGCGGGCGCCTGACCTCGGTGGACGAGCATATCGGCCGGCGCTTCGGCGCCAACCAGCAGATGGCGCGCCTGCTCGTCGACCTGATGCGCGGCGTCGCCGAGCAGTTCGCCGACCGGCCGCCGCCGAACCCGGAGGCGCTGGCCACGGAGATGGTCAGCTTCACCGCGCTCGCCATCGGCGCCGAGGACCGCGGCTCCACCCTCGACGTGCGCAATGCGCGCTATCGCCTGCGCCGGCGCATCGTCGAGTTCATCGAAAGCCATCTCGGCGACCAGGACCTGTCGCCCAAGGCGATCGCCGCCGGCAACCGCATCTCGCTCAGCTATCTCTACAGCCTGTTCAACGACGACGACACCACGGTCGGCCAGTTCCTGCAGGGCCGGCGCCTGCAGCGGGCCTATGAGCTCCTTGTCGCCGACCCCGGCGGCCGCCTCACCGTCTCGGAGATCGCCTACCAGGTCGGCTTCAAGAACGTCTCGCATTTCTCCCGCACCTTCAGCCGGCAATTCGGCATCGCCCCGCGCGACGCCCGCCAGCTGGCGCGGCCCTCGGCCGCTCCGGCCTCGCCGCGCCGGCGGGTGCCGGCCGGGCGCGGCAAGGCCGGTCTCGACGGCGCTCTCGCGTCCTGGCGCAGCGCGGCTCCGGAGGACGGCGCCCGGGCCTGACGCCACCCGTCGAGACGGGCGGCGAGGGCAGTGCTAGACTTGCCCCTAGCGCCGGGAGACCCGGCAAAGGGACGGTCATGCCGGACTTCGACGCCCAGCGCCTGGTGCAGACCTCGACCGTCGCGGTCTGGGACGTGTGCTGCCGCGGCACCTGCCGGCACCAGAGCGCCGAGGAATGCGCCAGCGCGGTGCACCTGGTCTTTCCCTATCGCGGCGTCTATGTCCGCCATGTCGGGCGCGAGCAGGTGGTGGCCGAGGCCAACCAGGTGCTGTTCTTCAATGCCGGCGAGGCCTATCGGGTCAGCCATCCCGTGCCGGGGGGCGATGCCTGCCTGTCGCTGTGGATCGACGAGGCGCTGCTGCACGAGATCGCGCCCAGGGCGAGCCTGCGCGAGGGCGGGGATCTCGCCTTCCGTCGCCAGCGCCTCAGGATCGATCCGCGGGCCCAGGCGCTGGTGGCGCTGCTGCGCCACGGCCTCCATCAGGGCATCGCCGAGCCGCTGGAGGCCGAAAGCCTGGCGCTGACGCTGGTGCAGCGCGCGCTCGGCCCGCGCACCGCCCATGCCGCGGGCGCCAGCACCGGCCGCCAGCGCCTCGCCGACCGGGCCAAGCTGGTGCTGGCGAGCGATCTCGCACGGCGCTGGACGCTCGCCGACATCGCCGCCGAGGTCGGCGGCTCGCCGGTCTACCTCACCCAGGTCTTCCGCCAGGTGGAGGGCGCGCCGCTCTATCGCTACCAGCTCAGGCTGCGGCTGGCGCGCGCCCTCGACCTCCTCGGCGACCATGACGATCTCACCGCGCTCGGCCTCGAGCTCGGCTTCTCCAGCCACAGCCATTTCAGCGCCGCCTTCCGCGAGGCCTATGGCCGTTCGCCCTCGGCGTTCCGCCAGGCCGCGCTGCGCCGCCGGGCCTGAGCCCGCCCGCCGCGCGGGCCATGCCGCCGCAAGTCGCTAAAGAATCCGACAGCGCGGTCCGGCCGCGATGTGGTCCATCAGGGGCGCCCGGTCGTCGGGTGTCCCTGATGGAGACGAGGTCATGACGGAAAGAACCTGTGCGGCCTGCGACTGCGTCCTCGACGCGGAGACGGTGAAGGTCGAGATCGGCGGCCGGACGGTCGAGGTCTGCTGCGCCGACTGCGCGGAGAAGCTGCGGGAAGCCCATGCCGCGGCCAAGGCGCCGCGCAAGGAGTGAGCCATGGACGGGACCCCTTCCTCCCCGGTCCGGCGTCGCGTCCGGACCGCTTCGGGCGAGATCGCCTATCTCGAGCAGGGCGTCGGGCCGGTGGCGCTGTTCGTGCACGGCGTCCTGATGAACGGGCATCTGTGGCGCCACCAGCTGGCGCATCTGGCCGATGTCAGGCGCTGCATCGCCCTCGACCTGCTCGCCCATGGCGAGACCGAGATCGCGCCGGACCAGGACGTGTCGGTGGCGGCCAACGCCGCCATGATCGCGGACGTCCTCGATGCTCTCGGCATCGACGAGGTCGATCTCGTCGGCAATGACAGCGGCGGCGGCATCGCCCAGATCTTCGCGGCCTGGCACCCCGAGCGGATGCGCAGCCTCACCCTCACCGACTGCGACGCGCATGACAACTGGCCGCCCGAGGCGTTCAAGCCGTTCCTGGCGATGGCGGCGGCCGGCGGCCTGCGCGGCGCGCTGGAGGCGATGGCGGCCGACAAGGCGCTCTACCGCTCGCCCGAGGCGCTCGGGCCGGCCTACGAGCATCCCGAGCGGCTGAGCGACGCCAGCATCGACGCCTATCTCCAGCCCCTGCTGCGGACGGAGCAGCGCACGCGCGACTTCCAGCGCTTCCTCGCCGCCTTCGACAATGCCCATACCCGGGCGATCGAGGGCCGCCTCCGGGCCCTGCGCATGCCGACGCTGATCGTCTGGGGCACGGACGACGTCTATTTCGACGTGCGCTGGGCGCGCTGGCTGGCCGAGACGATTCCGGGCACGCGGCGCAGCGTCGAGATCAAGGGCGCCCGCCTCTTCTTCCCCGAGGAGCGCTGGGCCGAGTTCAACCAGGACCTGCGCGCGCACTGGCTGTCCGCGGCCTGAGCCTCCGTTCCGGCCGCATCCCCTGCGACGGAAGACCCCGGGTTCTCTGGCCCGGCTCACTGGCCCGCTCCGGCAGAAGCGGGCCTCTTTTCCGCAAGCGCAGCCGAGGCCGCGATGACCCACATTGCATCCCCGTCGTCGGCGTCGCCACGCCGGATCGCCCTCGCAGCCTGGCTCAGTCGGCTGTGCCGACGACCCAGCGCCGTGCGCCTCGACCCGGAGGCGCTGCCGGCGGACATGCTGCGCGACATCGGCCTGATGGACGGCCGCGGTCCGTCGCTGCGCCGGCCGGAGCGGCCGGACTGACCGATCTCGGCCCGGGTTGCCGTCCGTCAGGCGCGGCGAGCGAGTGCCAGAGCCCGCGCCGCCAGGTCGTCGACACCGAGACTTCTTCCGAGCCGGGGCGAGCGCAGCGCCGGGAGCCCGAACCAGGCGGCCTCCAGGGCGTCGTCCGCGGCGACGGGCTCGCCGGCGATCCAGCGGCAGAGCACGGCGACCAGCACGTGATGATGCCGCACCGGGCCCGGCTCCGGGCCGGGGTCGAGCGCGTCCAGGGCGGTGAAGGCCTCGATCGCCTCGGCCGTCACGCCGGTCTCTTCCGCAAGTTCCCGCACGGCCGCGTCGGCGAGGCTCTCGCCCCACTCGACCTTGCCGCCGGGAAAGCCCCAGAGGCCGGCATCCGGCGGATTGGCCCGGCGCACCAGCAGGATCCGCTCGTCGCGGACGACCACGGCCAGGACCGCGGCCACCGGGCGGTGGGGATTTCGCTCCGTCGCGCTCAACGCTCCGCTGCCCAGCCCGCAGCGACGATTTCGCCAATTTCGTCGATCGTCAGCACTCTCCCGGTCTTGCCGGCCAGGAAGCCGATGAAGCCGTCGATGGTGCCGGTCGGCTCGGCCGCCAGCGGTTCGATCGGGGCAGGGGACAGCGCCTGCACCGCGATCTCATCGACCTGCCCTTTCGTGGTCACGCTCGGTGTCGTCATGGCCAGCCCGGCCTCCCGGTCCGTACAGCACCGCGAAAGGTGCCGGCGGTCAAGCCGTCGCGCTTCACACCGCCCGCAGCCAGGCCTCCCAGCGCGGATCGGCCATGACGTCGCGGGCGCGCATATATTTCCAGATGCCGTATTTCTGGTAGTCGAAGTCCCAGGCGTTGAGCTTGCGGTTCACCACCGCCCAGGACGCCCATTTGATGTCGGCCAGCGCCCGGTTGAGCATGACGCGGGCGAAATTGTCGGGCCGCACCGCGCCGTAATACTCCTCGATCAGTTCCAGGGTGAGCGTCTCATCGAAGAACATCTCGGCGAAGAGCACGCCGAACTCGTAGGCGCGCTCGTTGTTGGAGGCGAACTCGTAGTCGATCAGCTTCATCGGCCGCGGTGCGGCGGGGTCGGCCGCCACCAGGAAATTGCCGGGCATGGGGTCGTTGAAGCAGGGCGCGAGGTCGAGGCCGGCGGCGGTGAAGGCCGCCTTGGCCTGGCGATAGCGGTGCTCGATCCAGGGCATGGCCGGCGGAAAGTCCGCGCCCAGCGCCCGGCCCTGCTCGATATGCTCCTCGATCATGTCGAACACGGTCTTGGTCAGCGTCAGCGCCGGCCCGTCGTGCAGGCGGCGATAGATGCCGAGCACGTCGCTGCGGATGGCCGTATCGGAGAAATCGGCATTGGTGCAGGCCCGGTAGCCGGTGAGGAACTCGCTGATCTCCAGCCCGTCGGCGGGATCGAAGAACACCACTTCCGGCCCGAAGCCGCCGGCATGGGCATTGCGGGCGGCCTCGTTGGCGGCGGCGCGGTCGATGAACATCTCCGAGCCGGCACCGGGCACCTTGACGAAATAGCTGCGCGCGTCGCCCTCGACCTCGACCAGCCAGTTCTGGTTCATCAGCCCGCCGACCAGGGCGGTGTAGTGGACCGATCTGCCGCGCCAGGACGGCACGCGGGCGACCGCCTCCTCCAGGGTCCGCTCATGGGCGGTCGCCGCCTCTCCCAGCCGTCGCCTCATCCCAGCCTCCGCACCATCTCGCCGAAGCGCGGCTCGCGCACGGCCATGCGGCAGCGCACGAAGCGCCAGCTCGCGAACTTGTAGAACTCCAGCGTCCGCCGCGGCGATTTCGCCGCCACCAGCGCGCCGATCAGGCCCCAGCGCAGGTCGTCGGCGATGCCGTAGAGCCGCGTCCGGTTGAAGGCCCGCTCGTCGAGGCGGCCGGTCCAGCGCACGAAGGCGTCGAGCGCCTCCGGCTCCTGGTCGAAGGCCTCGACCAGGAGGCTGCCGAGATCCTCCAGGGGATCAGCATTGGTCGCCCGGTCCCAGTCGATCAGGCGCGCCTCGCCGGCGTCGCTGACCATGATGTTGGAGACGTTGCCGTCGCCGTGGATCGGCACCGTCTCGACGTCGAGGCCGCGGACGGCTTCACCGGCGAGGCGCAGCTCGGCGAGCAGCCAGTCCGCATCGGGCGGCAGCTCCGCATCGGCTGCTTTGGCAGCGGCATGGAAGCGCTCGATCTCGTCGAACACGCCCACGGTGCGCGGCAAGGGCGGGCCCTCCTGGAAGCGCCGGCGCGCCGCGGCGACGCGGTCGAACAGGGCGGGATCGAGCAGCCGCTCGAGCGTGCCGACGCGCCAGCCCTGGTTCAGGTCCTGCATGACCAGCACGCCGGTGGCCGCGTCGGCGCTGTGGACGGCCGGGCCGATGCCGAGCTCGGCGGCCCGGCACGCCGCCGCGAAGGCGCAGGCGACGTCGATATAAAGCGCCGCATCGGGGTCCATGATCTTGACGAACAGGCTGTCGCCGCTGGCCCTGTCGACGGCGCGCCAGGGCGAGCCGTCGACGCCGCGCCAGCTCGGCGAGGCGAGGACGGGCAGGGCGGGCTCGGCGACGATCTCCCGTCCCTCCCAGCCGGGCACGGCGCCGACGGCGGCCCGCACCTGCGCCAGCTCCATATCGAATCTGCTCATTCCGGTTCCGGTTCTCTTTGCCGTCTGGATGCGACGAAGGGCGGCCTGAAAGGCCGTTCCGTCCGGCTCGCAGTGTCGCGGCGAACGGCAAAAAGGGGGATGCCTCCTGCTCCACCATTTCTTGTCCGGCAGGCCGGCGCGCTACCGCCGCGCCGGCAAACTCCGCTAAGCCTGCCGGCACGGGCGAGCCGATGGCTGCGGCCGGTGTGAAGCGGACAGTGCGTGGGAGACCCGGCCCCCTGCGGGCGGCGCCGGGACGTCCCGGGAGCGTGCCGTGGGCGAACGCCCGCGCCCGCGTCCGGCGCGCCCGGCGGAGGGAGAGGCCGATGTCGATCGAGAGCCTGGTGGCGCTGAGCGTCGGCGACCTCGCGGACGCCTACGCAGCCGGCACCCTGTCGCCGGTCGAGGTGCTGGCGGACGTCCTCGCCCATGTCGAGGCGGTCAACCCCGCCGTCAACGCCCTGTTCTGCATCCGGCCCGAGGAAGCCTTCGCCGCCGCCCGCGCCTCGGAGGAGCGCTGGCGGGCCGGCACGCCCACCGGCCTGCTCGACGGCGTGCCGGTGACGGTGAAGGACAGCGTCGCCATGGTCGGCTGGCCCTATCTGCACGGCATCGCCGCCAACCGGACGCTGCCGCCCTCGTCCTATGATTCGCCGCCCGCCCTGGCGTTGCGTGAGGCCGGCGCGGTGATCTTCGCCAAGACCACCATGCCCGATTGCGGCCTGCTGGCCTCAGGCATCTCCTCGCAGCACGGCATCACCCGCAACCCCTGGGGGCTCGCCTGGAACACCGGCGGCTCTTCCGCCGGGGCCGGCGCCTCGGTCGCCGCCGGCATGGGGTTCCTCTCCGTCGGCACCGATATTGCCGGCTCGGTGCGCCTGCCCGCCTCCCATTGCGGCCTCGCCGCGCTGAAGCCGACCCATGGCCGGGTGCCGCACCTGCCGGCCGACACCATGCGCATGGCCGGGCCGATGGGCCGGCGCGTCGCGGACATCGCCCGCCTCTTGACCGTGCTGACGCGCGCGGACGAACGCGACACCTGGAGCTTCCCGCCCGAGGCGACCGCCTACCACGACCATCTCGACCGCGACCTCGCCGGGCTCAGGATCGGCGTCCTCACCGATATGGGTTTTGGTCCGAAGCCCGAGCTGGCGGTGCGCGAGGCGGTGGAGGCGGCCGGGCTGTGGCTGGCCGATGCGGGCGCTGTCGTCGAGCCCTTCGCCCCGCCCTTCGACGAGGATGCCTATGCGCCGATCGACCTGTTCCTGCAGGTGCGCGGCCGCTGCGAGGTCGAGGCGCTGCCGCCGCACGGGCCGGACGGCCTCAATCCCTGGGTCCGCGACTGGGCGCTGGGCGGCGAGCGGCATTCCGGCGCCGATCTCTACCGCGCCCTCGGCCGCATCGGCGTGATCAAGGCGAGGCTGCTCGCCGCCTTCGAAGGCTGGGACTATGTGCTCGCGCCGACCCTGCCGGTGGTCAACTTCCCGGCGGAAGACCCCGGCCTGGTCTTCGCAACGCCGCTGGCCCATACCGTGTTCACCGCCCTGTTCAACCAGACCGGCCAGCCCGCGGCGACCGTGTGCACCGCCTTCGACGACCGGCACCTGCCGATCGGCGTCCAGGTGGTCGGCCACCGCTTCGACGATCTCGGCGTGCTGCAGGTGGCGAAGGCGCTGGAGGACCGGCGCGGCATCGCCATGGACTGGCCGCTGACGCCGCGGGCCTGATCATGAGCGGCGCAACCCTGCACGAGCTCATCGCCGCCTTCGCCGCCCATGGCGACAGCGGCGATGGCGGCGTATGCCGCCTGACGGGCTCGGCCGAGGACAAAGCGGCGCGCGACCATCTGGCGGACGAGATCCGCCGGCGGGGCCTGGCGCTGACCGTCGATCCCATCGGCAACATGTTCGGTGCGGCGAGCCTGGCGCCATCCTCTGATGAAGCCGTGCTCGTCGGCTCACATCTCGACAGCCAGCCGACCGGCGGGCGCTATGACGGCGCCTATGGCGTGCTGGCGGGGCTGCTGGCGGTCGAGGCGGTCGCCGCCCGGGCGGCGAGGGAACCGGGGGCGGCCAAGCGCAATCTTGCCCTCGCCAACTGGACCAACGAGGAGGGCGCGCGCTTCCAGCCGAGCCTCACCGGCAGCTCCGTCCAGGCCGGGCTGCTGCCCCTTGACGCCGCCCTGGCGCTCACCGACGGCGAGGGTGTGACGCTCGGCGAGGCGCTCGCTGGCATTGGCTATCGCGGCGCGGGCACACGGCCCTTCGCGCCGGCGCGCTATGTCGAGCTGCATGTCGAGCAGGGCCCGCGGCTCGAGGACGCGGGGCTCGACATCGGCGTGGTCGAGGGCGCCTGGGCGGCGCGCAAGCTGTCGCTGGTCTTTCTCGGCGAGCCCTCCCATACCGGCCCGACGCCGATGGGCCGCCGCCGCGACGCGCTGCGGGCGGCGGCCCGCGCCATCGACCTCATCTACGACGGCATCGAGGCCAGCGGCACCGGCGCCCACGCCTCGGCGGCGCGGATCATCGTGCATCCCAACTCGCCCAATGTCGTGCCGGACCGGGTTCAGGTCTGGTTCGAGATCCGCCACGAGGACGAGGCCATGGCGGCCACGCTCGGCGACCGGTTCCTGGCGCAGGTCGCGGCGGCGGCGCGCCCCCTGGGTGTGGGCGTCACGGTCGCGGTGGACGAGCGGCGGGGCGCGGCCTTGCTCGACGGAGCCGGGGCGGCATTGGTTCGCGCCGCGGCGCGGGACCTCGGCCTGTCCACGCTGGCGATGAAGACGGTGGCCGGCCACGACGCGCTCGCTCTGCAGAAAGTCATGCCGGCCTCGCTGATCTTCGTGCCGAGCCGCGACGGCCTCAGCCACAACCCCCGGGAGTTCACGGATGAGACGGCGCTGGACAAGGGGCTGGCGGTGCTGACGGAGGTGCTGTGGCGGATGGTGACGGCGGAGGGGTGAGGGGCTGAGCGTTCGCGCATACGGTAGCCTCACCCGTGACCGTCATGGACGGGACAAGCCCGTCCATGACGTCGAGGCTCTCGCGTACGACTACCCCGCCCGGCCTCACGCCGCTGCGGCCTCTCCCACCTCCTCCGTGTCGAGCAAATGGCAGGCGGCGAAGCGCCCTGGCTTGTGTTCACGCAGCCTCGGCGTCTCGGCGCGGCAGCGGCCGAAGGCCTGCGGGCAGCGCGAGGCGAAGCTGCAGCCGGGCGGGATGTCGATCGGGCTGGGGGGCTCGCCTTCCAGGAGGTAGTCGCCGGGATCGAAGGGCTTGTCCTCCAGCGTCGGCGCGGCCGAGAGCAGCGCCTTGGTGTAGGGGTGCTGCGGGTCGAAGAACAGGTCGTGGTTGTCGGCGATCTCGACCATCTCGCCGAGATACATCACCGCGATGCGGGTGCAGACCTTCCGCACCATGGCGAGGTCGTGCGAGATGAAGACATAGGTGAGGTCGTTCTTCTCCTGGAGCTGCGAGAACAGGTCGATCAGCTTGGCCTGCTCGCCCTGGTCGAGGGCCGAGAGGGTCTCGTCCAGGATCAGGAGCTTGGGCGAGAGGATCAGCGCCCGGGCGATGGAGATGCGCTGGCGCTCGCCGGTGGAGAGGGCGTTGGGCAGCTGGTCGTAGAGGGCGGGGGCAAGGCCGACCTCGCGCATCGCCGCCACCACCCGCTCGCGCAGCTCCCGGCGCGACAGGCCGCCGCGCAGCCGCAGGCCCTCCTCGATCATCCGGCCCACAGTGGTGCGCGGCGGCAGGGCGTTGTAGGGGTCCTGCAGCAGGAGCTGGAACTCGCTGCGCTTGTCGAGGAGCGAGCGCCGGCTCAGTGCCGCCAGCGAGGTGCCGGCGAGCTGGATGTCGCCGCGGTCGGGCGTCTCCAGCCAGGCCAGCAGGCGCGTCAGCGTAGACTTGCCGCAGCCGGATTCGCCGACGATGCCGAAATTCTCGCGCGGCAGGATGTCGAAGGTGACGCCGCGCACCGCCTGGACATTGCGATAAGTGTTGAACGTGCCGCGCTTGCGCACCTTGTAGGTGCGATGGGCGTCCAGGATGCGCATCAGCGGCGCCTCGCCGGCCCTGCGCCGGGACACCGGCCCATCGGCGGTGGACCAGATGCGCGGCACGTTGGCGATGGCCTTGGCGGTATAGTCCGATTGCGGCCGCGCGATGAGGTCGGCGAAGCCCTGCTGCTCCACCAGCCGGCCGTGCTGCAGCACGGCGGTGCGGCCGCCGAACTGGCCGAGCGTCGCCAGCGAGGCGGAGAGGTAGATCGTCGCCATCCGGTGCTTCAGGCAGAGGTCGTGCAGCAGCGCCACGATCTGCGCCGCGATGGTGACGTCGAGCGGCTGGGTGATGTTGTCGGCGATCAGCACCGCCGGCTCGGCGCAGATCGCGTCGACGATCATGGCGCGCTGCATCATGCCGCCGGAGAACTTGGACGGATAGTCCCAGTAGCGCTCCTGCGGCGAGGGGATGCGCACCTCGGTGAGGAGCTGCAGGACGCGGTCGCGGCAGTCCCGGGCCGTCCATTCCGGCCGCACGCTGCGCAGCTTCTCGGCGATCTGGACCCCGACCGGCTCGGTCGGGTCGAGCGAGCTCTGCGGCTTGGAGCCGATATAGGCGATGTCGCGGCCGATGCGGCAGGCGGAGGGGCCGCCGCGAATGTCCTTCCCGGCGAAGGCGACGGAGCCGCCGGCATAGGTGAGGCTCTCCGGCAGCCAGTCGGCCAGGGCGCGGCTCAGCACGGTCTTGCCGGCGCCGCTCTCGCCGAAGATGCCGAGGATCTCGGAGGAATGGAGGCGGAAGCCGACGCCCTCGATCACCGGCGCGGCGCCGTTCGTCGGGACGACGGTGAGGTCGCGCGCTTCCAGGATCAGGGATGCCTCCATCTCAGCTGCCTCCGTAGATCTTGTTGCGCGCCTTCTCCAGGGCCGAGCCCATCAGGTTGATCGCGGTCAGCGCCACGGCCAGGAACACGCCGGGGCTGGTGGCGATCCACCAGGCGTTGATCAGGTATTTGCGGCTGTCGGCGATGATGCTGCCGAAGCTGGGGGTCGGGGGCTGGATGCCGAGGCCGAGGAAGCCGAGGATGGCTTCGAAGATCATCATCCGCGCCACGTCGAGCACGGCGACGAAGGCGATCGGCGGCAGGATGTTGGGCGCGGCGTAGAGCAGCAGGATGCGCCAGTCGCCGGCGCCGAGCACGCGCAGGCCGCGCACATATTCCTTGCCGCGCTCGGTGACGGCGGCGCTGCGGGCGACGCGGGCGTAGAGCGGCCAGCCGGAGAGGGCGAGCACGGCGATGATGGTGACCGGCTCGGGCTTGGAGACGCCGAGGATGGTGATGGCCAGGATGATCATCGGGATCGAGAGCTGCGCGTCGGTGACGCGCATGATGATCGTGTCCCACCACCGGCCCTTGAAGCCGGCGAGCAGGCCGACGCCGCAGCCGATCACGAAGATCAGCACCACGGTGACGATGCCGATCAGCAGGGAATAGCGCAGGCCGATCAGGCAGCGCATCAGCATGTCGCGGCCGAGCTGGTCGGTGCCGAGCGGATGGATCCATGTCCATTTGTCGCCGAGGAACAGCGGCGGCAGGAATTTGTCCCTCACCACCATCTTGGTGGCGCTGATCGAGGACAACTCGGGATAGATCGCCGAGACCAGAAGCAACGCCACGAAGACGAAGAAGCCGATGCGGAAGCTCGTCATGCGCCAGGCCGCCGCGAGGATGCGGCGGCTGACGGATGCGGTCCGGGGCTCGGCGATCGCGAGGGGAGCGGTGACCATGGCCATGCTCAGATCTCCACCCGGGGATCGATGAGATAGGCGACGAGGTCGACCAGGATGTTGATGAAGACGAAGACGGCGCTGGTGGTGATGGCGATGCCCTGGATCACCGGAAAGTCGCGACCGAGCACCGAGACGACGGTGAGGTTGCCGAGGCCGGGATAGTCGAAGATGTATTCGATGACGAGGACGCCGCCGATCAGGGTCGAGAGCTGGATGCCGAGCAGGTTGACCAGCGGCACCGCCGAATTGCGCAGGGCGTGGGCATAGACGATGCGCCGGCGCGACAGGCCGCGCACCCGGGCCTCGTCGATGAAGGAGGCCTGCATCACCTCGCCCAGCGCCGTGGTCAGGGTGCGGATGATGAAGGGCGAGATCTCGACCGCCAGCACGAAGGCCGGCAGCAGCACGTAGGAGAAGCCCTTGTAGCCGAGCGCCGGCAGCCAGTTCAGCTTCACCGACAGGAACAGGATCAGGATGATCGCCAGCCAGAAGTTCGGGATCGACACGAACAGCGACTGCACGCCGAAGGCCAGTGCGTTCTGCCAGCCGTTCTGGTGCAGCCCGCCGGCGACGCCGATGGGGAAGGATATGATCAGCGCGAAGACCAGGGCGACGCCGCCGAGCTGCAGGGTCAGCGGCAGGCGCTCCAGGATCAGGTCGGCGACCGGCGCCATCTCCGCCTTGGTCGGGTCGACGTACTGGCCGCCGGCGGCGACGCCGCCGCTGCGCGGCCTGATATAGGACTGGCCGAGGTCGCCGCGCGCCAGGCCGGCCATGTAGCGGCCGTATTGCACGATGATCGGGTCGCGCAGGCCCATCTTCTGCGCCACCTCCTCGACCACGTTGTCGGGCGCCATGCCGCCGACGATCAGGCGCACCGGATCGCCCGGCACCACCCGCAGCAGGGTGAAGATGATCAGCGAGGTGATGCCGACGATGAGGAGGCCCTGCGCGATGCGCTTGACCAGGAACTCGAGGATCAACATGAGGCCGGATTGTCCTGCGCGTCACCCGGAGAAAGAGACGGAGCCGGCCATGCCGGCTCCGGAATCGCTCACGCCAGGGTGGCCTTGCTCATGTCCTGCATGCCGTTGGGATAGATGTAGAGCCCGTCGAGCTTCTTGCTGTAGGCGTGGATGAAGACCGAGGTGAACAGGGCCAGCGCCGGCGCCTTGCGGGCGAGGGTCGGCAGCGTCTCCTCCTGCAGGATTGTCTTGCGCTCCTCGATCGAGGCGGCGTTGCGCTCCTTGTCCAGCACCGCGTCGATATCCTTGTCGACGATGCCGGTGATGCGCTTGGACGAGGAATGGAAATGGGTGCGGATGACCAGGTCCGGCTCCGGCGAGCCGGTGCACCAGCCGCAGTCGATCATGTTGCCCTCGCCGCCGCCGGGCTTGTCGTAGAGCAGGTTGCCCCAGGCCGCGACCTCGAGCGTCTGCAGGTTCACCTTGAAGCCCTGCTCCTCCAGCATGCCGGTGATCAGCTCGGCATATTCCTTGGTCTTGGGGTAGAAGCCGACCGAAGTGTAGTAGGTCAGCTCCGGCAGGCCCTCGCCCTTGGGGAAGCCGGCCTCGGCCAGCAGGGCCTGCGCCTTGTCCGGATCATATTCGGGATAGTCGGCCACCTCGGTATAGCCGAACTTCACCGGCGAGATATGCGCCTTGGACCAGGTGCCGGAGACGCCGAGCACCTCGAGCACCTGCTTGCGGTCGATGGAGTGGCAGGCGGCGAGGCGGATGCGCGGATCGTCGAACGGCTTCTTGGAGCAGCGGAAGAACAGGTACTTGTTCTCCACCGACACCGCCTTGTGGATGGCGAACTTGTCGTCCTTGGCGATGGTCTCGACCTGCTCCTGCTCCAGACGCTCGATGATGTCGGCCTCGCCGTTGAGCAGGGAGAGGGTGCGCGTCGTGGTGTCGCCGACGAAGTGGTACTCCAGGCCCGGGATCTTCGGCGCGCCGAGGAAGAAGTCGGCATTGGCGGCGAGGATCGTGGTGTCGCCCTTCTGGTCGACGTATTTGAACGGGCCGGTGCCGTTCATCCGCGCCGAGAGCTGGGCTTTGTTGGCGACGTCCTTGGCCGCCATGATCGGCAGGAAGGACGAGAGGTAATAGTAGAGCGCGGCGGGATAGCCGTGGGCCTTGGTGTTGATGCGGCAGGTATGGTCGTCGACGATGTCGACCGTCACCGGGCCGGGATACCATTGCGCCGGCCGGTCGGGCTGGGAGCCATATTCGTAGGTCGCCTTGACGTCGGCCGAGGTGAACGGCGTGCCGTCGTGGAACTTGATGCCCTGGCGCAGCTTCACCTCAAGGGTGAAGGCATCGACCGGCGTCAAGGATTCCGCCAGCTCGAACACCAGCTCGTCGGGCTTTTCCGGCCGCATCGGCGCGCGGGTGAGATAGCCGAAGACGAAGCCCTCGACGATGAGCTGGCCGAGATTGGTGTGGGTGGTCGGGTCCCAGTTGCCGGTCAGCGCCTCCGCGCCGAGGAAGCGCAGCGTGCGTCCCTCCGCCGCGAAGGCCGAATTGACGAGGAAGTCGGGATTGACCCGGCCGAAGCCGAAGGCGCCGGCACCCGCCAGCGCGCCCAGCATGAGGTCTCTCCGATTGATCATCTGTCGTTCCCCTGGATGGATGGTCGGAGATTCTTGAAGAACCCGTCGCCGGTGCCGGGGCACGGCAGAGCCATGCGGCTGTCGAGGGCCGCCGCCGTCTCCTTCGGCGGGCCGGGGAAACTCTAGAACAGATGCCTGCGGGGCCTGATACCTGCCGCTCCACAATTGCGTTGCTGACGCTTCTCGCGGCGGCGCGTCGTCAGCGGGGAGCAACCGCGCTGCGCGCGGCGGCCAGGGCTGCGTGCGCCCATGCCTCGCGGCCGAGATGGGCGCGGCTCGTCGTCGGCACCTCGACGCTGACGGGAAGGCCGGCCGGCAGGATGCGGAACAGGCCGGCGAGGTCGATGTCGCCTTCGCCCGGCAGCAGCCGCTCGGAGCGCGCCGCGAGGATCAGGCCCTCGACGGTCGCCGGCGCCGCGGCCGGGGCGTCGCAGATCTGGGCGTAGTGGAGGCGGCCGGCCGGAATGGCGGCGATGTCGGCGAGGGTCGTGGCCGACCGCGCGACATGGAGCGGGTCCACCAGCACGCCGCCATTGGGCTCGGCGGCGGCCTCGACGATGCGCAGCGCGGCCCGCGCCGTCGGGACGCAGGTCCAGGGCATGAACTCCAGGTCGGCGGTGAGGCCGAAGGGCCGGGCGGCCTCGCAGACCGCGGCAAAGCCGGCGGCGAGACGGGATTCGTCGGGATCGTCGCCGGCCACCACGACGGCGCGGGCGCCGAGCGCCTCGCCCAGTTCGAGGAGGGCCGTGCAGTCGGCGAGGCGGAACCCGGGCCCGATGCGGATGACCTCCAGATCGAAGACGCCGACCCCGGTGGCGGCCATGCGCGCCAGCGTCTCGCGCAGCAGGGCCGGATCGCTCGCCAGCGGATGGGCAAGGCCGCCGGGCGAGGCCGGCAGGACGCGGAGGCCGACATGGTCGTAGCCGGCGCCGGCCGCCAGCGTCACCAGCTCGGGCGGCGGACAGGCGAGGAAGGTGAGCGGGGCGAGGGCGAAGCTGGGCATGATGGTCCGGTCCCGATCAGGCGGCGAGGGCGTCGTCCAGGGCGGCGAAGCGCGGGGCGAGATCGATCCGCCGGCCGGTCTCGGCCGCTTCGCGGATCGCCTCGGCGACGATCTGGGTGCGGGCGGCATCCTCGGCGGTGACGGCGGGCGCCTCCTCCCCGCGCGCGACGCGGATGAAATGGGCGCACTGGGCGCGGTAGGGATCGACGGGCGCCACCGGCAGGGTCTCCTCCGCCAGGGGCTGCGTCCAACCCCTTTCGCCGGGATAGGACCAGCGCCGCAGCTCCGGCAGGGCGAGCGAGGCAGCGGTGCCGCCGATGAGGTAGACGTCCTTGCCATAGGCGGGATAGACGCTGTCCTCCGCCGCATTGATGTCCCAGGAATAGGGCGAGGCGACGCTGTCGGACAGGATGGCGGTGGCGATGGCGCCGCTCTCGAACGTCATCAGGATCGCGCCGCTGTCCTCGACAGCGAAGCCGCGGGCGGCGTTGGCGAGGACCGCCTGGACGCCGGTCATCTCGCCGAGGAGGTAGCGCAGCGCATCGATGTCGTGGATGGCGTTGATCAGCAGCGGCCCGCCGCCGGGGCTGCGCCGCCAGGCGGGTTCGAAATAGACGTCGGGCTTCAGGAAGACGAGGCGCAGGCTCGCGGTGACGATCCGGCCGAGGTCGCCGGCGGCGATGCGCCGGCGGGCCTCCTGCAGCACGGCGCCGTGGCGGCGGTAGAAGCCGACCAGGACCGGCACGCCGGAGCGCCGCGCCGCGGCGGCGAAGGCCGTTGCCGCCGCGGCGGTGTCGGCGAGCGGCTTCTCCACCAGCACGGGCAGGCCATGCTCCAGGCAGGCGAGGCCGACGGCCAGATGGAGCGCGTTCGGCGCCGCCACCACGGCGGCGTCGGCGCGGCCGATGAGGTCGCGGAAATCCGCGAACCACGGGATCCCCCGCGCGGCGCAGTGCTCGCGCGCGGCGTCGGCGGGATCGGCGATGCCGGCGACGACGCAGCCGGGATGCGCCGCCAGCCAGTCGGCATGCCGGCGGCCGATATAGCCTGCGCCGATGACGGCGACGCGCAGCGGGGCGGTCATGGCTCTCCTCAATAATCGGCGCGGCCGCCGGAAATGTCGAACACGGCGCCCGTCGTGAAGCTGCAGGCGGGGCTCGCCGCCCAGCCGATGGTCGCGGCGATCTCCTCGACCGTGACGAGGCGGCCCATCGGGATCTTGGCCTTGGTCAGGGCGATGTGCTCGGGCGTCATCTCCGCCAGGATCGCGGTCTCGGCCATGACCGGCGTGACGGCGTTGACCGTCACGCCGGCGGTCACCACCTCGCGCGCCAGCGCCTTGGTGAAGCCGATGACGCCGGCCTTGGCGGCGCAATAGGCGGAGACGCCGGGCGTGCCCTCCTTGCCGGCGATCGAGGCGACGTTGACGATGCGGCCATAGCCGCGCCCGACCATGCCCGGCACCAGGGCCCGGCAGCACAGGAACACGCCGGTGAGGTCGATGGCGAGCACGCGCTCCCACTCGCGCAGGGGATAGTCGGCCACCGGCCGGACCGGCCCGTTGATCCCGGCATTGTTGACGAGGATGTCGACATGCCCGAGGCGGGCCTCGGCCGCGCGGGCGGCGCGGGTGACGGCGCCCTCGTCCGCCACGTCGACGCGCTCGACCAGGGCCGGCGCGAAGCCCGCCGCATCGGGATCGAAGCCGTCGGGGTCGACGTCCCAGAGCGCGACGGCGCAGCCGCGCCCGGCGAGGTGCAGCCCGACGCCGAGGCCGATGCCGCGCACGCCGCCGGTGATCACGGCCGTCTGGCCGGCAAGGTCCTGGGACATGGCGGGTCTCCGTGGGGATGGGGGAGGCCCGGCCCGGGCGGGCCGGACCGGGACGGCGGCTCAGCGGGTGGCCTTGGCTAGGGCGTCCTTGTAGCCCTTCTCGATCGCGCTCCGGGCGTCCTCGGGCGACATGTCGCGCAGCACCATGCGCTGCGCCGCGTCGCCGATGACCTGGTGGAAGGCGGTGAGCGCGATGGAATAGGACAGGAACTGGCCGCGGCTGGCGATGAGCTGGGCCCATTCCTTCTGGCGCTGGCCGTCCGGGGTCTTGAACAGCGGGGCGTTCTCGTAGACCGAGGCGCGCGCCACCACCTCGCCGCCCTCGGCCGCGATGGCCTGGGCCTCGGGGCTGCCCATGAACTTGACGAACTGCCAGGCGGCCTCCTTCTGCGCCGTGTTGGCGTTGACCGCGACGGTGTAGCCGTAGGCAGCCATCTTGCCGTCGGGGGCGAAGGCCGGCGGCGGCGCCCAGGCCAGATCCTCGCCCGCGCCGCCCTGCTGGATCGCCCGGAAGCGGAACAGGCCGTAGGTGGCCATGGCGACGTTGCCGGCGCGCAGGCCGTCATGCACCTCGTTGTAGCCGAACTGGACGCTGGCCTTCGGCGTGGCGCCGCACTTGCCGTAGAGATCCTTGATGGTGCGCAGCGTCTTGAGGAGCTGGTCGGGATCGATGGTCATGGCCTTGCCGTCCGCGGCGAAATAGTGCCCGGTCGTCTCGGTGGCCATCGAGGAGAACATGTTCTCGGCCAGGGGCTGGGCGCCGCCGAGGCCGCCGCTGGTGCCGAGCGGCACGGCATAGCCGATGACGGTGCCGAGCTTGCTGAGCTTGCCGCCGGCCTCGCAGACCTCCTCGAAGGTGCGCGGCGGGGTGACGCCGGCCTTCTCCAGCAGGCTCTTGCGGTAGATCAGGATCGGGATGCGGAAATCCTGCTGCATGCCGTAGAGCTTGCCGTCGATCTTGGCCGCGTCCAGCGGGAGCAGCCAGTCCTTCATGTCGACCTTGTCGCGGGCGATGAGATCGTCGAGCGGCAGCACGGAGCCGGTCGCGACGAATTCCGGGGCGTTGAAGTTGTTGACCCGGAACACGTCCGGGCTGCCGGCCCGGCTGCGCAAGGCACGCATGCTGGCCTGCTGGTTGGAATCGACCTCCACCCGCACCGTGATGCCGGGATTGGCCTTCTCGAAGGCCTCGACCATGCGGCTCTGGGCCGCGGCGCGCGGATCCTTGGTGTTGGTCGGGTCGAGGAAGGTGGCGTAGACGATCTCGACCTTGCCGGCCTCCTGCGCGCCGGCGCCGCCGGCGAGGGCGACGGCCAGCCCCGCCGCCAGGGCAAGGCCCAGGCGTGCCGGTCTTTCCATGCCAGACATGTGCGTTCCTCCGATGGATTGTTGAGATTGCGCCGGCAGCCGATGCCTCAGCCCTTGACGGCTCCGGCGGTGAGGCCGGCGACGAACCATTTCTGGACGAGGCCGAACAGGATCATGACGGGGAGGGAGGCCATTATCGCGAAGGCCATCATGTAGGACCAGGAGATGCCGACGGCGTCGAAGACCTGGTTGACGAGCGCGACCTGCAGGGTGCGCTTGCCGATATCGGGCGCGAACACGGCCACGGTGATGTAGTCGTTCCAGATGGTGACGATGCCGATGACGGCGATCGCCGCGATGCCGGGCTTGATCAGCGGCAGGACCAGGCGGGTGAGGATCTGCAGGCGGTTCGCCCCGTCCAGGGCGGCGGATTCCTCGATCTCGATCGGCACCGCGTCGATGAAGTTCTGCAGGAACCACACCGTCTGCGGCGCGACGCGGGCGGCGAGCAGGACGACGATGACGAAGCGGTCGTTGAGCAGGCCGAACGCGTCGAGCACGTAGTAGGTCGGCACGAGCACGGCGACGCCGGGGACCATCGACGTCGCCAGGATCACCATCATCACGAGCTTCTTGGCCGGAAAATCGAAGCGCGAGGCGGCATAGCCGGCAGGAATGCCGACCAGCAGCGCCACCAGCACCGCGCCGACGGCGTAGAGCGTCGAGTTCCACAATTCGAGGAGGAAGCCCTGATAGGCGAGGACGCCGAGATAGTTCTCGAAGGTGAGCGGGGAGGGGATGATGGTCGGCGGCAAAGCGACGGCCATCACCTCGGTCTTCAGCGAGGTCGCCAGGCCCCAGGCGATCGGGCCGAGCACGACGGCGGCGACGAGGAGCCCGAGGCCGCGCTGGGCGAGGCCGGCCAGCGGGCGGGCCGACATGGACGACGACATGGCGCGCTCCTATCCCGTGACCCGCCCGGTGAGGCGCGTGTAGATCGCCCCCAGGACGATGTTGATCGCCAGCACGACGACCGACAGGACGGCGGACGGGCCGATGTCGACGCTCTGCACCGTGCCGCGGAAGATCTCGAGGCTGAGCGTGGTGGTGGCGTCGAGCGGGCCGCCGCCGGTCAGCACGATCAGCAGCGTCACCAGCGTGAGGTAGATGATGGCGAGGTTCAGCCCGGTGCTGCCGAGCGTCGGCACGAGATGCGGCAGCGTCACATAGCGGAATCGGTGCCAGGCATTGCCGCCGTCGATGGCGATCGCCTCGTAGAGCTCGGCGGGGATCGACTGGATCGTGGCGGTGACCATGACCATGACATAGGGGAACGACCACCAGGCCGTGACCAGGATGGTCAGGGCCAGGGCCAGATCGGGATCGCCCAGCATCAGGCCCGGCGAGAGGCCGGCCTCGCCGAGGAAATAGGCCACCGGACCGAAGGACGGGTTCAGCATCCACAGCCAGATCGAGCCGACCACCGCCATGGACAGCGTCCAGGGAAACAGGGTGAGGACGCGCAGGACGCCGCCGGTCGTGCCGATGGCGTTGAACAGGAGCGCGACGGCCACGCCGACGGCGAGCGAGAGGACGAGCGAGCCGGCGAGATAGACCAGCGAGATCGTCGCCACGCTCCAGAACGAATCCGATCCGAGCACGTCGACATAGTTGCTGAGCCCGACGAAGCCCTGCAGCTGGAAATAATTGGTCTTCTGGAAGCTCATCCAGACGACGAAGGCGGCGGGGTAGATCGTGACCAGCCCGAGCAGGGCCAGGACCGGCACGAACCAGAGGAGCGGCATGGGGCGGTGCCGCGCCCGGCGGCCGCCCGTCGCCATGGGAAGGGTCTCCCCGGGGGTGAACCGAGCCGATGCAGACATGGTCGTGCCACCCATCCCGTCGCCGCTTCCCTTCATGTCGGCGCCGCAGCCGATCTTCACTAATGGAACGTTATTCCGATAATCAAGGCTGGTCAACCGCCACCGGAACGGCCGGCTCGGGCGAGGACGGGCCGACGAGCGAGACGCGATAGGGCCAGACCTCCGACAGGCGCCGGGCGGTGTCGCAGACCTGCGCCGCGATCCGGGCGAGGGCAGGCTCGGCGAACCGGTGGATCGGGCCGGCGATGCTGACCGTGCCGACGGCGATGCCGGCCTGGAAGATCGGCGCGGCGATCGCGCCGACGCCCGGCTCGGCTTCCTCCTGGGCGATGGCCCAGCCGCGCTCGGCGGTCTCGTCGAGGGCGGCCGAGAAGGTCTCGCGGGTGCGGATGGCGCGCGGGCCGCCGATGCCGGGCTGGCCGAGGCCGCTCTCGGTGGCGCGGCGCAGCGCCTCGTTGCGCGGAAGGGTGGCGAGCCAGGCCTTGCCATTGGCGGTGGCGTGCAGCGGGACGCGCGCCACCAGCTCGGGCTGGTAGACCAGGCCGCTGCGGGCGCCCTGGGAATGGGCGATCCAGGTCAGGCCGTCGGCGCCGGCGATGGCGAGGCGGCCGAGGCTTTCCGTGGCGCGGGCGAGCTCGTCCAGCACCGGCTGGCAGATGTCGGGAATGCGGGTGCCGACCAGCAGCCGCTGCCCGGTGATCGCCAGGCGCAGGGACAGCCGGTAGAACCCCGTCGCGGGATCCTGCTCGGCCCAGCCGAGCTCGCAGAAGGTGGCCAGCAGGCGGTGGGTGGCGCTCTTGGGCAGGTCGAGGCGCCGGGCGATCTCGCCGAGCGGCAGCGTCTCGGCCTGCTCGCTCAGGAGCGTGATCAGATCGAAGCAGCGCTCGACGAGGGATTTGACAAGACGCATCGGAGCACTCTAGCCTCGCTAGTGGAACATCATTTCATTAACACCGCGGTCGCTCCGGCGCAAATGCCGGACCGCCCGCCGCCGGTCAGTGCCCATGCCCCACGCCCCGTTCGGACCCACGCTGCTGCAAGGCCGGGTCGCCCTCGTCACCGGCGCCGCCCGCGGACTGGGGCGGGCCATGGCGGCGGCGCTGGCGGGAGCCGGCGCCCTGGTGGTCGTCAACGATCTCGCCGCGGTGGCGGCCGAGGCCTGCGCCGCCGACCTCAGCGCCGACGGCGGCAGGGCTGCCGCTGCCGCCTTCGACGTCTCCCGGTCGGACGCCGTGCACGCCGCGATCGACGGCATCGTCGCCGCGCATGGGCGCCTCGACATCCTGGTCAACAATGCCGGCATCGGCGATTTCGTCGGCTTCGACGACATCACGCCGGACAAGTGGGAGCGGATGCTGGGCGTCCATCTCACCGGAGCCTTCAATTGTTGCCACGCGGTGCTTCCGTACATGCGGGAACGCCGTTCCGGCAAGATCCTGAACATCTCGTCGGTGGCGGGCAAGCGCGGCGACTTCATCGGCAATGCCCATTACACCGCCGCCAAGGCGGGCATCGTCGGGCTCACCAAGTCGCTGGCCATGCACGCCGCGCCCCACGGCATCAACGTCAACGCCCTGGCGCCGGGCCTGGTGGCCACCGAGCTCTCGGACGGGATGAGCGAGGCCATGCGCGCCACCACCATCGCCCGCATCCCGGCCGGGCGGCTCGGCCGGCCGGAGGAGATCGCGGCCGTTGCCCTGTTCCTGGTGTCCGACGCGGCGAGCTACGTCGTCGGCGAGACCGTGAGCGTCAACGGCGGCTCCTACATGGACTGACGGGCGGCGTGGCCCATCAATCGGAGTTTCGCATGCGTCTTGCCCTGTTCGACGTCAGCCACTGGCATTTCCCGCTCTATGTCCCCGCCCTGGAGCGGCCGGGCATCGAGATCGTCGGGGTCTGCGACGGCGAGGGCATCGCCGGTCCCGCGGTCGCCAGGCGCTTCGGCTGTCCGCTGGTCCCGCGGGAAGACCTGCTCGCGGCGTCGTTCGACTTCGCCCTGGTGTTCAGCCGCCATGTCGACATGCCGGCCGTCGCCGAGGCCCTGATCGAGCGGCGGCGCCCGTTCCTGATCGAGAAGCCCTGCGGCCTGACCAGCGCCGCCGTGCGCCGGCTCGACCGCCTGGCGCGAGAAAGCCATGTCTTCGTCACCGTGCCGTTCATCCTGCGGGTCAGCGATCTGCCGGTCCGGCTGACCGACGGCGGCGCGCTCGATCCGGCGGGATTCCAGCACCTGTCGTTCCGTTTCGTCCCGGGGCCGCTCTCGCGCTACGAGGCCTCCGCGCCGTGGATGCTGCGGGCCGACCAGGCCGGCGGCGGATCGGCCATCAATGTCGGCGTCCACTTCTACGACCTCGTCAGCGTCCTCACCGGCTCGCCGGTCGTCTCGGTCGGCGGGCGCACCCAGCGCTTCCGCGCCGACGCCGACGTGGAGGAGCTGGCCGTCTTCACCCTGGCGACCGCCTCGGGCCAGATCGCCGGCGTCACCACCGGATATCTCTATCCCAACACGGCCGGAGACCAGCGGGAGTTCAGCTTTTCCGTGGCGCATCGGGACGCCTATTTCCAGGGCTATGCCGACCGCCTCGCCGTCAAGCGGCCGGGCCGGCCGGAGGCGGAGCGGGGGACGATCGACTACGAGACCGACCGCTTCTATCCCGCGTTCCTGGACGAGGCGCTGCGCCGCCTCGCGGACGGCCGTCCGCCGATCGCGGGCCTGCCCGAGGCCGCGCACGCCCTGGCGGTGGTCGAGGCCGGCTATCGCTCCGCCCGGCGGGGCGGCGAGGTCGTCGCAGTGGAGACGGGCCCGTGACCGATGCGGTGACGCGTGCCCGCGACGCGCTGCTCGCGGCGGAGGCGGGCGGTGCCCCCGGCGAGCTGCCGGTGCTGACGCCGGCCGAGGTCTACCGCGTCCAGGCCGCCGTGCTGGCGGCCCGCGGCACGCCGGTGCTCGGCTGGAAGGTGGCGCTCGTCGGCGGCGAGCCCGTTGCCGCCCCGATCACGGCCGTTGCGCCGTCGGGAGCGATTCTGACGGCCGCCCCCGGGCGCACGACGCGGATCGAGACCGAGCTCGCCTTCCGGCTCGGGCAGGACCTGCCGCCCGCGACCGCCTATGCCCGCGCCGACATCGTGGCGGCGATCGCGGCGGTGCATCCGGCCTTCGAGATCGTCGGGGCGCGGCTGGGCGAGCCGCCGGCCGTCCCCTTCGCCGCCTTCCTGGCCGACCGGCTCGGCAATGCCGGCTTGGTCGTCGGCGAGGCGCCGGCGGATGTCGGCGCCGGCATGCCGGCCCGCGCCGTCCTGACGCGCGAGGGCCGCGAGATCGCCGCCGGCCCGCATCCCCACGGCGATCCTCTGGCCGCGCTGCTCGCCTGGGCGAATGCCCGGCAGGACGCGTGCGGCGGCCTCAGGGCCGGCCAGTTCGTCATCACCGGATCGTTCACCGGCGCGCCGGCCGTCGAGGCCGGTGCGACCTATCGCGGCTGCTTCGAGGGCGGAGGCTGCGTCGCCGCCGTCTTCCGCAGCCCATCGGGAGAGCGGTGACGGCACGGCCCGGTCGGGCCGGCGCGGATTTGCAGGGAGGTATGTCATGGCGTTGGCTGGAGCCGGCGTGGTCGCCATCTGGAACGACATCACGGACGAGGGCCGTGCCAATTTCTACGAATGGCACAATCGCGAGCATATGCCGGAGCGCGTGGGCATCGACGGCTTCCTGCGGGGCCGCCGCTACGTGGCCGAGCCGGGCGAGGGCGATCCGCTCTATTTCACGCTCTACGAGGTGCGGAACCCCGCCGTGCTGAGCGGCAGCGCCTATCGCGCCCGCCTCGATGCACCGACGCCCTGGACGCGCGAATCGGTCAGGCATTTCCGCAACGTGGCGCGCTCGCTCTGCACCACCGAATGGAGCCGCGGCGCCGGGTCCGGCGGCTTCCTCGGCACGCTGCGCTTCGACAGCGATCCGGCCGCCGACGAGCGGACCATGCAGCGCCTCACCACGGCGCTGCAAAGCCTGAGCGAAACGCCCGGGCTGGTCTCCGCCCATGTCTGCCGCGCCGATGTCGGCGCCAGCACGGCCAAGACCGCCGAGCAGGCCGGACGGCCCGAGAACGCGGTGCCGCGCTGGGTCGTCATGCTGGAAGGCACGGTCAAAACAGCGGTGCGCGAGGCGCTCGCCGGCCCGCTCGGCGATGGCGTGTTCGGCGACGTGCTGCCCCTCGGCGCGGCGCGCGGCCTCTACAGCCTGCAGTTCGACATCCTGAGCGGCTGCCAGGCGCCGGCCGTCTGAGCACGCCGGGCGATTTCGCTTGCGTTTTGCGCGATACGGCCGAGGGCTCTGGTCTCGGCCGTGCGAAGGCGGGGCTCCGTGGACCTCCGACCCTGACCGGAGAAGCCTCCTGGGTTATATCTCCGCGTAACTCAGGAGGCTTTGATGACCACTGCAAAGCTGCGCAAGGTCGGCGGATCGCTGATGCCGGCGATCCCGCCGGCGCTGCTGGACGAACTCGGCGTCGGCGTGGATACGGCGGTCGATACCGTCGTGCGCGGCGACGAACTGGTGATGCGTCCGGCCCGCAAGCGCTACACGCTCGACGAGCTGCTGGCGCGCTGCGATCCGGCGGCGCCGTCTTCGGACGAGGATCGCGCCTGGCTCGGCGACGGCCCCGTCGGATGCGAGGCGGTCTGAGGCGATGCGGCGCAGAGAGATCTGGCACGTCGACCGCGATCCCACCCTCGGCCGCTTGAACAGGAGAGCATGGCCGTGATCTCGGGTGGCGCACCCGTAACGTCCCCTCGTCCTTTCAACAAGAAAAGGGGCGGACCGGAGCCCGCCCCCATCTGGTGGCATGAAGCCTTGTTAACGGAGAGGCCACGCCGCGTTCCTTGCTAGAACGCGGAGATAGTAGAGGCCGGCCGAACCAGGCGCAAGGCCTTGCATGCCGTTGGGGAAGACGGCACCATTTCCGACGAGCCGGGGGACATGCGGAATGGGCACACGCTTTGCGTTCGACATCGGAACGAACTCGATCGGCTGGGCCGTCTGGCGGACGGGGCCGGATCTCCATGGCGTCTATGGTCCCGACGCGCCGCTCGAACTGCTGGATGCCGGCGTGCGCCTGTTCAAGGACGGCCGCAATCCGAAGGACGGCAAGTCGCTGGCGGAGATGCGGCGTGGGCCGAGGCAGGCCCGCAAGCGGCGCGATCGTTTCGTCCTCCGGCGCGACGAGCTGTCGGCGGCTCTGATCCATGCTGGCCTGATGCCGGCCGATGCGGTGCAGCGAGGTGCGCTTTCCGGCCTCGATCCCTATCTCCTGCGCGCCAAGGCGCTGGACGAGGCGCTGACGCCCCACGAGCTGGGGCGCGCCATCTTCCATCTCAACCAGCGCCGGGGCTTCAGGTCGAACCGCCGGGCGGACCGCAAGGACGGCGAGAAAGGCAAGATCCGCCAGGCGGCGGAGGCGTTGCGGGAGGGCCTGCGGGCGACCGGCAGCCGAACCCTGGGCGAGTTCCTGTGGCTGCGGCATCGCAACCCGGAACTGCGGCGCAAGTCTGCCGCGGTGGAGCAGGCCGGCCGGTCCGGCAAGCCCGACCTGCGGTCCTCGCGCCTGCGCCTGCCCACGCGCATCCGGCTCGACGGCCAGGGCGCCAAGGCGCTCTATGCCTTCTATCCCACCCGCGACATGGTCGCCGACGAGTTCGACGAGCTCTGGCGCCGCCAGGCCGTGCACCATCCCTCTCTGCTGACGCCGCAGGCTCGCGACTGTATCCGCGCGATCCTGTTTCGCCAGCGCCCTCTCGAGCCGCCGCCGGTCGGGCGTTGCACCTTCGTGCCCGACGAGGAGCGCGCGCCCAAGGCGTTCCCCTCCGTGCAGGCCCGCGAGATCTATGAGCGGCTGGCGCATCTGCGCTTGAGCACCGGCCCGATGGCCGACCGGCCGCTGCGGCCGGAGGAGCGCGATGTGCTGGCGAGTGTCCTCCTCAACGAGGACAGGCTGACCTTCGTCAAGATGCGCAAGGCGCTGAAGCTCGGCGGCGATGTGAAGATCAACATCGAGGAGACGGGCGAGAGCGAGCTGACGGGGTTGCGAACGAACCGGATCCTGGCCAAGGACGACCACTATGGCCCCGCCTGGCGCGGGCTGCCGCTGGCGGACAAGGACGCCTTCGTGGCCAAGCTTATCGACGTGGTGGACGAAGAGGCGCTGATCGCACGGCTGATGGCGGAGAACGGCCTGACACGGGCCACTGCCGAGGCCTGCGCCGCCGTTCCCTTGCCCGAGGGCTATTCGCGCCTCGGACGGACCGCCAATGCCGCCGTCCTCGATGCGCTGCGGACGCAACGGGACGAGAGCGGTTTCGTCGTCCCCTATGCCGAGGCGGTGCGGCGCGCCGGCGCGAGGCTCGGACGCGACTGGCACCATTCCGACCTCGACATTCGCAGCGGCATGCCGGCGCCGGCGCGGATCCCGCCGCTGGCCTACTACGCCGAGCTCCTGCAGCGCCACGTGCTCCCGGGCTCGATGGACCCGAAGGACACCGGAGACGACGCGAAATATTGGGGGCGGATCAACAATCCCACTGTGCATATCGGCCTCAACCAGCTCCGGCGCGTGGTCAACCGGCTCGTCGCCGTGCATGGCCACCCCGACCAGATCGTGGTGGAGCTCGCGCGCGAATTGAAGCAGACAGAGGAGCAGAGGCGGCGCGAGCAGCAGCGCAACCGCGAGAACCGGACCGAGAACGACAGGCGGGCCCGAGAGCTCGAATCGCTCGGCATTCCCAGCACCGGCGAGACGCGGGCCCGGCTCAAGCTGTTCGAGGAGCAGCAGCGCACCGGCCGCGGCGTGGCCCAATGCCCGTTCTCCGGCCGGCCGATCGGCCTCGAGAAGCTGTTCGGCGCCGAAATCGAGGTCGAGCACATTCTGCCGCGGTCGCGCACGCTGGATGACAGCGCGGCGAACAAGGTGCTGTGCTACCGCGACATGAACCGCATCAAGCGCGGCAAGACGCCATTCGAGGCGTTCGGCATGACGCCGGACTGGCAGGACATCGCGGCTCGGGCCGAGGGGCTGCCGCCGAGCAAGCGCTGGCGCTTCAAGCCCGACGCCATGGCCCGGTTCGAGGGACGGGCAGCCGGAAGCAGCGACGATGCCGAGCTGCGGGAGATGGGGCTCGACAGCGGCTTCCTGGCCCGCCAACTCAACGAGACCAGATATCTCTCCCGTCTCGCCAGGGCCTATCTGCACCATGCCTGTGTCCGGCGCTGCCGCGAGGGTGGGCTGGAATATGGAGACGTTTATGTGACGCCGGGCACGCTTGTCGGGCTGCTGCGCGGCAAATGGGGGCTGAACACGTTGCTCTCCGACGACAACCGCAAGGAGCGCACGGACCATCGCCACCATGCCCTCGACGCCATCGTCATCGGCGCGATGACGCGCGGCTGGCTCAATCATCTGGCGCGGGAGGCGGGCCGGGCGGAGGCGACGGAATACGACGCGGTGCTCGGCCAGGTGCCGTGGCCCTTCGAGCGCTTTCGCGACGCGGTCCGGGACCAGCTCGTCCGGTTCGTGGTCTCTAACAAGCCGGAGCACGATCCGGCCGGCGCCCTGCACGAGGATACCGCCTACGGCCTGGTACGCGATCCCGCCGAGGCGGCGGTGATCGGCAACCTCGTCCGGCGCAAGCCGGTCGCCGACCTGACGCCAGGCGAGGTCGACGCCGTGCGCGACGCGGCGTTGCGCCGATCGCTGCGGGAGCGGGTGGCGCCGTTTCGCGACGTCGCGGGCAAGATGAGCGACGAGAAGGGGTTCAAGGCCGCGCTTACGGCCTTCGCCGCGGAGAACGGCCTGCGGCGCGTGCGCATCGGCAAGGAGGATGCCAGCGCCGTCGCTATGACCGAGCGCCAGACCGGACTGACCTACAAGGCGGTGGTGCCGGGCGAGAATGCCCATATCGACATCGTGGCGATGCGGGACGGGTCCTGGAAGGGGTTCGCCGCCACGCTGATCGAGGTCAACCGGCCGGGGTGGCGGCCGCAATGGGAGCGCGACAGGCTCGGCGGCAAGCTGGTGATGCGCTTGCGCAAGGGCGATATGGTGGAGCTGGAGAGCGAGCGCGGCGGGCGCGTCGTCAAGACGGTCCAGCAGCTGTGGATGAAGCAGAACCTCGTGGTCTTGGCCGAGCACCGCGAGGGCGGCGACCTGCAAAAGCGCCACAGGACCGACAATGAGATCGATCCGTTCCGCTGGGATTTCGCCAATATCGGCAAGCTGCGCCAGCGCGGTTGCGTGGCGGTACGGGTGGACGAGATCGGGCGCGTGAGCCGGCGACGGACGAACGTGTGATGGAGCGGCTCCGCCGGCGCGTCCCGGCCGTGGCTTGCTTCTTGCGTTGCAACCATCCCGAGAGGCGCAGGGCGAGACACTCGTTTCGTTCCTGAGCGTCGGTCGGGGGGTGGCGTACCATGCTGGGACGTATCGTCGAGATCGAGGGCGAGGGGCGCCGCCTGTCGCTCGAGCGCGGCTTCCTGACGGTGTCCGGGCCGGACGGACCGCTCGGCCGCGTGCCGCTCGACGATATCGAGGCGGTCATCCTGTCGAATCCGGCGGCGAGCTTCACCACGCAGGTAGTGGCGGCGCTGGCCCGGCGCGGCGCGCCCTTCGTCGTGTGTGGTAACGATTTCAACCCCGCTGCCTATCTCCTGCCTGTCGACGGCCACCACGCCCAGGGCGATCGGGTCGAGGCGCAGGCCGAGGCCAGCCTGCCGACCCGCAAGCGGCTCTGGGCCGATCTCGTCCGCGCCAAGATCCTGGCCCAGGCCGCGGCCCTGGAGCGCGCGGGCGCCAACCCCGTACCGCTGCGAGCGCTGGCCGAGCGGGTCCGCTCGGGCGATCCCGGCAATATCGAGGCCCAGGCGGCACAGCGCTATTTCCCGTCTCTGTTCGGCAGGGGCTTCCACCGCTACCGCGACGGTGGCGGCTGCAACGGCCTGCTGAACTACGGCTACACGGTGCTGCGGGCCGCAACCGCCCGCGCCATCGTCGGCGCCGGCCTGCACCCGTCGCTGTCGCTGCAGCACCGCAGCAAGGGCAATGCCCTGCGCCTCGCGGACGACCTGATGGAGCCGTTCCGGCCGGCGGTCGACCTGCTGGCGAGGGACCTGACCCTGGAAGGTCGGGAGGCCGTTGATACGGCGGCCAAGCGCCGGCTGGCCGAGATTCTCCACGCCGATTACGAGACGGAGGAGGGGGCTGCACCCCTGTCGAACGTGCTCGGCCGGCTCACGGTGTCGCTCGCGCAGGTCTTTGTCGGCGAGCGCAGGAAGCTCGTCCTGCCGCGCTCGCCGCTGCCCCTGCCCGCGGGCGCTGCCAGGGCCGACGGGACCGTGTGATGGGGGCCAATTCACTGCTGTCGGGGTATCGAATCTTGTGGATCATGGCCCTCTTCGACCTGCCGGTGCTCACCAAGGCCGAGCGCAAGCGCGCCACGAAGTTCCGCCAGTTCCTGCTGGACGAGGGATTCTCGATGATGCAGTTCTCCTGCTACATCCGCTACACCGCGGGCAAGGAGCAGGCCGAGGCGATCACCAGGCGCATCGGCCGGGCCGTGCCGAATCCCGGCACGGTGGAGGTGATCTGGTTCACCGACAAGCAATACGAGGGCATCCAGAGCTTCCGCGGCCGCGCCTCCCAACCGCGCCCGTCGAAGCCGGACCAACTCACGCTGTTCTGATCGCTGAAATTCGCGCCGGTGTCGACGAATTGAGGCTCCGCAAGCGGTTTTTCGAGGCGGACAAGCTGCAAAAACCCCCTGAAAACAAGGCGTTTTCAGGGGGCCGTTCTAGCAAGGAACGCGGCGCGGCCCAACCGCAACGGCTGGAGATGTCAGGTTCTTGCGGGCCTCGTTCTAGCAAGGAACGCGGCGCGGCCCAACCGCAACGCCGGCAGCGGCATCGCTGCGCACAGCGCCGTTCTAGCAAGGAACGCGGCGCGGCCCAACCGCAACCGCAAAAGCGGCCTCGTCCTCAATCAGGGTGTTCTAGCAAGGAACGCGGCGCGGCCCAACCGCAACAGGATGATCTTGGCGTCGTTGTAGGCATCGGTTCTAGCAAGGAACGCGGCGCGGCCCAACCGCAACCTTATCAAAGCGATAGTGATATTGCATTCAGTTCTAGCAAGGAACGCGGCGCGGCCCAACCGCAACTGCTGGCGGCGGCTGGCTTTCTGGCAGATCGTTCTAGCAAGGAACGCGGCGCGGCCCAACCGCAACAGACAGGGGAGAGAGGAAGACGTCGGCAGAAGTTCTAGCAAGGAACGCGGCGCGGCCCAACCGCAACGGTCTCATCAGGCAGCGCATCACGCTGCTAGTTCTAGCAAGGAACGCGGCGCGGCCCAACCGCAACTAAGCAAAGCGCCGCCCCGCGTCGGTCTGCGTTCTAGCAAGGAACGCGGCGCGGCCCAACCGCAACGTAGTCAATGGCGCCAAGCGTGCATAGGCCGTTCTAGCAAGGAACGCGGCGCGGCCCAACCGCAACGTGAGGCCGGCGAGGTGTGGCGGCGTGTCGGTTCTAGCAAGGAACGCGGCGCGGCCCAACCGCAACACAGACCGCGACTTGTCGTCCGCCACCCTGGTTCTAGCAAGGAACGCGGCGCGGCCCAACCGCAACTTGTAGACATGTGTCGCTTTGTCGGTGCGCGTTCTAGCAAGGAACGCGGCGCGGCCCAACCGCAACAAGCCCATGGCGTCGGACAACTGTTGCGACGTTCTAGCAAGGAACGCGGCGCGGCCCAACCGCAACAGGTCGCTGAGGCGCACGCCTGCGTCGGGAGTTCTAGCAAGGAACGCGGCGCGGCCCAACCGCAACAGATGGATCTCCATCGAGGGCGCCTTGCCCATTCTAGCAAGGAACGCGGCGCGGCCCAACCGCAACCGGCGGCGGGGTTGGGCGAGCACGACGGCCGTTCTAGCAAGGAACGCGGCGCGGCCCAGCGGCGACCAGATCGACCGACGATCATTGAAGTCGAGCCTTCCAGTACGGGGCGCCGCGCGCAGCCGCATCGGCGATAGGAGCGCGCAGGGGGAGCGGGGACCGCGAAAGAGCGACGTCGCGCTTCTGTCGGTCATCGGAGAGCCGCCCGGCCCCGAGGGCTGTCGAAGTCGGCTCTGTTCCAGGATCTGAAATTTTCGTCTTGTTCCACAAGATGGAACTTCTAAGATGGCGGCCGTGAACGTGATCGCGAAGCGCGTCCTTAGAGAGTTCTGGCAGCGTCATCGCCAAGCCGAAGCGCCTTTGTCAACCTGGTACGTTCAGGCTGCCAAGGCAACCTGGGCGAGTCCACAGGATATCAAGGACGCGTTCGGCAGCAGCGTGGATTTCGTCGGCGATAACCGCGTCATTTTCGACATCGGTGGCAACAAGTTCCGCCTGATCGTGCACGTCGCCTACCGCCACAGGGCCGTACTGATCAAATTCGTCGGAACGCATGCCGAATATGACCGGATCAACCCGGAGATAGTGTGATGGACAACATCCGACCGATCCGCACCGAGGCGGACTATGAATGGGCTCTCGCGGAAGTGGCACCGTATTTCGACAGGGAGCCGGAGCCTGGATCACCCGAGAGCGACCGCTTTCTGGTCCTGGTGGATCTGATCTCCGCTTATGAGGAGAAGCACTACCCCATGCCCGATCCCGACCCGATCGACATGATACGCCATGTCATGGAGCAGAAGGGCTATGCTCAGAAGGATTTCGCCGACCTGCTGGGCTCCAAGTCCAGAGCTTCCGAAATCCTGAAGCGCAAGCGCCCGCTCACCATGAACCAGGCCTACAAGCTCAATCGCGAATGGGGGGTCCCGGCCGAAGCGCTGATCAGGCCGTACCACACGGGAGATGCCGCGTAGCCCGCTCGCCGCCGGAAGACGGCAGACCCGCCCCCGGAGGGGCCGGCATCGCGTCCACCTACCCCCGCATCCGCGCGCCCTTCGGGTCGAACAGCGGCTCGGCCGCCATGCGCGCCGGACGGCGCTCGCCGATGATCTCGATCTCGTAGGGGGCGGCGGGGTCGAAGGCCTCGGCCTTGACATAGCCGAGGGCGACGGAGGCCTGCGACCAATGGGCGTAGCCGCCCGAGGTCACCCAGCCGACCACCGTGCCGTCGCGCCAGATCGGCTCGTCGCCGATGACGTCGGCGTCATGCGCGTCGACGATGAAGGTGGCGAGGCGCTGGACCGGGCCCTGGTCGCGGGCCCGCAGCATGGCGTCGCGGCCGACGAAGGCGGGCTTCTGGGTCGAGACGAAGCGCTCGAGCCCCGCCTCCCACGGCGTGTAGATCGGCCGGTATTCGCGCGACCAGGAGCCGAAGCTCTTCTCCAGCCGCAGCGAGTTCAGCGCCCGGGCGCCGAAGAGAGTGATGTCCAGGTCCTCGCCCGTGCGCTCCAAAAGATCGAACAGCGCCCGCTGGTGCTCGGCCTTGACCCAGAGCTCGTAGCCGAGGTCGCCGGTATAGGTGACGCGCCCGACCACGGCCGGGATGGCGCCGACGTCGAAGCGGTCGATCGCCATGAAGGGGAAGGCCTGTTTCGAGACGTCCCGGCCGGCGAGGCGCGCCAGCAGGTCGCGGGATTTCGGCCCGGCGATCTGCAGGCCCGTGAGGTCGAGGCCGAGGCTGCGCACGGCGACGCCGCTGGTCGGTAGCCGGCTCAGGAACCAGCGCATATGGTATTGCTCGGCCAGGCCCGAGCCGAGGATCAGGAAGCGGTCCGCCGTCTCGCGCGCCAGGGTGAAGTCGCCGATCAGCATGCCCTTCTCGTTCAGCATCGGCGTCAGCACCATGCGGCCCTCGGCCGGCAGGCGGTTGGGCAGCAGCGTCTCCAACCAGGCTTCGGCGCCCGGCCCGGTCACCTCGTATTTGGCGAAGTTGGAGATCTCCAGGAGGCCGACGCCCTCGCGCACCGCCTTGGATTCGGCGCCGACATGGGCAAAGTCGCTGGAGCGGCGGAAGGAGAAATCGTCCTTCGCCTGCGCCTTGGACGGGGCGAACCAGAGCGCGTGCTCCAGCCCGACCATGTCGCCGAACACGGCGTTGCGCTCGGCGAGGCGGTCATAGACCGGCGTGGTGCGGAAGGGGCGCGCCGCCGGCAATTCCTCGTTGGGGAAGCGGATGCGGAAGCGCCGGGCGTAGTTCTCGCGCACCTTGGCGTTGGTGTGGCCGAGCGTGGTCCAGTCGCCGTAGCGGGCGACGTCCATGCCCCAGACGTCGAAGCCCGGATCGCCCTCGACCATCCAGTTGGAGAGGGCGAGGCCGACGCCGCCGCCCTGGGAGAAGCCGGCCATGACGCCGCAGGCGACCCAGAAATTGCGGAGGCCGCGGATCGGGCCGACCAGCGGGTTGCCATCCGGGGCGAAGGTGAAGGGGCCGTTGATGATCTTGCGGATGCCGGCCCGCTCGAAGGCCGGGAAGTGGCGGAAGCCGATCTCGAGCTGCGGCGCGATGCGGTCGAGGTCGGGCTCCAGGAGGTTCTGGCCGAAATCCCACGGCGTGGCCTTTTCCGACCAGGGCCGGCAATCGTGCTCGTAGGTGCCGAGCAGGATGCCGCCGCGTTCCTGGCGCATGTAGATCTCGCCCTCGAAATCGAGCGCGGTGATCATCTCCTTGCCGGTCGTCCGGTTGATCTCGGCGACCTCCGGCATGTCCTCGGTGAGCATGTACATATGCTCCATGGCGAGCACCGGCAGCTCCAGCCCGACCATGCGGCCGACCTCGCGCGCCCACAGCCCGCCGCAATTGACCACGTGCTCGGCATGCACGGTGCCCTGCTCGGTGACGACGTCCCAGCTGCCGTCCTCGCGCTGCACGAGGTCGGTGATGCGGTTGCGCAGCACGATCTCGGCGCCCTTGATCCGGGCCGACTTGGCATAGGCATGGGTGGTGCCGTAGGGGTCGAGATGGCCCTCGAACGGGTCCCACATCGCGCCGGCGAACTCCTTCTCCTCCATCAGGGGCAGCAGCGCCTTGGCCTCGGCGGCGGAGATGATCTCGGTATGCATGCCGAGATAGCGGCCCTTGGCGTGCGCCATCCTGAGCCAGTCCATCCGCTCCTTGGTGCCGGCGAGCATGACGCCGCCGGTGAGGTGCAGGCCGCAGCTCTCACCCGACAGCGCTTCGATCTCCTTGTAGAGCTCGACGGTGTATTGCTGCAGCTTGGCGACGTTGGGGTCGCCGTTGAGCGTGTGGAAGCCGCCCGCCGCATGCCAGGTGGAGCCGGCGGTGAGCTCGGCCCGCTCGATCAGCATCACGTCGGTCCAGCCGGCGCGGGCGAGGTGGTAGAGCACGGAGCAGCCGACGACGCCGCCCCCGATGACGACGACACGCGCATGGGATCTCATGCCGAAGGACCTCCGGTCGAGGGAAGGGGAGAGGAAGGCAGGGGTGCGCAGACCGGCACCGCAGCGCGACGGTCGTCGTCAAAACGCGACATTTCAGCCCATGACGCCGAGGTTCTCGCGTCACGTGCTGCTCCGCGCACTGCCCATGACGAGGCGGACTTCGTGGCGGAAAAAGGGGCAGGCGTGTGGGCGGCGGCCTCCCGTGCCTGGCGCCTCAGGCCCCGGCCGGCTCCTTGCGCCGCAGGCTGAGGCCGATGCCGATCGCCACCAGGAACAGCGCCGCGAACATGCCGAAGGCGGCGCCGATCGAGGCGCGCGTCACGATCTCGCCGACGAGATAGGGGGTGGGCAGGCGCGGCAGCGCCGAGGCGAAGGCGACCAGGGCGAGCGAGGCGGAGGGTGCCAGCGGCGAGCGGGCGACGGCCGTGGCGAAGCCGCAGGGCACCACGCAGGCGGTGCCGAGGCCGATCAGGCCGAAGCCGGCGGCGCTGACGGCGAAGGTCGGGCTGACGGTGACGATGGCCAGGCCCACCAGGGCCACCGCCAGCGACAGCACCAGGAGCAGCGGGTCGCCGAAGCGCCGGCGCAGCGGGTCGGCCTGGAAGCGGATCAGGGCCTGGGCCAGCGCGAACACAGCCGCCCCGGTCCCGGCCCAGGCGGCGAAGTCCGGCGCCTGCTCGATCAGAAGCGGCGCCGACCAGGCCGACGCCGTCATCTCGCCCGCCATGGAAATGCCGACGACCACGCCCAGCAGCGCCAGGATCAGGCGTCCGCCGCCCCCGGCCGCCTGCACGCCGCGCGGCGGGTCGATGCCGCGGTCCGGCGTGCCGGTCGCGAGCATCAAGACCGCCAGGGCGAACAGGGCCGCACCCAGCATCGAGACCGCCCAGGTCCCGAGATTGGCCGCGAGCCAGCCGCCCGAGAGGGCGCCGATCGCCATGCCGAGCGAGGCTCCGCCATGCAGCCCGGCCAGGATCGGACGGCCCTTGTCTGCCTCCACCCGCGTGCCTTCGGCGTTCATGACCAGGTCGATCAGGCCGGTGATCAGACCGAAGACGGCGAAGGCGGCGAAGAAGAGCTGGGCCGAAGGCGCTTGCAGCAACGCCGCCAGGGCGAGGCCCTGCGCCGGCAGGCTGACCAGCAGGATGCGCTTCAGCGACACCCGCCGTGCCAGCCACCCGCCCGACGACATGCTGACGATATAGGCCAGCATGAAGACCGTGAGCGCGGCACCGAGCAGGCGCGGGGTCACGCCGGCCTGGCGCACCACTTCCGGCAGCGAGCCGCCCCACAGGCCCGTTGCGGCGCCGAAGGCCAGGAAGGTGACAAAGATGGCCGGATGCGCGCCGGAGGCCAGCGCACGGGACGGGGATTCGAGGACGAGCGACATCGGAGGGGCCGGGAGCGAAAACCGCGCCGTCTCCGTGGGTCGGACGACATCGGACGATTCGCGTTGTCGCAGGTGAATGTGACGGAAACAATGTGGCCGCGAGCCGCAGGCGCAAACGTTTTGCCGATGTGGTTTTCCGGTCGAACGGGGGATGGGCAAGGATATTCGCGAAGCACGTCCGGCCGGTGGAACGGGCCAGGCAGGACGAAGCGCGCGAAAGCCTTCTCCAACGCAGTTGGGGAAGGTGCCCATGCGGAGCATGGGCGGACGGGGTGTGGCGGGCAGGTCCGAGACGGTGTTCGGCTGGCATGGACGGCAGTGCAAGTCCTGCAGGTGTCGAGACCAGCGGGCCACACCCCATCCGACCCGACTTCGTCGGGCCACCTTCCCCACCTTCGGTGGAGAAGGCTCTGGTCGCGCCATGCTCGGTTCCCGGCCCGATTCCGCTTCCCGGTGCCCTCATCTCCGCGCCCATAGGCTTGACCCGGCCGTCTCCCGCCTCAGAAGTCCGTCGGCGCGCCGCCCTCGGCCTTGCGGCGGGCGACGAAGGCGGTGAGCTCCTCGCGGATGGCGGGATCCATCGGCGGCTCCTCGTAGGCCGCCAGCCGTGCCTTGTAGAGGCGGTTGGCCGCGTCGTAGCCGGTGGGCGAGCCGGCCTCGCGCCAGGTCTCGTGGTTGCGCCAGTCCGAGATCATCGGGGCGAAGAAGGCGGTGCGGTAGCGCGCCTGGGTATGGGCGCAGCCGAAGAAATGGCCGCCCGGCCCGACCTCGCGCATTGCCTCGATGGCGAGCTCGTCCTCGCCGACCGCCAGCGGCGTCAGGAACGCCGAGATCATGTCGAGCAGGTCGGCGTCGATCACCATCTTCTCGAAGCTGGCCTGCAGGCCGCCCTCCATCCAGCCGGCGCCGTGCATCAAGAGGTTGACGCCGCCCATCACGGCGCCCCAGAGCGAGAACACGCTCTCATAGGCGGCCTGGACGTCGATGGTGTTGGCGGCATTGGTGTTGGAGGAGCGGTAGGGCAGGCCGTAGCGCCGGGCGAGCTGGCCGCCGACCAGGGCCGCCTTCATCTGCTCCGGCGTGCCGAAGGCCGGGGCGCCGGACTTCATGTCGACATTCGAGGTGAAGCCGCCATAGCCGAAGGGCGAGCCCGGGCGCACCGATTGCGCCACCACCAGGCCGGCCAGCGCCTCGGCGTTCTGCTGGGCCACCGCCCCGGCGATGGTGACGGGCGCCATGGCGCCGGCCAAGGTGAAGGGCGTCAGCACCACCGCCTGGTTGCGCCGCGCCATCTGGATGATGCCCTCCAGCATCGGGATGTCGAGGCGCAGCGGCGAGTTGGAGTTGATGATGGTGAACAGCGAGGGCTCGCGCTCCAGCGTCTCGTGGTCGATGCCGCGGGCGATGCGGACCATCTCGATCGCGTCGACATTGCGCTCCTTGCCGAGGGAATAGGCGTGGATCGCCTTATCCGACAGGGTCAGCATGTCGAACAGCGCTTCCAGATGCCGGACCGAGGCATGGATGTCGGCGGGCTCGACGGGATAGCCGCCCCACAGGTGCACGGCGTCGAGGGTCTGGCCGAGCCGGATCAGGTTCTGGTAGTCGCGCTTGTTGCCGGGCCGGCGGCCGCCGTCGCGGTCGGAGACGTTGGGGGCGCTGGCCACCGAGCAGAAGGCGAGATGGTCGCCGCCGAGCACGACGCTGCGCTGCGGGTTGCGGGCGTGCAGGGTGAAGCTCTGCGGGGCGAGGCCGATCTTGGAGAGCACCAGGCCGCGGTCGAAGCGCACGCGGTCGGAGCTCGGATCGACGTCGGCGCCCTCGGCCTTCAGCAGCGCCTTGGCCTCCTGGTGCAGCACGTCGATGCCGATCTCCTCCAGCACCCGGAGGGAGGCGAGGTGGATCGCCTCCAGCTCGTCCTCGGAGACGCCCGGCGTCGGCGGAAACGGGCGGCGCGGCTGCGGCCGCACGGCATGGGACGCGGCGCCGGCACGGGTGCGCTCCTCCCGGCCGCGGCGGCGGGGCCGCTCGCTGGTGTCGGCGGAAAGCTCCATGGTCATCCCCTGGCGGGTTGCGGCTCAGATGACGAAAACTAGCGCGCCGCCAGGACCCCCGCCACGACGAAACCGGCCTATCGGTTTTTTGCATGAGCTCATCGCATAAAGGCGCGCCCGCCGATCCCGGCGGCCGCTAAGAGTGATGGCGCAAGCCGACCGGGGACGCCGTCATGACCTATGTCCAGACCAGGATGCCGCGCATCACGGGCGGCCCGGGAGCACGCGAGGCCACCGGCGCCCTGACGGCGGCGCTGACCGGCGTCGGCGCCCATGTGGTGCTGGTGGCCGATCCCGGGCTGAAGGCGACCGGGCTCGCCGACGACGTGCAGGCCTCGCTCGCCAAGGCCGGCCTCGGCGTCTCGGTGTTCTCCGAATTCGGCGGCGATCCGACCGTGGCCTCGGCCGACGCGGCCGCCGCGCTGGCGCGCCGCACCCGGGCCAAGGCCGTGGTGTCGCTCGGCGGCGGCTCGGCCCTCGACCTCGGCAAGGTGGTGGCGGCGATCGCCACCACGGCGGCGACGGCGCGCAAGTCCGCGGTGGACTACGAGCTGTGCAAGCGCCCGTTTCCGAGAAAGCGCCTCGCCTCGATCGTCATCCCGACCACGGCGGGCACCGGCTCGGAGGTGACGCGCACGGCCATCCTCACCCGGGCCGACAAGGCCAAGGTCTGGCTCTGGGGCGAGGAGCTGAAGGCGGACGAGGTGATCCTCGACCCCGAGGCGACGCGCTCGCTGCCCCCTTTCCTCACCGCGGCCACCGGCATCGACGCGCTGGTGCATGCGCTGGAAGCCTCCACCAACGCCAATGCGACGGCCTTCAACAATCTCTTCGCCCATGAGGCCATCCGCCTCGTCGCCGGCCATCTCGAGCGGGCGGTGCAGGACGGCGGGGATCTCGCCGCCCGCGAAGCCCTGCAGCGGGCGGCGGCGCTCGGCGGGGTCGCCATCGACAATTGCGGCACGGCCGTCGCCCACAATATCGGCCATGCCCTGGCCTCGCTCCGGCCGATCCATCACGGCCGCTCGGTGGCGCTCGGCCTGATCGCCACCCTGCCCTGGAACGTCGCCGACGACGACGGGCGCTTCGCCGCGGCGGCGGCGGCCATGGGCGCGCCTTCCGCAAGGGCGCTGCCGGCGGCGTTCGAGGCGCTGACCCGGGCCGTCGGCCTGAAGGTGGCGCTGGCCGAGGAGTTCTCCGGCGTGACGCCGGAGCGCCTGGCCGAGCAGATGGGGCGGCCGGAGAACGCGGCGATGCGGACGTCCAACCGGCGGCGCATCGAGGACACCGACCTCCTGGCCTTCGCCCGGACGGTGCTGACGCAGGCCTGACGCCGGACCAGAGAGGGGAGGAGCCGCCATGCTTGACAAGCCCGCCACCCGCGCCGACTGGGAGCGCAAGGCCGCGGCGTTGCGGCCGGAGGGCCGTGCCTTCATCGACGGCGCCTATGTCGCGGCGGCGGACGGGGCGACCTTCGCCAAGGCCTCGCCGATCGACGGCCGCGTCATCGCCGAGGTCGCCGATTGCGGCGCCGCCGACATCGATGCGGCGGTGCGCGCCGCCCGCGCCGCGTTCGAGGACGGGCGCTGGCGCAACCTGCCGCCGGCGGAGAAGAAGCGCATCCTGCTCGCCTTCGCCGAGCTGATCCGCGGCGATCTCGAGACGCTGGCGCTGCTGGAGACGCTCGACGTCGGCAAGGTGATCGGCAATTCGCTCGCCGTCGACGTGCCGTTCTGCGCCCAGTGCATCCAATATTACGCGGAGTTCGCCGACAAGCTGGTCGACGAGGTCGCGCCGACCGGGCCGGGCGACCTCGCCCTGGTCAGGCGCGAGCCGCTCGGCGTCGTCGGCGCCATCGTGCCGTGGAACTATCCGCTGATCATCACCGCCTGGAAGATCGGCCCGGCCCTGGTGGCCGGCAATTCGGTGGTGCTGAAGCCGGCCGAGCAGTCGCCGCTCTCGGCCCTGCGCCTGGCCGCGCTGGCGAAGGCGGCCGGCCTGCCCGACGGCGTCCTCAACGTCGTGCCCGGTTTCGGCGAGACCGCGGGCAAGCCGCTGGCCCTGCACGGCGACGTCGACATGATCGCCTTCACCGGCTCCACCGAGGTCGGCAAGCTGATGCTGCGCTATGCCGGCGAGAGCAACATGAAGCGCGTCGCCCTCGAATGCGGCGGCAAGAGCCCGCATGTGGTGCTGGCCGACGCCGATCTCGACGCGGCGGCGTCGGGCATCGCCTGGGGCATCTACTACAACCAGGGCGAGACCTGCCATGCCGGCTCGCGGGTGCTGGCGCACCGCTCGATCAAGGACGCGCTGGTGCAGAGGATCGCCGCCGTGGCCAGGGAGCAGATCCCGCTCGGCCACCCCCTCGATCCCGCCGCGCAGATGGGGGCGCTGATCGAGCAGGGCCACATGGAGCGCGTGCTCGGCTATATCGGCATCGGCCGGGCCGAGGGCGCGCGCATCGCCTGCGGCGGATCCCGGGTCATGCAGGAGACCGGCGGCTTCTATGTCGAGGCGACGATCCTCGACGACGTCGAGCCCGGCGCGCGCGTGGCCCGCGAGGAGATCTTTGGGCCTGTGGTGGCCGTCTCGACCTTCGACACCGAGGCGGAGGCGACGGCGCTGGCCAACGACTCCATCTACGGCCTCGCCGCGGCGGTGTGGACCCGCGACATGAACGCCGCGCACCGCCTCACCGGGGCGATCCGGGCCGGCACGGTGTGGGTCAACTGCTTCGACCGCTCCTCCCCGGCGACGCCGTTCGGCGGCTTCAAGCAGTCCGGCTTCGGCCGGGACCGCTCGCCGCACGCCATCGAGAAGTACATGGACTTCAAGACGGTGTGGACGGCCTACACGTGAGCGGGCGGGGCGCCTTTCGCACGGGCATGGCAGGGTTCGCGCCGGTGTCGCCTGGACGGCGCGACGCCGCGTCCGGTACCGCCAGTGTTCGCGTGGATGGCCGGGGCAAGCCCGGCCATGACGGTCGCGGGTGGGGTCTCCGTTGCGCTCAATGGGGGCCACGGCGGCTCTGCGCGGTCCCGTCGGCAGAAACCGCGGGTCGTACGCCGCAGCTTAGGTCTCGCGGGGAACCTCACCGTCATGGCCGGGCTTGACCCGGCCATCCACGCGAACGCTGCCGTCGGCAATCAACGGCACCGTTCCCACCCTCCATGTCGTGCACTCCGCCACCCCTGAAACCCGCGAGCCGCCCATGAAGATCACCGGCATCGAGATCAGCCATCACCGCCTGCCGCTCGACCCGCCCTTCCATGCGAGCTGGGACACGCAGCCGCGCGTCGCCTTCGACGCCACCATCGTGCGCGTCACCACCGACGAAGGCCTCGTCGGTATCGGCTCGGGCGATACCATGACCGGCTTTGCCGGGCACGAGCGTTTCTTCGTCGGCCAGGACCCGCTGGCGATCGAGCGCCATTACCGCATCCTCACCAACATCCAGTTCCATTACGGCCGCTGCTGGCCGCTCGACCTGGCGCTGTGGGATCTCGCCGGCAAGATCACGGGGCAGCCGGTGTGGAAGCTGCTGGGCGGCCTCTCCGACCGCATCCCGGCCTATGCCTCCTCCGGCACGCTGCGCCAGCCCGAGGCGCTGGCCGATGCGGCCGAGGCCTATCTGGCGCGGGGGTTCAAGGCGCTGAAGATCCGTTTCCATCGCGGCGACTGGCGGGCCGACATCAAGGCGCTGGAAGCGGTGCGCGGGCGCATCGGCAACCGGCTCGAGCTCATGGTCGACTGCAACCAGGGCTGGCGCATGTCCTGGGACGCCTATGCGCCCTGGACCCTGAAGGAGGCTGTGCCGGTGGCGCGCGAGCTGGAGCGGCTCGGCGTCTACTGGATGGAGGAGCCGCTGCACCGGGCGGACAGGGAGGGCATGCGGCGCCTGCGCGAGATGGTCGACATCCGCATCGCCGGCGGCGAGATGACGCGCGAGCTCTCCGAGTTCCGCGATCTGATCCGCGACGGCTGCCTGGACGTGCTGCAGCCCGACGCCGCCCTGGTCGGCGGCATCACCGGCCTGCGCCGGGTGGCTGTCATGGCGCAGGAGAACAATGTCCTGTTCACGCCGCATACCTGGACCAACGGCATGGGCGTCGTCGCCAATTGCCACCTCACCGCCGGGCTCTGCGACGCGCCCTTCGTCGAGTTCCCCTACGATCCGCCGGAATGGAGCACCAAGCGCCGCGACTTCATGATGGCGACGCCGCTGGAGGTCGATGCCGACGGCATGATCGTGCTCTCCGGCGCGCCGGGCCTCGGCTATGCCCTCGACGAGGCGGTGCTGGCGAAGACGCGGATCGGGTGAGGGCGCGCGTCAATGCATGGCGGCGTCGAGGTGCTTGCGCCAGCCGCCGGCGTCCAGCTCCTGCCGCAGCCAGGCGTCGACCGCCGCCTTGAGCGCCGGGTCCCGCCGCAGGAGATAGGCCTTCTCGTCATGGGTGAAGGGGGCCGTCACCGCCGCCGGGCAGAGCACGCCGGGATGGAGCCTCGCCTGCAGGTCGACCTCGACGCCGTCGCTGACCATGACGTCGGCCTTGCCGGCGACGATCTCCTCGAAGATCGTCTTGTTGTCGGGGTAGACCTCGATCGGCGCCCTGGCGAAATGCTCGTGCGCGAACGTATCGTTGGTGCCGCCGGGATTGACCACCACGTGGACGGAGGGCTGGTCGATCGCCGCGAGCGAGACGTACCTGTCCTTGTCGGCGCAGCGCACGATCGGCCGCTTGCCGTCGCTGAGCGTGGCAATCGAGAAGTCTCCGGCCTCGGCCCGTGCCGGGTTCACCGAAATGCCGCCGACCACCATGTCGAACTTGCCGGCCTTGAAATCGTCGAGCAGGGTCTTCCAGGTGGTGGGCACGAACGCCGCCCTGACGCCGAGATGGGCGGCGAGGTCGCGGGCCATGTCGATATCGGCCCCTGTCAGGTCGCCGGCGGCCGTCCGGTACGTGAAGGGCTTGTAGTCGCCGGTGGTGCCGATCCGGATCACGCCGGCCTCGCGGATGGCTGCGAGGGCGGATGGCTCGGCCCGGACCTGCGAGGCCGCCGCCAGCACGGCGAGGGCGAGCGCCGGCAAGAACGATCCTTTCATGCATCCCTCCGTCCCCGCGGCGCCGTCATGCTGCACGGCGGGCCGTTCCTCGAGAAACACACGCCGCCTCAGCGGCCGGCCACCGGGCGTCTGCGCCGCCGCAGCGCCTGCCGCCGCTCCCACCAGATCAGGCCGAGGCTGGAGCCGACGATCAGGACGGCGCCCAGCACGACATGGATGCCGGGAATCTCGGCCCAGATGAGATAGCCGTAGAGGAAGGCCCAGACCAGGCCGGTATATTCGATCGGCGCGATGGCCGAGGCCGGGGCGTAGCGGAAGCCTTCGTAGAGCACGTATTGGCCGACGGCGCTGGCGATGCCGAGGGCGATCATCAGGCCCCAGCCGGCGGCGTCGGGCGTGCGCCATAGCCAGGGCAGCGTGGCGGCGCAGACCAGCGCGAACAGGAAGCTGCTCGCGAGCATCTGGTTGAGGGTGGTCTCGCTGCGGCTGACCAGGCGGACCAGCACCACGCTCCAGGCCCAGCAGAAGGCGGCGAACAGCACCATGGCGGCGGGCTTGAGGTCGGGCGCGCCGGTCGGGTTGGCGGCGACCAGCACGCCGGCGAAGCCCGCGAGCGCCGCCAGCCAGCGGGCCGGGCCGACCTGCTCCTTCAGGACGAAGATCGACAGCACCACCACCATGACCGGCGCGCCGAAATACATCGTCGTCAGCTCGGCCAGCGGCAGGTGGCGGGCGGCCGAGTAGTAGGAGAACCAGGCGGCCAGGATCAGCCCCGCCCGCAAGGTGAGCGATCCCTTGTTGGGGCTCGCCCAGATCGGCGGATGGCCCTCGCGCCGGGCGAGGATCGCGGCGAAGACGACGATCATCACGCTGCGCACGAACAGGATCTGCGGCACGGCATAGTCGGCCACCAGCCATTTCACGATCGCGTCCTGGATCGAGAAGAAGGCGTAGCCGAGAGCAGCCAGCGCGATGCCGGTGAGGGGGCGCTGTTCGAGGTCTTGCGAAACGCGGAGCACGCGAACCTGCGGGCGCGAGGAGAATGGTCTTCTTCCATAGCACGCGCCAGCGCCTCTAGGATTTGTTTCAATCCGTCATGACGCTGCCGCCTTATGTCGCAGATGGAACAGGCCGGGCGCCGTCGCGCGCCATGATGGCGCCGCCCTGCCTTTCGAGTGCGTATGAATGGACCGACGCTGGCTGCCGCTGAACGCCCTGCGTGCCTTCGAGGCGGTGGGCCGCCATGGCAGCTTCACCGCCGCGGCGCAGAGCCTCCTGGTGTCGCAGAGCGCCGTCAGCCGCCACGTCATCGGCCTGGAGGAGTTCCTCGGCGTCGCCCTGTTCGACCGCAAGCCGCAGCAGCCGGTGCTGACCGAGGCCGGCCGCCGCCTGCTGCCGGTGGTGGAGAAGGCGCTCGACCGCATCGACGGCACGCTGGAGGAGATCCTGCGCGAGCGCGGCAAGCCACGCCGCTCCCTGCGCGTGCTGCTGCCGACCACCTTCGCCCAGCGCCTCGCCGTGCCGTTGCTGCGCGACTTCCGCGCCGAGTTCCCCGACGTGACGCTCGACATCGATTCGCGCCCGGTGCCCGGCAGCGCCGAGCGCGAGGTCGACGTCGCCGTGGTCTATTCGCCGCCGCGCGTCGCCCCGCAGGTGCTCGACCTCCTGTGGATGGTGCGCCTCACCGTCCTGTGCCACCCCGCCGTGGCCGCACGGGGACCGGCATCGGACGTGGCCGCCTTCGTCGCCGCGAACGATCTGCTGCACGTCAAGGTCGAGGGGCGCTCGCAGCGCTTCCTGTGGGAGACGTTCGCCCGCACGGTCGGCCTGTCCCCGGCGCAGGTCGACCGGGGCCTAGTCTTCGACACCGCGCAGCTCGCCGCGCAATACGCGCTGTCGGGCGAAGGCATCGCCCTGGTCGATCCCGTGCTGTTCCAGGACGACATCGCCGCCGGACGCCTGGCGCGGCCTTTCGACATCGACGTGGACGACGGCTACGGCTATTACCTCGCCATCCATCCCGACGATCTCGACCGGCCCGAGATCGCCCTGTTCCGCACCTGGCTGATCCGCCGTTTCTCCCGCCCCTTCGCCCTGCCCGACGCGCAGCCAAAAACACGCTGATAGAAATTTCGCCGAGAGGGTGTCTTGCGTCCCGCCTACGCCTCCATCGCCGCCCTGCTGGTCGCCGTGTTCGGCGTGCTCACCGGCAACGGCGCCCTGACCACGCTGCTGCCGGTGCGGGCGCAGATCGAGGGCTTTCCCGCGCTCGACATCGGCCTGATGGGGTCGGCCTATTTCGGCGGCATGCTGGCGGGGGCGACGCTCACCCCCTGGCTGGTGCAGCGGCTCGGGCATATCCGGGCCTTCGGCCTGTCCTCGCTGCTCGGCGCCGGCGCCATCCTGGCGCTCGGCTGGTTCGTCGAGCCGCTGGCCTGGATCGCCATCCGCGGCCTGTGCGGCTTCTTCCTCGCCGGCATCTACGCCATCGTCGAGAGCTACCTGCAGGGCAAGGCCGACAACCGCATCCGCGGCCGCCTGCTCGGCATCTATTCCATCACCCAATATGGCGGCTGGGCCGCCGGCAACCAGGTGATGCGCCTGGGCGAGCCGACCTCCTTCGCCCTGTTCGCCATCGCCTCGGCCGTCGTGGCGGTGTTCCTGCTGCCGCTGTTCCTGGCCGAGGACGACGCGCCGATGCGCGGAGCCCGGCGGGCGCGCATGAACCTGCTCTGGCTGCTGCGCACCTCGCCGGTCGGCTTCATCGGCGTCATCCTGATCGGCTTCGCCAACGGCCCGTTCTGGTCGCTGACGCCGGTCTACGCCACCCATATCGGCATGAGCGGCATCGCCGTGGGCACGCTGATGACCGCCATCACCATCGGCGCCGCCGCCTTCCAGTTCCCGGTCGGGCGGATCTCGGACGCCATCGACCGGCGCGTCGTCCTCGCCAGCCTGTGCGTGCTGACGGCGTTCTGCGAGATCGCCCTGTTCTTCCTCGGCCCGGCGCTGGTCGGCTGGCCGCTGATCCTGCTCGGGGCGGTGATGGGCGGCATCATCTCCACCCAGTATTACTGCACCTCGGCCCATACCAACGACCGGACGGGCCGGGAGAACGCGGTCGGCGTCTCGGCGGCGCTGCTGTTCCTCTACTGCGTCGGCGCCATTCTCGGGCCCGTCACCGCCTCTTACGCCATGCAGTATCTCGGCCCGGCGGCGCTCTACCTGCACAATGCCGGCATCCATGTCGCGCTGGCGGTGTTCCTGGTGCTCAGGATCGCCCGGCGCGGCGCTCCCAGCCGCCGGGCCTGATCGCCACGGCGTGCCGAGGGCGCGGCGAAGATCTCGGCATGCCCTGAATAATCGAGAGACTGATCTCCGAGGCGGCTGCGGCCTGGCGTTTCCGCCAAGTCATTCCAAGTTGATCTCGGTGATTTTTACCGCTTTTTATTCTCGAGTATCGGCTGGGAGCGGGTGCGCGCCGATTTTGCCTGGATTGGTCGAGGGGTGAGCAGTATTCGGCGGATCTGCACGGCCTGGGCGGCGAAGGTCACGACTTGACAGGTCAGGCGCTTCCCTGTTTGGTGAAACTGGTCTGCTGAACGGTCCAGCGGGTCAGTTGCAGCACGGCCGCGGCACCAACCGGCGGCTTTGCCGCAGCCGGCCCGGCGCCGCCCGGCGGCCGTTCTCGCATCTGGAGTGCCTGTGCCGCCGCGGTGCCGCGGACCCTGGCGGACGGCCTCCCAACCAGCCGCCCCCGCAGCGGAGGCGGCCGACATGCCGCAAGCCGCCGCAGCGCGGCGCTGACAGGAGGACAACGTGAAAAGACGGACATTCATGCAGCTGGCCGCCGGCGCGGCCCTCGCTGCCGGCACCGCCCCGTTCGCCATCCCACGGGCGCTGGCGGCGGCCAAGGACATCGTCTATCTCACCCCGGGGCTCGACCTGCCGTTCTGGCGCTATCTCGCCAAGGGCGTCGAGGCGGCGGCCAAGGAGAAGGGCTACGGCTTCCAGGCGCTGGATTCGCACAACAGCCCGCAGACCCAGCTGCAGAACGCGCAGGATTCGATCGCCAGGGGCGTGGCCGGCATCGTCATCTCGCCGACCGATTCCTCCACCTGCCCGAGCGTGCTGGCGCTCGCCAAGCAGGCGGGCGTGCCTGTCGTGATCGCCGATATCGGCACCAACAGCGGCGACTACGTCTCCTTCATCATCTCCAACAACTACGAGGGGGCCAAGGGCGTCGGCCTGGCGCTCGCCGCGGCGCTGAAGAAGAAGGGCTGGCAGGACGGATCCATCGGCCTGATCACCATTTCCCAGGCGCGCAAGAACGGCCAGGCCCGCACCAAGGGCTTCCGCGACGGCCTGGCCGAGGGCGGCGTCCACGCCAAGGAGGCGGCGCTGCAGCAGATGCAGTCCTACACCGCGGACGAGACCTTCAAGTTCACCCAGGACATGCTCACCGCCAATCCCGACATGCGCGGCCTGTGGATCCAGACCGACCAGCCGGCGATCGGCGCCCTGCGCGCCATCAAGGCGGCGCGGCGCGACGGCGAGATCCTGGTCGCCGCCTTCGACGGCATCCCGGAATTCGTCGATCTCCTGAAGTCCGGCCAGCTCGTCGCCTCCGGCATGCAGCAGCCCTATCTCATGGGGGTGAAGTCGGGCGAGGCCATGGTCAAGCATCTCGCCGGCGAGACCGTGGAGAAGGAAGTCTCGGTGCCGATCCTGGCGGTGAGCAGCGAGAACATCGACCAGCTGCTGCCGACGGTGAAGCAGACGGTCTTCGCCAACGAGATGGGTTGATTCCCGGCGGCGCGTTCCGGCCTGTTGCCGGGACGCGTCTCCCGAGGCCGTTATGGACCTGCCATGTCGTCCAGCCCTCCGCCCGAAGACGGCGCGCCCCTGCTCACCGCCACGGGCGTCTTCAAGACCTTCGACCGCACGCGGGCGCTGGCCGGCGCCGCCTTCGAGCTCGCCGCCGGCGAGGTGCACGGCCTGCTCGGCGCCAACGGCGCCGGCAAGTCGACCCTGTCGAAGGTGATCGCCGGCCATGTCGCGCCGGACGAGGGCGAGGTCGTCTATCGCGGCCGCCCGGTCCGCCTGCGCTCGACCCGCGACGCGCTCGACATCGGCATCGCCATCGTCATGCAGGAGACGAGCCTGGTCCCGGACCTGTCGGTGGCCGAGAACATCTTCCTGCCGGAGCTCGGCCAGAAGGGACGCCTGTCCTATGCCGGGCTGCACCGGCGCGGCGAGGAGCTGCTGGCCGCGCTCGGACAGGAAGGCGTGCTGCCGCTCGACATGGAGGTCCGGCGCCTCTCCGCCGCCCAGCGCCAGCTCGTCGAGATCGCCAAGGCGCTCGGGGTCAGGGCCAGGCTGATCATCTTCGACGAGCCGACCGCCTCGCTGAGCCCCGGCGAGGTCGACCGCCTGTTCGCGATCATGACGCGGCTGCGGGCCAATGGCAGCGGCCTCGTCTTCGTGTCGCACCGGCTGGAGGAAGTGTTCGAGATCACCGACCGCGTCACGGTGATGCGCGAGGGCCGCACGGTGCTCGCCTCCTGCCCGACCGCTTCGCTCGGCCAGGCCGAGCTGATCCGCCACATGGTCGGCCAGGACGTCGGCAACATCTACGCCCCGCGCGCGGCCCAGGAAACCTCGGCCGCTCCCGTCGCCTTCGAGGTGGCCAATCTCGCCGCGCCGCCCGCCGTGCGCGACGTCTCGTTCAGCGTGCGGGCCGGCGAGATCCTCGGCCTCGGCGGCCTGGTCGGCGCCGGCCGCTCCGAGACGGTCGAGGCGGTCTTCGGCCTGCGTCCGCGCCGCGCCGGCACGATCCGCCTCGCCGGCAAGCCGATCGATCCGCGCCGGCCCGCCCAGGCGGTCAAGGCCGGGATCGGCTTCGTCGCCGAGGACCGGCGCCAGCAGAGCATCGTGCCCGACCTCTCGGTCAAGGAGAACCTGCTGCTCGCCCATCTCGGCGCCCATCGCGGCTTCGGCCTCGGCTACCGCTCGCGCGAGGCCGACGTCGACGCGCTGATGAAGAGCCTCGGCCTGCCGGCCGACCGGCTGCTCGACGCCAACATGCTCGCCTTCTCCGGCGGCATGCAGCAGAAGATCATCATCGCCCGCTGGCTGCTGCTCGAGCCGAAGGTGCTGATCCTGGACGAGCCGACCAAGGGCGTCGACATCGGCACGCGCTCGTCGATCTACGGGCTGCTGCGCGACATCGCCGCCAGGGGCGTGGCGGTGGTGCTGGTGTCCTCGGATTTCGAGGAATTGCTCGGGCTCTCCGACCGCATCGTGGTGATCAGCGACGGCCAGAGCATCGCCGACCTGCCCGCCGCCCTGCTCGACGAGGAGAAGCTGACCCTGCTCGCCGCCCCGCGCACGTCGATGGCCCGCAACACCGCGGTGCTGCGCTCGCTGACCGGCGAGGCCGGCGGCGCCGGCTTCTGGGCGCTGATCGACGGCGACCGGCTGATCTGCCTCAACCTGGTCGTGGCCGACCGGGCGGCGGATCCCGGCTTCGCCGCCGGCGAGGCGCGGGCTTTCGCCGATACCGGCATCGGCACGGCGCTCAGCCGCTGCGGGCCGGGCTTCGCGACCGAGCCAGGCTTCGTGGCCGAGCCGACGGGGGAGCGCTCGACCATGCTGGTGCCGCTGCGCAACAGCCGCGGCCACGACCTCGGCTGGGTCGGGCTGACGCTGCCGAAGGGCGCGCCGACGCCCGCGCCCGAGGCGGTGCGGCGGCAGGTCGAGACTCTGGCGACAACCCTCTGAGAGACCCCGCGATGGCCGCTTCCCTCGACGATCCCGAGACCCTGCGGGCCGCTTCCGGCACGGTGCGGCGCGTCCTGCGCCGGCTGACGCAGCGCCTGGAGATCCGCATGATCGCGCTGGCGATCGTGCTGGCGGTCGCGCTGTCGCTGCTGTCGCCCTATTTCCTCACGTCGCGCAATATCTTCAACATCCTCGACCAGTCCGTGGTCACCGGCATCGTCGCGGTCGGCATGACCTTCGTCATCCTCACCGGCGGCATCGACCTGTCGGTCGGCTCGGTGGCCGGCCTCACCGGCATCATCCTCGGGCTCTGCGCCCCGAGCGTGCCGCTGCCCCTGGCGATCCTGATCGCCGTCCTGTCCGGGGCCGGCATCGGCCTGATCTCGGGTGTGCTCATCGCCTATTTCGGCCTCGCCGCCTTCGTGGTGACGCTGGGCGTCATGGCGATCGGGCGCAGCCTCGCCTATATCTTCTCGGGGCAGACCGCGCTCTCGACCATCCCGCCCGAAATGTCCGGGATGGTCTATACCAGCGTGCTCGGCATCCCGGCCAACGTGCTGTTCCTCGCGGCGCTCTATCTCCTGGCCTGGGCGTACCTGACCTATACCAAGGGCGGGCGCATCATCTATGCCGTCGGCTCGAACAAGGAGGCGGCCCGCGCCGCCGGCCTCAACGTGCTGTTCTATTCGATCCTGCCCTATGTGATCTCCGGCGCGCTCTCGGCGGTGGCGATCACCTTCTCCATCGCCCAGATCCTCTCCGCCGACCCGCTGATGGGCAATGCCTGGGAGCTCGATGCCATCGCCGCGGTGGTGATCGGCGGCGCCAGCCTGTTCGGCGGCCGCGGCTCGATCATCGGCACGCTGATCGGCGTCCTGATCATGGTGATGATCCGCAACGGCCTCAACCTGATGGGCGTCTCGCCGTTCTGGCAGGGCTCGGCCATCGGCTCGATCATCATCGCGGCGCTGCTGGTGGAGAGCCTGGTCAGCCGGCGGGTCGGACGATAGAGGCGCCGGAACGGGGAAAGGCCGGATGCGGGGCATCCGGCCTTCGGTGCAGGAGCAGGCAATCGGTCGGCTCAGTCGCAGCCGCCGCCACCGTAGCCATATCCGTTGCCGTAGCCGTAGCGGCGCGGGGCGTAGGAGACGGCGCCGTAGTCCTCGTCCTGGTAGTAGCGGACGATGCGGTGGGGCTTCTTGTAGAGTTTCGGCTTCTTGACGGGGACGACCACTTCGGGAGCCGGGGCCGGCACGGGCGGGGCGATCGTCTGCGCCACCACGGGCGGCGCGGCCGGCTGCGGCTGGGGCGCCGGGGTGTCGGCGGCGAGGTCGCCGGCGACATCGGCGGGAGCCGGCGTGGCGGCAACGGGGGCCGGCGCGGGCTGCTGCTGGGTCACCAGCTCCTTGGCGACGGCCTCGGCCGCCTTGGTGTCGACCGGCGCGACCGGGATCGGCGAGGTCAGGTTCGACAGAGCCGGCGCCGGGGCGGCCACCGGCTGGGCCGGGGCCGGGACGCCGGCATCGACGGCCGCCACCGGGACGATCTGGCGGGTGCCGAGCGTCGGGACGACCTGGGGCTTGGACTGGGCGAACGCCGTGCCGGCGGAGGCCAGGGCGACGACGGCGACGGAAGCGGCGAGAAGGATGCGCATGACGGGTCTCCAGGGCGGGTTCGATTGATCCTGGAGAGACACTAGGCGGTGGCACGCCCGGCCGCTGTGTGGCTTGGCACAAAGATGGCGTGGCGCTCAGTTGAGCCGCGCGCCCGTCGTGCGGTCGAACAGGTGGAGCAGCGCGGGATCGCCGCGCAGCGAGACGACGTCGCCGGGGCGGGCCTCGCTGCTGCGCGGCAGCTCGGCGGTGATGACCCGGTCGCCGCCGAGGTCGAGATAGCCGAAGGTCTGGGCGCCGAGCCGCTCCACCACCGCCAGCGGGCCGGTGAACCAGGCCTGTGCCGGTTCGCACGGCGCGAGGTCCTCCGGCCGCACGCCGAGCGTGACCGGCCCCTCGGCCGGCAGCGGCGCGGCGGCCGAGCCGACCGGCACGGCGGCGCCCGGCAGGGCGAGGGCCGTGCCCCCGGCGCCGTCGCGGGCGAGCGGCACCTCGATGGCGTTCATGGTCGGGCTGCCGAGGAAGCGGGCGACGAACAGGCTCGCCGGCCTGCGATAGAGATCGAGGGGGCGGCCGACCTGCTCCATCCGTCCGGCATTCATGACCACGATGCGGTCGGCCAGGGTCATGGCCTCGACCTGGTCGTGGGTGACGTAGACCGTGGTCGCCCGGATGCGGCGGTGCAGCTTGGCGATCTCCAGCCGCATCTCCACCCGCAGCGCCGCGTCGAGATTGGACAGCGGCTCGTCGAACAGGAAGGCTTCGGGCTGGCGCACGATCGCCCGCCCCATGGCGACGCGCTGGCGCTGGCCGCCGGAGAGCTGGCCGGGGCGGCGGCCGAACAGCGGCCTGATCTTCAGGATCTCCGCCGCCTCCGCCACCCGCCGCGCCACCTCGGCCGGCGGCTCGTCGCGCATCTTGAGGCCGAAGCCCATGTTCTCCTCGATGCTCATATGCGGGTAGAGCGCATAGTCCTGGAACACCATGGCGATGTTGCGCTCGGCCGGCGCCAGGGCGTTCACCACCCGGCCGCCGATGGCGAGCTCGCCGCCGCTGATCTCCTCCAGGCCGGCGATCATGCGCAGCAGCGTGGACTTGCCGCAGCCGGACGGGCCGACCAGCACGACGAACTCGCCGCCGGCAATGTCGAGATCGACGCCGTGGATCACCGTCTGCGAGCCATAGGCCTTGCGGACCCGCCTCAGCGTGATCGTCGCCATCGTCTCCTCCGACCATGCTCGGTTGATTATCGATATTGATAATGATAATTACGACGGCGCGCAACCCGACGGCCCGACGCGATGTCCGACCTCATGCCTCACCGCCCGCGACGGCCGGCCGCCCTGCGGCCCGCCAAATCGGCCGCCGCCTTCGACGCGCTGGAGCGCGAGATCATGCTGGGCACGCTCATGCCGGGCGAGCAGCTGATCGAGCTCGACCTCGCCGACCGCTTCGGCTGCAGCCAGGGCACGGTGCGCGAGGCGCTGCTGCAGCTGCAGGAGGAGGGGCTGGTGCACCGCCGCGGCCATCGCGGCACCCAGGTCTCCGACTGCACCGCCGACGAGGCGGTGGAGCTGTTCCGCGTGCGCCAGTCGGTCGAGTGCGGCGGCATCGTCCGCGCGCTGCGCCAGCCCAGTCGCACGCTGCTGGCCGACCTCGGCGCCCTGCTGGAGGCCATGCTCGAGGCGGCGCGCGCCGACGACGAGCTGAGGCTGGCGGCCTGCGACCGCGACTTCCACCGCCGCCTGTTCCGGGACGCCGGCCTGCCGGCGCTCGATCCGATCCTGCACCGCTGCCTGATCCACAACCACCGCTTCAAGATCTCGCGCAGCGCCGGGCCGCGCGACCTGATGGCCACTGCCCTGCGCCACAGGCCGATCATCGATGCGGTGGCCGCCGGCGATGTCGCCGCCGCCTCGGCGGCGCTGCACCACCACATCGCCACCATTGTCGACTTCGGTCCCAACGTCTTCGTCGAGGCGAGCCAATGACCTTCCCCGACAATCTCTCGCCCGAGCTCCTGGCGCTCATCGCCCGCATGGATGCCGAATTCGGTGCGGTGCCGGACCTGACGCTGCTGCCGGCGACCGAAGGCCGGGCGCGAACCGCCGAGGTCAACCGCCGCTGGAACCGCGACATGCCTGATATGGCGGTGGCCGAGACGCACGTGCCGGCCGATGCCGGGCTCGGCTCGGCGGCAACGCGCCTGCGCGTCCTCACGCCAGCGGGCGCCGGAGCCGGCACCCTGCTGTTCGTGCATGGCGGCGGCTTCGCCTTCTGCTCGCCGGAGACTCATGAGCGCTGCGGCCGCGTGCTGGCGCGGGCGGCTGGGCTGCCGGTGTGGATGCCGGACTATCGCCTGGCGCCGGAGCATCCCTTCCCCGCCGGCCTGATGGACGTGATCGCCTGCCTGCGCGCGGCCTCGGAGCAGGGACCCCTGGTGGTCGCGGGCGATTCCGCCGGCGCCAACCTGGTGCTCGCCGCCATGCTGCACGAGCAGGTCGCCGGCCGGCCGCGGCCCGCGGGGGCGCTGTTGTTCTACGGCGTCTACGACGCCGATTTCGAGACGGCGTCCTACCGCCGGTTCGACGCCGGCCCTGGCCTGACCCGCGGCAAGATGCGGCGCTACTGGGACTGGTACTGCGCCGATGCCGGGCGCCGGCGCGATCCGCTTGCCGCCCCGCTCCAGGCCGCCGACGCCGCGCTCGCCGCCCTGCCGCCGTTGCACCTGATGGCGGCCGGCATCGACCCGCTGCTGTCCGACACGCTCGCCTTGGCCGACCGGCTGCAGCGCCTCGGCCGCACGGAGACGGTCGAGGTGGTGCCCGGCGTCACCCACGGCTTCCTGCAGATGACGCTCGACTTGCCCGCAGCCCGCGGCGCCCTGGCGACGGCCGGCGCAGCGGCCGCGGCCATGGTCCGGCAGCCCTGACATCCAACCAAGAAAAGACCTGGAGGAGACGCGAGATGAGATTGTTGCAGCGACTGGCGGCGGTCTGCGCCCTCGCCGCGAGCCTGGCCGCCGGCCCGGCCGCGGCCGAGACCGTGCGCTTCTGGTACCATTTCGACAATCCCGACAACCCGATGTTGGAGCTGGTGGCCAAGTTCGAGGCTGCCAATCCCGGCATCAAGGTCGAGGCCGAGAACGTCCCCTGGAACAGCTATTACGACAATCTCTACACCGCGATCGTCGGCGGCAATGCGCCCGACGCGGCCATGGTCAAGCTGTTCGCCCAGCCGCGGCTGGTCGAGATGGGCGCGCTGGAGCCGATCGGCGAGCGCATCGACGCCTGGCCGGGCAAGGCCGACCTGCTCGACAACCTGCTGACCCTGAACAAGGGGCCGGACGGCAAGCAGTATTACCTGCCGATCCAATATGTCGTGCTCTACCTCTATTACCGTGCCGACCTGTTCAAGGAGGCCGGCCTCGAGCCGCCGAAGACCTGCGACGAGTTCCGCGCCGCGGCCAAGGCGCTGACCAAGGCGCCGGAGCGCTGGGGCTTCGGCCTGCGCGGCGGCAAGGGCGGCTGGGACCAGTGGGGCACCTTCGTGTTCTCGCGCGGCGCCACGCTCGCGCCCGGCGGCCTGACCACGCCGCAGGCGATCGCCGCCAACCAGTGGCTGATCGACATGTTCCAAAAGGACAAGTCGATCCCGCCCTCGGCACCCAATGACGGCTTCCAGGAGATCATCGGCGCCTTCAAGGCCGGCAAGACGGCGATGACCATCCACCATATCGGCTCCTCCAACGATCTGGTGAAGGCCCTCGGCGACAAGGTCTCGGCCGTGCCCGTGCCGGCCTGCGACGGCCGGGCCTGGACCTCCTACGGCGACGAATCCCTTGCGGTGTTTTCGGCCTCCACGGTCAAGGACGCCGCCTGGAAATGGATCGCCTTCCTGGCCGAGGGCGAGAACAACGTCGCCTTCAACAAGGCGACGGGCCAGATGACCGTGACCAAGAGCGGCGCGGCCCACTGGACGCTGCACCAGCGCCGCTTCGTCGACGCCACGGTGAACTCCCTGCCCTTCGCCGCGGTGCTGCCGCAGAGCACGGCCACGGCCGAGTTCGTCAACACCGCCTGGCCGACGGCGATGCAGCAGGCCCTCACCGGCCAGATCACGTCCGAGGCGATGATGAAGCAGCTCGAAGCGCTGTTCGCGCAGTAGGGGGAGCGATGGGTGTTCCATTGTGCGACGGCCGAGGAGCTCGCCTCGTCCAATCTCCAACCTCGGTTTTTGCAACGGGTCGTATGATGCGGGCGAGGGCCCTTCCGAGACCCCATGGTGTTCGCGTGGACGGGCGGATCAAGTCCGCCCGCGACGTCGCGGGTGGGATTGTCGAGGCGTCCGTCCTGCGACCGCCGCGCCAGGTTTGCTCGCGTTCAGCGACACCCCAGCCGTCATGGCCGGGCTTGTCCCGGCCATCCACGCGAACACCAGCGGATGCAGGGATGGGCGTCCTATGGGCCGCTGCTCTTCGCGGCAGGCCGCGCATCGCCTCTATCCCGACGGACGCCCCGCCTTCCGCTCGGGTCCAGCCATGACCACGCCCGCCGCCCTCACCCTGGACCCAGCGCAGCCGCGCCCCTGGCGCACGGTGCTGCTGCCCTATGCGCTGCTGGCGCCGGCGATGGCGGTGACGCTGGTGGTCGTGTTCCTGCCCATGGTCGAGGCAGTGGCGACCAGCCTCACCGACCTGATCCTGTGGAAGCCCAATGCCAGCCGCTTCGTCGGCTTCGGCAACTATTGGAAGCTCCTGCAGGATCCGGTGTTCTGGACCGCGCTCGGCCACACCGCGGTGTGGATCGGCCTCACCGTGCCGCTGCAGATGGGCCTCGGCCTCGTGGCGGCGCTGCTGCTCGACCGCGACTTTCCCTGGCGTGGCCTCGCCCGCGCCCTGATCATCATCCCCTGGGCGCTGCCGAGCGTCGTCATCGCGCTGATGTGGCGCTGGATCTACGACCCCACCACCGGCGTGCTCAACGACCTGCTGATCCACCTCAGCCTGATCCGCTCGGCCGTGCCCTGGCTGGCCGATCCCGACAAGGCACTCTATGCGGTGATCGCGACGCTGACCTGGCAGGGCTTCCCGTTCTTCGCCGTGATGATCCTGGCGGGCCTGCAGGGCATTCCGCGCAGCCAGTACGAGGCCGCTTCCATCGACGGAGCCAGCGCCTGGCGCCAGTTCCGTCACATCACCCTGCCGGGCATCGCGCCGGTGCTGGCGACGGCCGGGCTGCTGCGGGTGATCTGGGTCGCCAATTCGATGGACGTGATCTTCGTGATGACCGGCGGCGGGCCCGGCACCGCCACCACGACGCTGCCGCTCTATGCCTTCGTCAAGGCCCGCCAGAATCTCGACTTCGGCTACGGCACCGCCATCGCCGTGACCTTCACCATCCTGCTCGGCAGCGTCGTCGCCCTCTATATCGCCCGCACCATGCGCGAGGTGGAGCCGTGAGCAAGCCGTCGACGCTGCGCCGCATCCTCACCACCGACCTGCCGGTGCTGGTCATCGTGCTGATCGCCATCGGGCCCTTCGCCTGGATGGTCCTGACCTCGCTGACCCCGTCGGAGCAGCTCGCCGCGAGCGGTGTGTCGCTGTCGCCGGCGGGCTGGGGGCTCGACAACTATGTCAGGCTGCTGCGCCGCACCGATTTCGCCGTCAACATGGGCCACAGCCTGATCGTCGCCCTCGGCACCGTCGTGCTCGGCCTCGCCGTCTCGGTGGCGGCGGCCTATGCCTTCTCGCGCTTCCGCTTCGCCGGACGCAAGGCGCTGATGCTGCAGTTCCTTCTGGTCAACATGTTCCCGGTGGTGCTGCTGATCCTGCCGCTGTTCGTGCTGATGCGCCGGCTCGGCCTGCTCGACACCCATCTCGGCCTGATCCTCGCCAACGCCACCGTCGCCATCCCCTTCGCGGTGTGGATGCTGACCAGCTATGTCGGCGCCATCCCCAAGAGCCTCGACGAGGCGGCGATGACCGACGGCTGCTCGCGCCTCGGCGCGCTCTGGCGCATCGTGCTGCCGCTGGCCCTGCCCGGCATTGTCTCGACAGGCATATACATCTTCATCACCGCCTGGAACGAGTACCTCTACGCCCTGACCCTGGGCGGCCGGACCGTGCGCACCGTCACCGTGGCGATCCAGACCCTGATCGGCGAGTACCAGATCGAATGGGGCCTGCTGGCGGCCGGCGGCGTGGTGGGCGCGCTGCCGGCGACGCTGCTCTTCCTCCTCGTGCAACGGCGCCTGATCGGCGGCCTCACCCAGGGCGCGGTCAAGGGCTGACCAAGAGATTTTCAAAGGACCTCGATGAATCCGATCGGCCTCATCTCCATGCAGTTCGCCCGGCCGTTCACGGCCGCGCATTTCCCGCTGTTCTCCCGCATGAAGCAGCTCGGCTACGACTTCGTCGAGCTCCTGGTGCCCGAGCCCGGCGAGCTCGACCTCGCCGCCGCCCGCGCCGCGCTGGCCGAGGCCGGGCTCGGCGTCGTGCTCGCCGCCCGCGTCAATCTCGATCGTAACCTGTCCTCCGGCGAGGATGTGCGGCACCGCGCCGGCATCGACTATCTCCGCTACGCCGCCGACTGCGCCGCGTCGCTCGGCGCTGATATCGTCGGCGGGCCGCTCACCGGCAACCCGCTGGTGTTCGCCGGCCGGCCGCCGGCGCCGGTCGCCGAGGAGGAGCGCCTCGCCCGCAAGGCGCGCTGCGTCGCCGGTCTGCGTGCGGCGGGGGACCATGCCGCTGCCGCCGGGGTGACGCTGGCGGTCGAGCCGCTGAACCGCTTCGAGAGCGACGTGCTCTGCACCACCCGGCAGGCGATCGAGCTGCTCGACGCGGTCGACCATCCCGCCGTGCGGCTGATGCTCGACACCTTCCACATGCACATGGAGGAAGCCTCCATCCCCGAGGCGATCCGCCTCGCCGGCGCCCGCGTCGTGCATTTCCAGGCCAACGAGAACCATCGCGGCTTTCCCGGCACCGGCGCCACCGACTGGGTCGCCGTCGGCCGGGCCCTGCACGAGATCGGCTATGCCGGCCCGATCTCGCTGGAGCCCTTCCGCCGCAACGACGACCGATTCGGCGTGCCGCTGGCGCAATGGCGGGCGCCGCACGAGGACGAGAGCGACCGGCTCGCCGCCAGCGCCGCCTTCATCCGCGCCCATCTCACCCTGACGGACTATCGGCGATGACCCTGAAGATCGGCTGGATCGGCTGCGGCGTGCACGCGACGCAGATGCTGCTGCCCCAACTCCTGCGCCACGACGTCGAGATCGCCGCGCTCTGTGACGTCGACGGCGCCCGCCTCGCCGTGGCGGGGCGGCAGTTCGGCGTGGCGCGCCTCACCGGCGATGCGCAGGCGCTGATCGCGACGCCCGGCCTCGACGCGATCGGCATGGCGGTCGGTCCCGACCAGCACCTCGCCTTCGGCCTTGCTGCGCTCGATCGGGGCCTGCCGGTGTTCATGGAGAAGCCGCCGGCCGGCAGCGCCGAGGGCGCGCGGGCGCTGCGCGCTGCCGCCGAGCGCGCCGGCAAGCCGTTGCTGCTCGGCTTCATGAAGCGCTATTCCGTCGGCAACCGCATCGCCGCCAACATCCTGCGCTCCGGCCGGTTCGGGCCGGTGCTGGGCCTGACCGGCTATTACATGACCGCGCCGGGCTATTTTGCCGGCAATGTCGACTATACCGGCTTCTTCCTGCACCATTGCGTCCACTACATGGACCTCGTCTCGTTCCTGGTCTCTCCCGTGCGCGCCATCGATGCCCGCAAGGTGGAGAAGACGCCGGGCCGGCTGCTGTTCCACATGCATGTCGACTTCGACTGCGGCGCCATCGGCACCATCGCCATGGGCACGGTGCAGTCGCGCGGCACGCCGGTGGAGCGCATCGAGCTGATGGGCGACCATCAGCGTCTCGAGGTGGAGGATGTGGTCGAGGTGCGCTGGCACCGCGACCCGCCGTTCAAGACCGCCGATCTCCAGGCGACGCTCTCGGACGATGTCGACACGCTCGCCTGGAAGCCCAACTTCACTGCCGCCGCCAACGAGGACCACAAGGGCTACCACGCCCTGCTCGCCGACGTGGTCCCGGCCCTCGGCGGCGCGGAGACGCCGGCCCCGACCATCGCCGACGGCGTGGTGGCGATGGAACGGCTGGAGACGCTGCGGGGCGTGCTGGGGCTGTGAGCGGGCGGGCCTACCTGCTGCCGCGCTGGACCAGGTCGAACACGCGGCGGGCATCCTCGATCGCCAGGAATTGCGGCGTCGGATCGAGGGACGGCGTCCAGCCGGCGAAACCTCGGCCGAACCCCGAAGCCGAGGCGCCGAAGCGGATGGTGCCGCGCCCGCCGCCGCTCTCGCTGAGCTGGGCGTCTGGGAGCTGGCCGAGGCTGAGCGCGGTGAAATTGCCGAACGGTCGTCCGCGAACGATCAGGACGCGACGGTCGGTGACGGCATAGGCCGTGCCGCCGCGGATCCAGGCGTCCATCGCGAAGCGGCCGGCGACGAAGTAGAGGCCGATGCACACGAACATCGCGCCCCACAGATCGAAGAAGGCGGGGGCGCCGGCTCGCGTCGCCCCCGTCGTCCAGAAGATGGCGAAGCCGCACCAGATCAGACTGAACGGGATCAGGAAGACGTCGCGGGGCGTGAAGACCAGGCCGGTGCCCGGGCGACCGGACCAGAGGATGCGCTCTCCGCTCAACAGGCGGCCGGCGAACGGTTCGGTGTCCATGACGGCTCCCCTCGCATCCGGCGCAGCCTATCCGCATTCCCTGACGGTTGGGAATGGCGGGACTGTCGCAGCGTCATTTGCGGTGGAAACGCACGACGGGCGCCGCCCCCCCAGCGACGCCCGTCATCCGCCCGTTCCGGGCGACCCCTTTGATGGTGACCGTGACGATCCGGCGCGGGCTCGGCACCCGCGCCGGGGAAGATCGGCTCAGGCCGCGGCGGCGGCGACGCCGGCGGTCGGGACGGTGGCGATGGTCTTCAGGACCTGCGAGGCGATCTGGTAGGGGTCGCCCTGGGAGTTCGGGCGGCGATCCTCCAGGTAGCCCCGGTACTGGTTGCGCACGAAGCTGTGCGGCACGCGGATCGAGGCGCCGCGGTCGGCCACGCCGTAGCTGAAGGTGTGGATCGACTGGGTCTCGTGCTTGCCGGTCAGGCGCATGTGGTTGTCCGGGCCGTAGACCGCGATATGGTCGGCGCGGGCCTCTTCGAAAGCCGCCATCAGCTGCTCGAAATACTCCTTGCCGCCGACTTCGCGCATGAAGGTGGTGGAGAAGTTGGTGTGCATGCCCGAGCCGTTCCAGTCGGTGTCGCCGAGCGGCTTGCAGTGATACTCGATGTCGATGCCGTACTTCTCGGTCAGACGCTCCAGGAAGTAGCGGGCGAGCCACATCTCGTCGGCGGCGCGCTTGGAGCCCTTGCCGAAGATCTGGAACTCCCACTGGCCCTTGGCCACCTCGGCGTTGATGCCCTCGTGGTTGAGGCCGGCGGCCAGGCAGATGTCGAGATGCTCCTCGACGATTCTACGCGCGACGTCGCCCACCTTGCTGTAGCCGACGCCGGTATAGTAGGGGCCCTGCGGGGCGGGATAGCCGCTCTCGGGGAAGCCGAGCGGACGGCCGTTCTTGTAGAAGAAATATTCCTGCTCGAAGCCGAACCAGGCACCCTCGTCGTCGAGGATGGTGGCGCGCTTGTTGGAGGCGTGCGGCGTGACGCCGTCGGGCATCATCACCTCGCACAGCACCACGGCGCCGTTGACGCGCTGGCTGTCCGGAACGATGCGCACGGGCTTGAGCACGCAGTCGGAGCTGCGGCCTTCCGCCTGCATGGTCGAGCTGCCGTCGAAGCCCCAGAGCGGCAGCTGCTCCAGCGTCGGGAATGCGTCGAATTCCTTGATCTGCGTCTTGCCGCGCAGGCTGGGCACCGGCACGTATCCGTCGAGCCATATATATTCGAGCTTGTACTTCGTCATTGCGGCTCTCTCTCGAGCTGAAGGCGCTGGGCGCAGGGACAATTCGATGCGGACCCGGCCGGCGACGGCTGCAGCGATCGGCTCCCCCTGGCGCCTGGTCCGACGGTCGCGATCCGAACGAACATGCAAGGCGACAACGAACGCATCACGAGCCTGAGGCGAAAACGGCGGGTCGACGGCAGCAGGAATCCCGCCGCCGGAAGAATGCTATACAATTAAGCAGAAACAAGCATGCCCATATTGCGCGCATGACCTGATTTTAATTTAGGCAATCTGCTTAAACGCGGAGCAAAACCTGCTATAAGACGTTGTACCCCATGCCGGGCTTCATGGAGAATGCGCATGACCGAGGGTACCGACCGCAGGTCCGCCAAGATCTACCAGTTTCCGCCGCGCGGGCGCGTGGCCGCTCGCCGCCGCGACGAGGTCAAGACCGAGCTGGAGGCCGCCGCCATGCGCGCCTGCGATGCCGCATCCGGCAGCGGCTGGTATCACGAGGCGGCGATCCTGGAAGAGCGGACGACCAAGCACTGAGGCGGATGGGCCGGCGAGGCCCGCCCCTCCCGCCGGGAGAAGCGGTGGCCTGCGGCCACTCCTCGCGCGTCAGGGCGCGCTCTGATAGAGGCGAAAGCCCAGGGCGAAGCTGCGGGTGTTGACGTCGTCGCCCCAGCTATGGGCGGTCTCGAAATTGTTCAGCGCCGTGTCGTTCCAGCCGCCGCCCCGGAACAGGGCCTTGCTGCAATCGCCCTTCAGGCAGGTGTTGGTCCATTCCCAGACATTGCCGGCCATGTCGTAGAGGCCGTAGGCGTTCGGCTTGAACGAGCCGACCGGCGCGGTATAGGCGAAGCCGTCGGTGCAGGCCGGCCGCGGCCGCGAATCCTTCGGGAAGGATTTGGCGTAGCTCTGGTCGGCGACGTCGGCGTACTGGCAGATGTCGTCCGCGCTGTCGCCCCACCAATAGGTGGTGTGGCCACCGGCCGCCGCTGCTGCCGACGCCTCCTCCACCGTCGGCAGGCGATAGGTCCGCCCGGTCTTCTTGTTCAGCCAGTCGATATAGGCGTTGGCGTCGACCCAGCTGACGCAGACCACGGGATCACGCTTCGTCTGCGCGAAGCCCGGCGCGTTCCAGTCGGCGCGCGCCTCCTTGTGCCATTGCTCGCCATAGGCCTGGTGGCAGCCCTTGCCGCTGAAGCGGGTCTCGCGGGCGAAGGAGGCGAACTCGCCCTTGGTCACGGGATATTTGCCGATCATCGCGCCGCCGGGCAGCGCCACCATCTCCGGACAGTCCTTGCAGGCCGGGGCGGGCGCGGGCTTGGCGGCGGGCGTCTCCGCCCCCGGCACGACCAGAACGGGGCCGGCGGGCGCCTCGGCGCCGGCCTGCGCCAAAGCGCGGCCGGCCGGTCCGGGCAGCAGCAGGGTGAGGCCGAGCGCCGCGGCGCCGAGGAGGGCGGCGACCCGGAGGAGGCCCGGCCGGGCCGTGTCATTCCACATCGCGGACCACCCTCAGGCCATAGGTCGTCGAGCGGATGCTCGGGTCGTTCCAGATCTCGTGCCCGGCGCGCAGGTCCGCCGGCGCGTTCGCCCAGGAGCCGCCGACGAGCACGCGGTCGGCACAGCTCTGATCGTGGCAGGATGCCGTCCATTCCCAGGCATTGCCGACGGCATCGAGGACGCCGAATGCGTTGGCCGCGAAGCTGCCGGCGGGCGCCGTGCCCTGGGGCGGCTTGCCGGGGCTGCAGCCGTTGCAGGCGGCGCGGCCGCGGCCGATGTCCTGGCCCCACCAATAGGGCGTGGTCTCGCCGGCCAGCGCCGCATAGCGCATTTCCTCGGCGGTCGGCAGCCGGTAGGGATGGCCCGCCTTCTTCGACAGCCAGGCGACGAATTTCTGCGCGTCGTCCCAGCTCACGCAGATGACGGGGTGCTTGTCGCCCTGGGGGATGCCCGGCTGCTGCCAGACGCAGCCCCAGCCGCTCTGCGAAAACCCGGTCTCGGTGGCGAAGCGCGCGAACTCCGCCCGGGTGACGTGGGTCCGGCTCATGGCCAGCCCGCTCGGCAGCCGCACCATCTGCGGGCAGTCCGGGCAGTCCTGGAACAGGATCAGCGGCGCTTGCGGCAGCAGCAGCTTGGCGGCGTCCTCGGCGCCGGCCCGTCCGCCGGTGCCGACCGCGGTCAGAACGAGGAGAAGCAGGAGCAGCCGCCTCATGTCGCCCGGTCCGTCATGTCACCCGGTCCGTCATTTCGCCCGGTCCATGTCGTCGAGGGCGCGCTGCGCTTCCGGGACGCCGTGCCGGACCGCCTCCTGGAACAGGGTGCGCGCCTTGGCCTTGTCGGCGCTGCCGCCCAGCCCGTCGCGGTAGAGCATCGCGAGGTTGACATAGGCATAGGGCTCCTGCTGCGCCGCGGCCTTGGCGAGCCAGGCCCGCGCCACGGCATAGTCGCGCTCCAGGCCGACGCCCGAGGCGGTCATGAAGCCCAGCGTCGTCTCCGAGCGCGAATCCCCGGCCGCAGCCGCGGCGAGGATGAGGTCCACGGTCTCCTGCGCCGTCAGCTCGCCGGTCTGCGCCGTGTTGACCGAGCCCTGGTAGTCGCGGACGGCCCGCCGCGTCTGCGCGTCGAGGACGCCGCTGACCGTGTCGAGCCGGAAGCCGAGGGCGGCGAGGCCGTACTGGATCATGTTGACCGGCAGGCGCCCGATCCGGTCCATGGCCGCCTGGCGCAGCGCCGCCTTGTCGGCATGGTCCTCCGCCCCGCCCGGCACCAGCGCGCCGACCTCGGCCGCGCGGGTCAGGGCGGTGACGCGAGCCTCGGCGAGGTCGGCATGGGCGCCGGTGGGAAAGCGCCGGAGATAGCCCTTGAAGTCCTCGGCCCGCGTGCTCGAGCGGATGGTGCGCCAATAGAGCTCCTCGAGCGGCATGTCGGCCGTCAGGGCCTGGTCGGCCAGGGTGCGGTCGGCGTCCTCGATCCTGGGCAGCGGTGGCGGCGGCGGCTCGGGCTTCGGCGCGGCCGGGACGAGATAGACCTCGTCCTTGCCGAGCGAGCCGTAATAGACCGGCCGCTGCGCCCCGGCGGTCGCCTGGCGCACCTCGGCATTGATGCGGCGGAAGACGAAGTTCAGCTCCAGGCCCGGGGTGGCGATATTGTCCAGGAGCGCCTGGGCATAGGGGCTGTGGGCCCCGTCGCCGTCGTCGGCGGTCGAGCCCGCCTCGGCCGCGAAGGAGACGAGGGTGGCCGGATCCGGCTCGACCCGCGCCAGGCCCCGGCCGATCGACCGCGTGGCGCTGGTGCGGACCATGCGCGTGGTGAAGGGATCGTTGCGGCAGGCGTCGAGCAGCACCAGGCGCAGCGTCGAGGCCTGCGACACCGCATCGAGGATGCGGTCGAGCGAGATCGCCTCGTCGCGGACATGGGTGTCGCGCGCGAGCTCGGCGTCGACCGGGACGATGTAATTGGTGCCGTCGACCTCGAGCCCGTGGCCGGCGAAGTAGACCAGGGCGATGGCGGCGCCCTGCGCCCGGTCCTCCAGGGCCTGCAGCGCCTTGCGCATGCCGCTCTCGTCGGCGTCGAGCACCAGGGCGACGTCGAAGCCGACGGCCTTCAGCGCGGCAGCGACCGCCTCGGCGTCGCGCGGCGGATTGGGCAGCTTCGGCACATGGCGATAGGCCCCGTTGCCGATGACGAGGGCGACGCGCCGCCCGCTCTCGGCCGCGGCGGCGGGGCCGAGCCAGACGAGGCAGGCCAGGACCAGCAGGACGACGGCTCGCGCACAGGCGAGGCTCCCGCGCACGGCATCACCCATATGTCCGGTTCTGCAAATCCTGCTCACGATACCGGCCAGTGATAGTAGAAGGGACCGCCGTCAAGAATAAAGAAATGCTAGATTTGCGCTCCATCTCCGTCAAGTTCAGCCGGGCGCCGGTGTCCCCGTCGGAACAGGCAGCGCGATCCCGGCCACCCCGCCGCCGAGCATGTCCTCGTTGGCTTCCCCGGCCAGCACGCCGACATTGACGAGCAGGCGGCTGCGGAAGGCGAGGCGCGCCGGGCCGGTGGGCGTCCCGGGCGGAACGGGAAGGGTGTGCACGCCCGAGCGGGTCGCGGTGACGACGATGCCCTGCCAGGCGATGTCGAGCGCCTGCCCCATGGCTTCGACCAGCACGAGCGTCACCTCGATGCGCGCGTGGCGCTGCGGGTCGACGGCGATGTCGAGCTCGCCGGCATCGCCCGCCAGCCAGAGCACGCCGTCGACGGCGGGATGCCAGTCGGCGCGGCGCACGGCGTGAGCCTGCAGCACTGCCGCATCGAGCATGGCCTGCGGCTCGGCGGGGAGGGCAGGCGCCGGGTCGGGCTCGGCCGGCGCCAGGGCGAGCCAGGCGCAGGCGAGGTGTCCGTGACCGGCGAAGGCGATCCGCAGCGTGACGGTCGGCGCCGGGGCGATGCGCAGCCTCGCCCGGCCGACGCCGCCGATCACGGCCGGGATGTGACGCCCGCCGATGGTCAGGTCGACGCGGCCATCCCCGCCGCCGGCCAGGAAGAGCTCGAGCACGAGCTCGCCCCCGCCCGGGATCGGCTCGAATTGCACCAGCGCGTCCGGGCCGACCAGCGTCCCGTTGGCGGCGAGGCCCCGGGCGTGAAGCGGGCCGGCGGGATCGGCGAAGTCGTAGCGCCGGTCGAAGGCGAGCCGCCGGTCGCGGCCGAGGTCGTCGAGGCGCAGACCGCGCAGCACCGTGCGGGGCCAGGCGCCGGTGGCGAGGTCCTCGCGCGCCACCAGCTCGAGGCGGACGAAGCCGTCGGCATCGATCGCCGCGGGCTCGACGAGGACGGTGGCAAAGCGCGGATCGCCCGACCTGTGCAGCGCGGCCGGCTCGCCGTTGACGAAGGCGGCCGGGAGCACCGGGCCGTCCGCCGTGGCCGCGTCCAGCTCCAGGCGCAGAGCGCCGGTGCTGCGGCCGAGCGGCGCGGCGAAGACGAGGGCCGCCCGCGTCTCGGCCATCGCCGCCCCGCCGGCCTCCGGCCAGCCCCAGCCGTCGGCGAGCAGGGCGTTGCCGGCTGCGGCCGCGCCGACGGCCAGGAACCGGCCGGCCTCCAGCCGCGGCGCGATGCGGGCCGAGCCGGTCGGCAGCATCCGCACGCCGAGGCCGGCCAGCACGGGACGGACGCGGCCCGCCTCCGGCAGGGACAGGCTGAGCAGGCAGGAGCATCCGTCCGGCCGGTCGTGGCGCAGCAGGCGATCGGGGATGGCGAGCGCCAGGCGCCCGCGGGCATCGACCGCCGCGGCTCCGACATCCTCGCCATTGATCTCGATGCGCAGCCGCAGGAGCTCGGGCGCGACCGAGAAGGTGAGGCTGACGCGCCAATGGCCGTGGACGGACGGCGGCAGGACGAAGGCGAGGCTGGCTTCGTCCTCGATCATGGCGGCGCCCGCCTCGGCCGCGCTCCAGTCCCAGCCCCAGCCCAGCGCCTCCCGCAGCGCCGGGGCATCGCGCGCGTCGAGGGTCGCGCCGTGGCCGAGCAGCGGCCAGGTCGACGGCCCGCTCTCGAGCACCGGGTCGGCCGGGGCGGAGCGCGGCCAGCGCAGGGGCGCCGAGGCCGGGGGCGGGCGGCGGCCGAGCAGGGCCATGGCGGCGAGGCGCAGGGGCAGCGCCGCGTGCCGCAGCCGCAGGCCGGCGGGGACGTCGGCGACGGTGGCGGCGAGGGCCGCGGCCCGCAGCGCCTCGCGCAGGCGCTGCGCCCGGCGGCCCCCGCGATCGAAGGCGGCGAGCAGCACGCGCCGGTGCAGGCGAAGACGCCAGATCCCGACCGCGGCGGGCCGGCCGGCGATGCGCCCGAGCGCGGCCGCGAGGTCGCGCCAGGCGGCGATATGGGATGGCAGGTTCTTGCGGGCGAAGGCGGCGGACTCGCCGAGCGGGTGGTAGAAGGCGTTGGCGCCGTGGACGCGGTATTGGCCGAGCACGGCCTCGAGGCGCGCCACCGGGCCGGCCATGGCGGCGGCGAGCACGAGATAGAGGTCGGCGCAGATGCGCCAGTGCGGCTCCGGCATCGGCAGGATGCGCTCGAGCGCCCAGCGGGCAAAGGCATTGCCGGAAGTCGGCATGAAGGGATGCAGGCCGTGGGCGAGCACGGGGCCGGCCTGGTCGCCGCGGGTGAGCTCGAGGCTGCCGGGATAGAGGCCGAGCGAGCGGCCGGCCCGGTCGATCGCCTCCAGCGCGAACTGCAGGCGGGCCGTTCCCGGCCGCCAGGCGGCGGCGACGCGCGCGACCGCATCGGGCAGCAGGCGGTCGTCGGCATCGAGGAACAGGATGACGTCGCCGGTCGCCCGGGCAAAGCCGGCATTGAAGGCCGAGGCCTGGCCGCCATTGCGCTTGAACACCGTCGTCACCGCGGGGAAGCCGGCGATGACATCGGTCGACCCGTCGGTCGAGCCGTCGTCGACGACGATGACCTCGTCGGCCGGCCGGGCCTGCGCCAGCGCGCTGGCGATGGCCTCGCCGACATACGCGCCGTAATTGTAATTGTTGACGATGATGCTGATCGTCGGCTCCTGCGGCGGCGCACGTGCCTCGATCAGCTCGGCGAGGCGCGCTGCCGCAAGGGCCGGACGCGGCGGGAAGGCGGCGAACAGGATGTCGGCCGCCAGGAGCTGCCGGACCGCGTCGCGGCGGCTGCGCCGCCCTGCGTCGGCCGAGGTGACCCCGGCCAGGGCGTCGAGCTCGGCATCGTCGTCGAGATCCCAGGTGACGCCGAGGCCCGCATAGGGCGCGCTCCCCGGCGCTGCCACCTCGCAGCCGGCGGCCAGGGCGCGCCAGCCGCTCTGCGCCGGGTGCAGGAACACCATCGTCCCCGCGACGGCGAGGTCGCGGCCGTCCTCGCACAGGCGCACCGCGACCCCGTGGCGCTCGGCGATGGCGGCGACCCGCGCCAGCGCGGCGGGATCCGTCGTTGGACCGCGAACCGTGAGCCAGGTGGGCGCCGCCTCGGCCGGGCGGCGGGCGGCGACGGGCGGCACGGCGGCGAGCGCGTCGCGCACCAGGGCCGCATCGAGCCCGCGCCGCCGCTCCGGCCAGAGCGCCTGGACCAGGCTGCCGGCCGGCCAGCCCGGCCCCGCCTCGCGCAGGCAGAAGCGGTCGTCGAGCCAGCTCTCCTCGATCAGCAGAAGGGCGGGAGGCGCAGGCCCGGGCAGCAGCGCCGCGATGGACCCGGCGGACCGGGCCAGCCCGAGGACCACCGGACGCCAGCGCTGCCCGCCGGGCAGCGCGCGCCGTCGAAGGATCGCGTCGGCAAGGTCGGACGGCGCCACCGTCTCGGCGGCAAAGCCGCGGGCCGTGAGCTCGCGGCAGGTCTGCGCAGCGTCGAACGGCCAGGCTTCGTCCGTGACGGCCAGCAGCCGCGGCAGCGACATGCCCGGCCGGTCAGTAGCGGCCGCCGCCTCCGCCACCACCGCCGCTGATGCGCGGCGGCGCGGCCTCGGCCACGGGCGAGCACGCCGGGCGGATCCGCAGCTCGCCGAGGAGGGCCGGGTCGATCCGGCAGAGCGTCTGGCGCGGCAGCCCGGCGATCGCTCCGCGCGGGATGGCGTGCAGGCTGCTCGGCGGCAGGGAGGCGAGAAGCGAGGGAATCGAGCGGCTGCGGGGATAGCTCCGCAGAAACTGGGTGGCATCGCGCGGGCTGCGCGAGGCCATGGCCTCCTGCAGGGCCTGCTGCTCGCCGCCCGCCTCGGGCGCCATCATCGCCGGCTGCGGCGTCTGGTTGGTGGAGCAGGCGGTCAACGCAACGGGCGCGCCGAGGCCGACGCTCAACATGAGGGAGCGGGTGACAGTACTCAGCGTGGCAAGCTTGTCCATGCCGTGCCTCTAGGGAATGTCCAGCCTGCGCGCAGGCTTGCATAAAGCTGACAATACGGCAATGCTCGATCGTGGCCGGCGTGAATTTTTGGAGCGCGCCGGCCGTGCCGCCGGTCCGCCGCGAGCGGTTCGACCCGGTTGGTGGAGGTCGGCGCGGGGGCCGCCTGGAACCGGGAGTGGCGGAATGCCCGTGGCAAAGCGTGTGCTGGTGACCGGTGGGGCGGGGTTCCTGGGGTCGCATCTGTGTGACCATCTCCTGCGGCGCGGCATCGAGACGATCTGCCTCGACGACCTGTCCACCGGCTCGCTCGACAATGTCCGGCATTGGCTCGGCGACCCGCGCTTCACCTTCGTGCGCGGCGACGTGGCCGAGGCCTTCGACGCCGAGGTCGACCGGATCTACAACCTCGCCTGCCCCGCCAGCCCGGCCCAGTACCGTGCGGCGCCGATCCGCACCCTGCGCACCAGCGTGCTCGGCGCCCTCAACATGCTGACCCTGGCCCGGCGCGGCCGGACCCGCATCCTGCAGGCCTCGACCTCTGAGGTCTATGGCGACCCGGTCCAGCACCCACAGTCGGAGACCTATTGGGGCAACGTCAATCCGCTCGGCGAGCGCGCCTGCTACGACGAGGGCAAGCGCTGCGCCGAGACGCTCTTCGCCGATCATCGCCGCCAGTACGCCATGCCGGTGAAGATCGCCCGGATCTTCAACACCTACGGCCCGCGCATGCGCGCGGAGGATGGACGCGTCGTCTCCAGCTTCATCGCCCAGGCGCTCGCCGGGCAGGACATCACCATCTTCGGCGACGGCTCGCAGACCCGCTCGTTCTGCTATGTCGACGACATGATCGACGGCCTGGTGCGGCTGATGGAGACGCCGGACGACGTCACCGGCCCGGTCAATCTCGGCAATCCGCAGGAATGCTCGATCGGCGACCTCGCCCGGATGGTGATCGCGCTCACGGGCTCGCGCTCCCGGCTGGTCCGCAGGCCGCTGCCCGAGGACGACCCGCGCCGGCGCCGGCCCGACATCACGCTGGCGCGCGAGCTCCTCGCCTGGCAGCCGACGGTGCCGCTGGAGACCGGCCTGCGGCGGACCATCGCCGCCTTCGAGGCCGCGCTCCCGGCGCCGGTGGCGCCCTGAAAGGCCGGGAGGTCAGGCGGGAACGCCGGGCCTCTCCTGCCGGCGGGGCCCGGAAACAAGGCCGGGCCCGGCCTCGTCGCGGGCGAGGCTCGCCGCCATCTCCTCGATCAGCCAGCGCTCGAGCGCCCGCGCGTCGGGATGGCCGGCAATATGGGGCGCGACCCAGAGCTTGAGGCGCCGCGGCCCCGGCACGAAGCCGAAAGGCGCGACGAGGCGGCCGGAGCGCAGGTCGTCCAGCACCAGCATCTTCGGCACCACGGCGCAGCCGAGGCCGCAGGCGGCCGCCTCGATCAGGAGATAGAAATGGTCGAAGCTGCTGCGCAGCGGCAGGTCGGCGAGGCCGTGGCCCGTGGCGGCGACCCAGTCCTCCCAGGCCTGCGGCCGCGTGTTGGTCGACAACAGCCGCGCCCCGGCGAGATCGGCCGGCGCCCGCAGTGGCGAGGCGCTGAGACAGTCGGGCGAGCAGACCGGGCCGATCCATTCCGCCGCCAGGTCGCGGATGACCGCGTTGGGCGGCGGCGCGATGGTGCTGCTGCGGATCGCCAGGCTGACCTTGTCGCGCATGAAGTCGATCCGGTCGAAGTTCAGGTTGAACTGCACCTCGACCAGCGGATGCAGCGCGTGGAAGCGGGCGATGTTGGGGATGATCCAGCGCATCATGATCGAGGAGGAGCAGGACAGGGTCAGCGGCCCCGGCTTGACGCGCTCGACGCTGGCCTGGATCAGGCGAAAGGCGGTGCCGAGGCCTTCGGCGAGCTGCAGGCCCTCGGGCGTCGGGTCGGTCGAGCGGGCGTTACGGCTGAGCAGCACCACGCCGAGCGCCGCCTCCAGCGCCTTGACGTGGCGGCTGACCGCGCCGTGCGTGACGTAGAGCTCCGCGGCGGCCTCGCTCATGCTGCGGTGGCGCACCGTCGCCTCGAAGGCCTTGAGGGCGATCAGCGAGGGCAGCGGCTGGGGCATGGCGACGGGCCTTCCGAAGGAGACGCAGGGACGTGCTGTGAGTTCTGCTCACAGGCGGCGGACAATAAATCGATTGCGCGGGAAGTCCAACGCCGCCTAGACTTTCGGGGAAGTGCTTATAATCAAGAAGCTTTCCGGGAGACGGCCCGCGCCTCACGCCGGCGCGCCGTCGTGGCCGGCGCCATGAGCCGCCGGCCGCACGGTCCGACCCCGCCCTTCAGCTGAACGACCGCCGCCGCAGGGCCGTGCGCCGCTTCGTCATGGGCGAAGGCGGCCGGGACTGCCGGCGCGAGGAGGAAACCTTGGACGCAGCCGTCACCGCCCGCCCGCTCGCGGCGCAGCAAGCGGAGCAATCCGCCATCAGCAAGATCTCGTGGCGGCTGGTGCCGTTCATCGGCCTGATGTTCTTCATCAACTTCCTCGACCGCACGGCGATCTCCTTCGCCGGCCCCAACGGCATGACCGCCGATCTCGGCCTCACGGCGGCGCAGTTCGGCTTCGCCGCCGGCATCTTCTTCTTCGGCTACATCGTGCTGGAGATCCCGAGCAACCTCGCCCTGCACCGCTACGGCGCCCGGCGCTGGCTCGCCCGCATCATGGTCACCTGGGGCGTGGTGGCGCTGCTGTTCACCTGGGTCAGCAGCGTCACCGAGCTCTATGTGCTGCGCTTCCTGCTCGGCGTCGCCGAGGCCGGCTTCTTCCCCGGCGCCATCCTGTTCCTCAGCCTCTGGGTGCCCTCGCGCCACCGCGCCGGGATTCTGGCGCTGTTCTACCTGGCCCAGCCGCTGACCACGGTGATCGGCGCCCCGCTCGCCTCGCTGCTGATCCAGGCCCACGGCGCCTTCGGCCTGGAGGGCTGGCGCATCATGTTCTTCGGCGTCGCCGTGCCGGCGATCGTCGTCGGCATCGTCACCTGGTTCTATCTGCCGGACACGCCGAACGAGGCGAGCTGGCTCAGCCAGGCCGAGAAGACCTGGCTGAACGGCGAGCTCGCCAGGGAGGACCGCGCCAAGGCCGGCGGCCATGGCCGCGCCGTCGGCAAGGCGCTGACCGACGGCCGGGTCTGGATCCTCTCCGTGATCTATTTCGGCCTGGTCTACGGCCTCTATGCGCTGGCCTTCTTCCTGCCGACCATCATCGCCGGCTTCGAGGCCAAGTTCGGCAGCAAGTTCGACGTGTTCGACAAGGGCCTGATCACGGCGATCCCTTATCTGCCGGCGGCGATCGTGCTGTTCTTCTGGAGCCGTGATGCGACGAGGCGCGGCGTGCGCACCTGGCATGTCGGCATCCCCGCGCTCGTCGGCGCCGTCAGCATCCCGCTGGCCCTGCTCATGACCACGCCGGAGGCCACCATCGCGGCGATCACGCTGACGGCCTGCGCCATCTTCTCGGCGCTGCCGAACTTCTGGGCCATCCCCTCGCGCTTCCTCGCCGGGGCGGGCGCGGCGGCGGGCGTCGCCCTGATCAACACCATCGGCAACATCGCCGGCTTCGCCGCGCCATACATCACCGGCGCGGTCAAGGACCTCACCGGTTTCTACCAGCTGCCGATGGTCATCGTCGGCGCCCTGATGCTGCTCTCCGCCATCCTGGTGCTCTCAATCAGCGGCAAGGTGAAGGACCCGACGGCAGGCTGAGGCGGGGCAGGCCGCGCCGCCGGCAATAACATTCGGTCGAGCGCCGCCTCGGTGACGACGACCCTCATGCCCGCCGGTCGTCGGCTTCGAGGCCGAGCTCGTCGCGGAGGCGCCGAAACGCCTCGTCCAGGGGAACGACGTGCTCAGCCTCAGCATCTGTGATGCCGCGCGCCAGGGCTTCGTCCAAGGCCTCGAGCTCGGCGGCCCAGTTTCTGGGTTCGGGCCTCGTGGCCGTGTCGTGCTTGGCTTCGAAGCTCTTCGGGGCAGTTGCACGCATGGTGCCAGAACCGGGAGTGTGTCGAGCTGGCTCTGTGGAGCGGGGCATGTCAAATACCTCGGACAACGTTGGATCAGATCCTGCGGACCGGGGTCAAAGATCGCGCCGCATTTCCTCCACCACCGCCCGAGTTCGGTCAATCAAGGTTTGAAGCGGTTCATCGGTCGCTGCATTCGCGTTCTGCTCAACCACATTCAAAATCTTCTCGACACGATCGAGTTGTCCCTTGCCGACACGTTCGTGCGAGAGCGTCGGCGTCAATGCCAACACGATCCGGTATCCCGTGAAACGAAAGAGCGAACTGCCGGAAGGGGGTGAGGCCGCGGACAGCAGATGGCCGAGATCGCCTCGTGCCGGGCTCAGCAAGACAGCAGTTGCCAAGGCAACGCGCTCGCCTTCGTGCCCGGTGCTCAACTTGTGGCGATCAATGCGGAGCGCGATCGCCAAGCCACCAAGCCGGTCGGCCAGCCGTCTTCGTTCGGCTGCACGCTGTGCTGGATCGGCAATTTTGAGATCACGATAAGCGACTGCCAGCGCTTCGAACTCCCGTTCCGCGGACTCTGAATTGGCGGCAGGCTCGATGCTCGTTCTTTGCTTGACGGTGTCCTGAGCGATTTCACCGGCAAGCTCGAGGGCCACCCCAAAACCCTTGTATTTGATTCGCCTGCTTCTGCGGAATGATCCAGCGATCTCATCGACAAGGCTCGCGAGATCTCGACGCAGGAGCAGCAAGGCTGCCAGGACGACAAGTGGCCAAGCAACGGCCTGGACGATCTGCACGAAGTCGTGCATGTATCCCTCCCGATTGGCGATTTACGCACAGTAAACAGGGGAGAGCCAGTTGCCGCAATGGGGGAATCAACCGCTAAGGGTTTTTCACGGGACCGACGACGATTCTCTCAGGCGAGGCTCCGGAGTAAGCTCCCTTCCAAGTGCCTACAGCCCCATAGCATTCGTGCCGAACCTGTCCTTATGTCGGCCGTTCACAGATTTTGGGCAAGGCTTCTACGTCACGACCCGACTGCACCAAGCGAAGCAATGGGCCAATGCACGCGTTCGTCGGAGGGGCGGCAGAACAACATTGACAGCAGTCGTGATACAGTTTCTCCTTGATCGGGATTGGCTTGCGTCGCTTGATACCCTCGCCTTCGTGCGCCCCACCAGGGAGTATTGGGCATTGGTCACGGATTGCCGACACCGCTTTCCCCCGCATCAGCGGTTGCTGCCGCACCCAGCGCCCTACGATGTCGTCTATGGACCGGTGTCACTCTGGCCACAATTGTTGGTTATCGGAGACTGCGATCAGATTAGCTTTCACACGCGTCGCGCTGTCTCGGGCTTTCCCCAGCCAACGATTGCCGCGACTGGAAATCGACCGGACGGGGGAGATCTTATCTTCTAGCGGGCTTAGCCGCTCCAAGCTGAAGGACCGAGATGATGAACCCAAGCGACGTTCCGACCGATGAAGAGACGCAAGGTGTTGCTGGGACATACCCGGGAGCCATGACGCTTAGCAAAAGCGATTGGGACGCTTACTGGTGGAAGGTCGAGGAGACGCTGAATTATGTCTTTGGCGCCCATGACGTGGCAAGGAAGGCGTTTGCTAACCTGAAGTATAGCGTGGAAAAATCTGAAGACCCGCTCTTTCAGGCGTCGATTTATCACCTTGATCCATTTCAAGTTGCAGCCGATCTCGCGGATGTTCAACATGTCACAGTCGAACAAAAGAATCGGTATGGCCACGTGTTGCTCAAGTTTGGGAGAGATTACGACCCCAAGCTGCTAGCGGAGGTCACATCGGATCATATCTATCGCGAAGTGCCGGACGATCCACTTCCTCATAGGAAGGCGTCGTGAATACCTATCATAAATAGTTGATGTCGCAGGCTCTCATGGTTGCGCCTGAAGTCTCTCGTTCGGGTGAGGCCCATGTACGATGAAACCTGGATCGGGAGGGGCGTTGCGCGCGATAGCCTCCCCTACTGTCCGACTTCCGCCGAGCGCATGCTCACCCGCCGCCTCCCCGCCAGCCTCCGGTGCAGGCGGTCGAGCATGAGATAGATCACCGGTGTCGTGTAGAGGGTGAGCACCTGCGACACCAGGAGGCCGCCGGCGATGGTGATGCCGAGGGGGCGGCGCAGCTCGGAGCCGGCGCCGGTGGCGACGATGAAGGGCACGGCGCCGAGCAGGGCGGCGAGCGTGGTCATCAGGATCGGCCGGAAGCGCGCGAGGCAGGCCTCGAAGATCGCCGCCTCCGGCGAAGCGCCGTGGCGGCGCTCGCGCTCCAGAGCGAAGTCGACCAGCATGATGCCGTTCTTCTTGACGATGCCGATCAGGAGGATGATGCCGATGAAGGCGATGATGGTCAGCTGGCCGCCTGTCACCTCCAGGGCGAGCAGGGCGCCGAGCCCGGCCGAGGGGAGGGTGGAGATGATGGTCAGCGGGTGGGCCAGGCTCTCGTAGAGCACGCCGAGCACGATGTAGACGGCGAGGAGGGCGGCGATGATGACGAGGCCCTGCCCGCCGGAGGCCTGGCGCGACTGCGCCGCGTCGCCGGTGAACTCGGCGTGCAGGTTCTCCGGCAGGTGCATCGCGGCGACCGCCGCCGCCACGCGCGTCGAGGCCTCCTCCAGCACCACGCCCGGCGCCAGGTTGTAGCTGATGGTGACGGAGGGATATTGGCCTTGGTGGTTGACCACCAGGGGGGCCAGCGTGCGCTCCACCCGGGCGATGGCGGAGAGCGGCACCTGCGTGTCGCTCTTGCCCGGCACGTAGAGCCGGGTGATCCGTCCGGGATCCCTGGCGAAGTCGGGGTCGGCCTCCAGCACGACGCGGTACTGGTTGCGCTGGGTGTAGATCGTCTCGACCTGGCGCTGGGAAAAGGCGTTGTTGAGGGCGTTGTCGACGTCCTGGATGCGCACGCCGAGGCGCGCGGCGGCGTCGCGGTCGACGGTCACCGTCGCCTGCAGGCCGTTGGGCTGGCGGTCGGTGGTGACGTCGACCAGCCCGGGCTCCAGCTTCAGCCGCTCGACCACCTTCGGCGCCCAGGCGACCAGCTCGTCGAAATCCGGATCCCACAGCGTGAACTGGTATTGCGAGTTGGTGGAGCGCCCGCCGGCCCTGATGTCCTGGGACGCGACCATGAACACGTTCATGCCGGCGACGCGCAGCAGGCGCTGGCGCAGCCGGTCGATGACCTCGTCGACCGGCGGGCGCTCGTCGAGCGGTTTCAGCGCGATGGAGAGCTGGCCCTGGTTGACGGCGCCGGAGAGGCTGCCGCCGACGGAGGAGCCGACGCTGACCACGGAGGGGTCCTCGGCGACGATGGCGGCGACGCGCTTCTGCAGCACCACCATGGCGGGATAGGAGATGTCGGTGGAGGCCTGGGTGAAGCCCTGGATGAGGCCGGTATCGTCCTGCGGCACGAAGCCCTTGGGCACGTGTACGTAGAGCCAGACCGTGGCGGCGACGGTGGCGAGGATGGTCAGCACCGTCAGCGCCCAATGCCGGAGCACCACCCGCAGCGAGCGGCCATAGGCGCCGGCGAGCGCGGCGAGCGAGCCGTCCACCAGCCGGTCGAACAGGCTGGGGGCGCGGGCATGGGCGGGCCGGAGATGGTGGGCGCAGATCATCGGCGTGACGGTGAGCGAGACCGCCGTGGAGATGACGATGGCGAAGGCAAGGGTCAGCGAGAATTCCAGGAGGAAGCGCCCGACGATGCCGCCCATGAAGAACAGCGGGATGAAGGCGGCGAGCAGCGACAGGCTGATCGAGATCACGGTGAAGCCGATCTGCTGCGCGCCCTCCAGCGCGGCCCGCATCGGCGTCAGGCCCTTCTCCAGATTGGTGTAGATGTTCTCGATCATGACGATGGCGTCGTCGACGACGAAGCCGACCGAGACGGCGAGCGCCATCAGCGACAGGTTGTCGATCGAGAAGCCCGCCGCCCACATCGCCGCGACCGCGCCCGACAGCGACAGCGGCACGGTGACGCCGGCGGCGAGCGTCGGCGGGATGCGGCGCAGGAACACGAACACCACGCCCATCACCAGGGCGACGGTGGCGGCGAGCGTCCATTGCATGTCGAGGACGCTGGCGCGGATGGTCGTCGTCCGGTCGGACAGCACCGAGATCTCGATGCCGGCCGGGATCAGCTTCCTGATCTCAGGCAGGAGCGCCTTCACCGCGTCGACCGTGGCGATGACGTTGGCGTCGGCCTGCCTGGAGATGCTGAGCAGCACCGAGGGGCGGCCGTTGAACCAGGCGTCGGAGCGGCTGTTGCGCACGCCGGGCTCGACCACCGCCGCGTCGCCCAGCCGGACGCTGGAGCCGTTCGCCGTGCGCAGCAGGATGTTGCCATAGGCCTCCGGCGTGGTCAGCTGGCTGTTGGCGGCGATCGCCAGCGACTGCTCCGGCCCGTCGATGGCGCCGAGCGGCCCCAGGGCGTTGGTGTTGACGATGGCCGTGCGGATGTCCTCCAGCGACAGGCCCATGGCGGCGATGCGGTCTGGGTCGAGGCGCACCCGGATCGCCGGCTGGTCGGCGCCGCTCGCCGTGACGCCGCCGACGCCGTCGACCTGCGACAGGCGCTGCACCACCACCGTGTCGGCGGCGTCGTAGACCGCGCTGGGCGCGATCGTGTCCGAGGTCAGGGCGAGGATCAGCACCGGCGCGGCGGCCGGGTTGAACTTGCGGAAGGCCGGCAGGCTCGGCAGGTCGCCCGGCAGGTCGGTGACGGCGGCGTTGAGGGCGGCCTGGATGTCCTGCGCCGCGCCGTCGACGTTCCGGGCGAGGTCGAACTGGACGATGATCCGGGTCGAGCCGAGCGAGGAGACCGAGGTGAGCTCGGTGACGCCGGCGATGGCGCCGAGACGGCGCTCCAGCGGCGCGGCGACGCTGGCCGCCATGGTCGAGGGATCGGCGCCCGGCCGGCTGGCGGTCACCATGATCGTCGGCAGGTCGATGGCCGGCAGGCTGGCGACCGGCAGGAAGCCGTAGGCGGCGATGCCGGTCAGCATCACGCCGATCGCCAGCAGCATCGTGCCGATCGGCCGCTGGATGAAGGGCGTGGAGACGCTCATTCCACCGCTCCGTGGCCGATGGCCGAGGGCGGTCGGGCCTCCGGCGCCGCCGGGGCGAGTCGGACCCGCAGCCGCTCCAGCGCCAGGTAGATCACCGGCGTGGTGTAAAGGGTCAGGAGCTGGCTGAGGATCAGGCCGCCGATGATGGTGACGCCGAGCGGGATGCGCAGCTCCGATCCGGTGCCGTGCTGCAGCGCCAGCGGCAGCGCGCCGAACAGGGCGGCCAGCGTCGTCATCATGATCGGCCGGAAGCGCAGCAGGCAGGCCTTGACGATGGCCTCGCGCGGGCCGAGGCCCTCGCCCCGCTCCGCCTCGAGCGCGAAGTCGATCATCATGATGGCGTTCTTCTTGACGATGCCCATCAGGAGCACGATGCCGATCAGCCCGATCACCGACAGGTCCATGTCGAGCGCCATCAGCGCCAGCAGGGCGCCGACGCCGGCCGAGGGCAAAGTCGACAGGATGGTGATCGGGTGGATGGCGCTCTCGTAGAGCACGCCGAGCACGATGTAGATGGTGACCACCGCGGCCAGGATCAGCCAGGGCTCGTTGGCCAGCGACTGGGCGAACTCGGCCGCGTCGCCGGAATAGCGGCCGGTGATCGAGGCCGGCATGGCGATGTCGGCCTGCGCCCGGTCGATCGCCTCCACCGCGTCGCTGAGCGAGGCGCCGGACGCGAGGTCGAAGCTGACGGTGACGGCGGGGAACTGCTCGTCGTGCTCAATCACCAGGGGCGCGGTGCGGCGCGAGACCGTGGCGACGGCGGAGAGCGGCACCTGCGTCCCGGAGCTCGAGACCTGCTGGACCGTCCCGCCGACGGTGGTGGGCAGGGTGGTCTGCGCATCGACGCCGCCGGGGACGTGCAGGATCTGGAGGGCGTTGGAATCGGCGAGATAGCGCGGCTGCGCCTCCAGGATGACGCGGTACTGGTTGGCCTGGGCGTAGATGGTGGCGATCTGGCGCTGCCCGAAGGCATCGTTCAGCGTGTCGCTGACCGCCTGCACCGAGACGCCGAGGCGCGAGGCGGCCTCGCGGTCGATCTTGACGAACAGCTCGGCCCCGCCGTCCTGTGCCTCCGAGGCGACGTCGCGCAGCGCCGGCTCCTGGCGCAGGCGTGCGGCGAACCGCTCCGCCCAGCCGGTCACGTCGGCGGATTCCGTCCCGGTCAGGGTGTACTGGAACGGGGCGCGGCTGGCCCGCGTCGAGATCTGGATGTCCTGCGTCGCCTGGAAGGTCGCCGACACGCCCGGGATATGAGCCGTGGCCCCTTGCAGGCGGGCGATGATGGCGGCGGCGCTGCTGCGCTCGGCGCGCGGCTTCAGAACCAGCGTCAGGGCGCCGGTGTTGGGCGTCAGGTTGGTGGCGCTGACGCCGATCGACGACACCACGCCGGTGATGTCGCGGTCCTCGGCGGCGATGGCGGCGACGCGCCCCTGCGCCGTTCGCATCGCCTCGAACGACACGGTCGGCTCGGCCTGCACCACCGCGGTGATCAGGCCGGTGTCCTGCGGCGGCAGGAAGCCCTTGGGGATGACGACGTAGAGCGCCAGCGTCGCCGCCAGCGTCAGGGCGGTCAGGCCGAGCATCAGCGCGGTGCGGTCGACGACCCAGAGCAGGGAGCGGTGGTAGCCGGCGATCACCCAATCGACGCCGGCATTGAAGGCGGACATCAACCCGCGCTCGCGATGCGGCGTCCGGCGCAGCAGGCGGGCGCACATCATCGGCGTCAGCGTCAGGGATATCACGGCCGAGACCACCACGGCGATGGTCAGCGTCAGGGCGAACTCGCGGAACATGCGGCCGACGATGCCGCTCATGAACAGGAGCGGGATGAACACGGCGATCAGCGACACGGTGAGCGAGATCACGGTGAAGCCGATCTCGCGGGCGCCGGCCAGCGCGGCGTCGAGCGGGTCCTCGCCGTCCTCGATGTGGCGGACGATGTTCTCGATCATGACGATGGCATCGTCGACGATGAAGCCGGTGCCGATGGTCAGCGCCATCAGGGACAGGTTGTCGAGGCTGAAGCCGGCGAGCCACATCACGCCGAAGGTCGCGATCACCGACAGCGGCAGGGCGACGCCGGCGATGATCGTGGCGCGCAGCGTGCGCAGGAACATGAGCACCACCAGGATGACCAGGCCGATGGCGATGACCAGCGTCACCTCGACGTCGTGGATCGAGGCCCGGATGGTCTCGGTGCGGTCGTGCACCACCTCCAGCGAGATGCCGGCGGGGATGGCGCCGCGCAGGCGCGGCAGGGTGTCGAGGATCCGGCCGACCGTGTCGATGACGTTGGCGCCCGGCTGGCGCAGGATGTCGATCACCACGGCCGGCCTGCCCTGGTAGGTGGCGGCGACGCGGGTGTTCTCCAGGCCGTCGACCACGTCGGCCACGTCCCTCAGGCGCACCGGCGCATCGCCGCGCTGGGCGACGATGATGTCCTTGTAGGCGTGGATCGCGGTGATCTGGTCGTTGGCGGCGATGGTGTAGGACTGGTGCGTGCCGTCGAGCGAGCCCTTGGGGCCGGCGACGCTCGAATTGGCGATGGCGGTGCGCAGGTCCTCCAGGCCGAGGCCATAGGCGGCGAGGCGGGCGATGTCGGCCTGGATGCGCAGCGCCGGGCGCACGCCGCCCTGCACCTCGACATGGCCGATGCCGCTGACCTCGGCCAGGCGCTGCGCCAGCAGGGTGTCGGCGATGTCGCTGAGCTGGCGGATCGAATAGCTGTCGGAGCGCAGCGCCAGGGTCACGATCGGCGTGTCGGCCGGGTTCACCTTGGCGTAGGTCGGCGGATAGGGCAGGGTGCGCGGCAGGGTCGAGCCGGCGGCGTTGATGGCGGCCTGCACGTCCTGGGCCGCGCCGTCGATGTCGCGGCCGAGGTCGAACTGCAGCGTCACTTGGCTGATGCCGAAGGCGCTCGACGACACCATGCTCGCCAGCGACGGGATCTGGCCGAGCTGGCGCTCCAGCGGCGCGGTGACCAGCGCCGCCATGGTGCCGGCATTGGCGCCGGGCAGCTGCGTCGTCACCTGGATGGTGGGGAAGTCGACCTGCGGCAGCGGGGCCACCGGCAGCTGGAGATAGCCGAGCAGCCCGCCCAGCATCACCGCGATGCCGAGCAGCGAGGTCGCGACCGGGCGGCGGATGAAGGGGGTGGAGACGCCGGTCATTGGGCCGACTGGTCGCGCGGCCGGCGATGCTGCCGGGGCTTCGCCGGCTCGGCCGGCGGATCGACCGCCGGGGTGTCGGCCGAGGCCGTGCCCTGATCGGCCGGGGAAACCTGCACCTTCGCCCCGTCGGTCAGCCGGGCGAAGCCGGTGGTCACCACCCGGTCGCCGACGGCGAGGCCCGCCGTGACCACCGCCTGGCGGTCGTCCTGCTGGCCGACGGTGATCGCATGCTGGGCCACGGTCTGGTCGGGCTTCAGGAGATAGACGAAGGCGCCGTCGGGGCCGCGCTGCACCGCGGCGGTCGGCACCACGATCGCGCCCTTCAGCGTGTCGACCAGCAGGCGCGCATTGACGAAGGCGCCGGGCCAGAGCACCAGGCCCTCGTTGGGAAAGGTCGCCTTGAGCCGCACCGTGCCGGTGGTCTGGTCGACCTGGTTGTCGATCACCAGGAGCTTGCCGGTGTCGACGACCTTGCCGGCATCGTCCATGACGTCGACGGCGAGGGCGCCGCCGGCGCTGGCCTTGTTGATGCGCATCAATTGCTGCTGCGGCACCGAGAACAGCACGGCGATCGGCTTGATCTGCGAGATGGTGACGATGCCGGTGGAGGAGGCTGCCTGCAGGAGATTGCCCTCGTCGATCATGCGGATGCCGGTCCTGCCGTCGATCGGCGCGGTGATGGTGGTGTAGCCGAGCGTGATCTGGGCCGCCTCGATCGCCGCCTGGTCGGCCTGCAGCATGGCTTGCGTCTGCGCCACCACGGCGCGCTGGGTGTCGGCCTGCTGCTTGGTCACCGAATTGGTGGCGGCCAGCGCGATGTAGCGCTCCAGGTCGCGCTTGGCGTTCTCGAGCGTCGCCTGGTCCTGCGCCTGCTTGGCCACGGCCTGGTCGAGCTCGGCCCGATAGGTCCGGTCGTCGATGCGGGCGAGGACGTCGCCCTTCCTGACGTCCTGGCCCTCCTGGAACGCCACCTCGACCAGGCGGCCGTCGACCTGCGGGCGCACCGTCACCGTGTTGAAGGCCTGCGCCGTGCCGACGCCCTCGACATAGACCGGCACGTCGGCCGCCGCCGCCGGCGCGCTCAGCACGGCGATCGGCCCCTGCTGGCCGCCGCCGAAGCGCCCGCGCCGCCCGCCCGAGCGGGGCGCGGCGGCGTCGGTCGCGCCGGTGCCGGCGCTCTGCCCGGCCGGCCAGTGCATCCAGCGCTCGCGGGTGAGCCAGGCGCCGGCGCCGAGCGCGCCGACCAGGACCAGCGCCGCGAGGTTGCGACCGAGCCGCCGCGCCATCACGAGCGCTCCGCGGGGGAGAGCACGAGCACCGGCACCGGCACCGGTACAGGCAGAGGCGCCGCCGGCGCGGCGGGCGGCTTGTCCCAGCCGCCGCCGAGCGCCTGGAACAGCGCCACCAGGGCCTGCAGGCGCGACAGCTTCACCTCGACGAGGGTGTTCTGCGCCTGGAACAGCGTCGTCTGGTTGTTGAGCACCGTGGTGATGTCGACCGTGCCTTCGTTCAGCTGCTGCTCGGAGAGCTGGTAGGCGGTGCGGGCGCTCTTGACCACGTCGCGCTGCAGCGCCTCCTGGCGGCCGAGCTGGCGCACGGCGACCAGCGCCTTCTCGACATCGGCGAAGGCCGAGACCACGGCCTTGCGGTAATTGGC